>WJOY01000029.1 GCA_009619075.1 Dehalococcoidia bacterium
TTCGACTGGCAGGGAATAGCCTTGGAGTGTATGTTATTAGGCACAAAGGTGGTCAGTTTGGCCGTCTCCGAGGTAACTCTGACATTCTATACATTGGAAAAAGTACCGGTCAGAATGGAATGAGGGCACGTATTAACTCCTACTTTAATCCTGGGCCTACTCAGTGGACAAATCAGCGGATTCATTCGTTTCTACAACGAGAGGTGCCGATGGAAATATCTTTCGTAATTACAGAGAATCCGAGACAACTGGAATCACAATTATTGCAACAATATGTGGAGGATCATGATGAGCTACCCCCGTTCAATAGAAGCGAGTAGGCTTCCACTTCAGCCAACAGGTGTCGCACTCATTGGGGTTACTATTAGGAGGTGTAATTGTGGGGCAAGATAGGGAGTCAGGAAGGGCTGCAAGTGATTACGGCCACGCTATGGCGGCTAAAGTTGCACACTTTCTTGGTACGGAGTTACTGTCCAAGTCTAGCAACGAGTCAGTCTGGGCTGGTAAACGAATTGCTATCAAATGTGCTCACCGAAACACACCTCAGATTGGTCTATCTCTGGCTATGCTTGGGCGAGTGCAGAATATTGTAGCTGCGCTCGAAGATAAAGATAGCAGCTACACTCTGTATCAACTTGACCCGCGATGGTACCGAGCAGCAATGATTCCTTCGCGCAGCAACAGCCCCTCTGCTCAAAGAGTCATGATGGTATCATGCAAAGAGATTCGGACAGTAGGTCAAGTTATTGGGAGGATGCCTCCCGGTTAGCATCACTACGACCTCACATAAGACGACAGAGGCCTAAGAGTTGGGGGAAGGGGAGCGAGCTCCAGGAGAGTAGATAGCACGTGTGCTACACAAAAGGGCGGAATGTTCAGTTGACCGCTTTCTTCACTTTACCGATTGTTCCTAAAGCACGCTTGATATAAAATGGCTGTGGAAACGTGGCGCTGGAATCAAGGGAGGACTAGCAAAGATGACAGCAATCGTAGCATGGTCGGAATGGCAGGCTCTAGAAAAGAGCTATGTTGCGAATCTTCCTCAAAGCCCTGGCATTTATCAAGTGAGTTGTCAAGCAACCGACTGTGTGGTGTACATCGGTTCAGCCACTGGTCGTGAAGGCTTGAGGCAGAGATTGAGTCAGAGGGTTGATAACCCCAAAAAGTACTTATCGGCTTATGAAAAACGTTTGCGTCAGCAAAATTGCCGACTCATGTTCCGTTATGCGGAGGCTACTAGCCGTACACAAGCATTAGATTGGGAGACTGCAGAAATCAATGAATATAGAAACCACCATGGACATCTGCCTCCAGGAAACAAGATGACTCCCCGTCGGGCGCCTGATTGGAGCGAAGAGGAGGTTAGAGTTCTTTTGGACAGGCCTGACTTGGCTGACGAAGAAGTGGCGAAGATACTGATAGGGCGAAGCACAGGTGCAATCGGAGTTGTTCGAGCGGGAGTCCACAGCTTCCACTTGGGCGGTAACGTATCCATGCTATCAAAAATGATGCTTAATTATCTTCAGAGAAGGCGTGAACCTCTAAGATGCCCCGTATGCAAGGCAACATTCTGAAGAGTTGAAGTAAAAGGAGTTGCACGATTGTCCAGATTGTTACCTGCCGATTGCTGGTTATGCATTTTATTGCTACAATCACCTGTGACGGCAGTGGGTGACTCAAATAGTCAGGCTGAAAGCCAGTTCAAAAGTTCTACCTATTGTAACCCCAGCTCCACCATAAAGGTAATAAGATTATCTTAACTCTCTTCTAGATTAGTTAGCTAAGGATAGGATTTTCCAGTCCTAAAATCAGAGTTATCATTTTGCTTTGCGAAGGGCTCAGGGAGACATAGGGTGGCTGAACGATTACAGGAAAATTTGTTATGAGATATTTTGAGTCAGCCTTTTAACTTCCTTTTAGCGGATTTGGTCCCAATTCCTTTACCTTGCTGGTAAAATCAGTTACTACTTGCGCAAATCTTGCTCCCTCAGCTGCCGAAACCCACTCCAACTTCAATCTCTCCTGTTCTACCCCAAACTGCCCTAAAAGCCTCTTTGTTAACGGCACTCTCCTCATTGTTTTATAGTTACCAGATAAGTAATGGCAATCTCCAGGGTGGCAGCCAAGGACTAGCACCCCATCGGCACCAAGGGTAAAAGCTTTAAGAACGAACTCAGGTTCCACCCTCCCAGAACACATAACCCTAATGATCCTTATATTCGGTGGATACTGCATTCGTGATACACCAGCGAGGTCAGCACCAGCATAAGCACACCAGTTACAGCAAAAAGCTAATATCTTTGGTTCAAATTCTTCCTTGTTCATTTTTAAACCACCAAAGCAGTTTCAACCATGGATGCAATTTGGTCTCTCGTGAAGCCCCTCTGTTGGGCAGCTCCTGAGGGGCAGGCAGCGCAGCAGGTGCCGCATCCTTTGCACAGAGCCTCATTGACCTCAGCTACCTTTCTTTCCTTATTTACCACGATAGCCCCGTAAGGGCAAAGAACTTCACAGATGCCACAACCACTGCAGATATCTTCATTTATAAAGCAAACAATGCCCTCAGCCGTAATAGTCTCTTTGGCTAGTATAGTGGTTGCTCGAGAAGCGGCTGCTTTAGCCTGAGCGATGCTCTCTTTGATTGACTTGGGAGCATGAGCAAGTCCACAGAGAAAGACTCCGTCTGTGGCGAAGTCCACCGGGCGAAGCTTTACATGTGCTTCCAGGAAGAAGCCATCCTCGTTTAAAGGCACTTTGTAAAGCATGGCAAGCTCTCTTGCCTCTTCTGGGGAAACCATCGCCACGCCTAGGGCAATAATATCGGCATCAATAGCTACTTCCTCCCCGAGCACCGGGTCTTTACCCTCAACCCTTATTAGATAGCGTCCATTCTTCCTTTCTTGACTTAGCCGAGGTTTATCTTCTGGATCATACCTCAGGAAGATAACCCCCTTTTGTCTTGCCTCCAGATAATATTCCTCATAGAATCCGTATGTCCTCATATCCCGATAGAGGATATAGATATTCATTTCGGGCTTTATCTCTTTAAGCTTTAGGGCATTCTTAATTGCCTGGTTACAGCATACCCGGCTGCAATAGGGGCGCTCCCCATTTCGGGAGCCTACGCACTGTATCATTACTAGGTTGTCACAGCCTACTATATCCGGATTCTCTCTCGCTATCTCCTCCTCAAGTTCAAGCTGAGTGAGCACCCGTGGGTCTCTTCCGTAAAGGTATTCCTTCGGTTTATATTCCTGAGCCCCAGTGGCAATTATGGTCACGCCATGCTCTATCTTCTCTATAACCCTGCCGCGATATCTCATTATCTCGGTGGTGAAGTTCCCCACATATCCGTAGGCATCTACAATCCAAGTATTGTAATAGACTCTAATCTTAGGATGTTCCTTAACCTTTCTAATTAAATCGCCGAGAAAAATCTGAGCATCCTCACTATCAAGGGTATAATGTATTCTTTTCGCCACCCCACCGAGCTCGCCTTCTCTCTCAATAAGATGGACTTCGAAAGCTTGATCCGCTAAGGTTAAAGCGCTTACCATCCCTGCCACACCTCCCCCGATGACCAAAGCGGAGTGGTTAACTGGGGTAGACAAAGGTTTTAGTGGCTCTATCAGCCTTGCCTTTGCCACTGCCATCCTTAGCAAATCCTTCGCCTTCTTAGTCGCTTTCTCCGGCTCATGCATATGGACCCAGGAGCACTGGTCGCGGATATTGGACATCTCAAAGAGGTATTGGTTTAATCCTGCCTCTTTGAGGGTTTCTCGGAACAGGGGCTCGTGGGTTCTGGGAGTGCAGGATGCCACCACTACTCGATTCAGCTTATGTTCCTCGATCATTGCCTTGATTTTCTCTTGGGTATCTTGAGAGCAGGTGTAGAGGTTATTTTCAGCATAGGCTACGTTGAGCAGAGTTTTAACATATTCAGTAACCTCAGGAACATCCACATATCCACCGATGTTGATGCCACAGTGGCAGATAAACACACCAATCCTGGGCTCCTCCCCGGTGACATCCTTTTCCGGCGGGTATTCTTTCTTTATGGTAAGGGTATTTCGGGCAGGAGCAAGCAAGGTAGAAGCGTTTCCCGCTGCCCCACTTGCCTGCATCACTGTTTCCGGGATGTCCTTCGGGCCTTGAAAAGCACCGCAGACGAATATCCCCGGCTTGGAGGTTTCCACGGGGGAAAATGCACTTGTGTGGCAAAATCCATATTTATTAAGCTGGATGCCGAGCCTCTTGCCAAGTTCAATAGCTTCCTGAGAGGGCCTAAGCCCTATAGATAGGACAACTAAATCAAACTCATCCGTGCTTGGCCTATCATCTTCACCTACATACCTGAGGATCAAATTCCCTGTGCCATCTACTTCTTCAACTCCATAGACCTTCGCCCTTACGAACTCTATTCCTTCTTCCTTCCCGCGCTCATAAAATTTATCAAAGTCCTTCCCGTGTGTTCTTATATCCATGAAGAAAATAGTTTCCTCTAACTCAGAGGGGACGTGCTCTTTGGCCACAATAGCTTCCTTTATGGCATAGGTGCAGCACACGGAAGAGCAATATCCGCAACCCAAGCTTTCATCCCTCGAACCAATGCATTGAATCCAGGCTATCCTTTGAGGCGGCTTTCTATCGAAGGGTCTGCGCAGTTCACCTTGAAATGGTCCTGAGGCTGAAAGCATCCTCTCAAATTCTATACTGGTTACTACATTGGGATATCTCCTGTATCCGTAATTGAAAAGAGGGCTTGGGTCAAATTCATCAAATCCCGGGGCTAAAATAATTGCTCCCGCATCTATTTCAACAATTTCATCTTCCTGCTCATAATTAATTGCTCTTGCCTGGCAGACTTCTTGGCAAATTCCACACTCCCCGGTAAGGAAATGAACACATTTATCTCGGTCTATCACCGGAACATTAGGAACTCCTTGAGGATAGGGGATATAAATTGGGGATCGCGAGCTTAAACCTTGATCAAACTCTAAAGGGATTGGCAAAGGTTTATACCTAGTAATATCCTCAAGTTTAATGGCCCCTGTAGGGCAGACAAAGGCACAGGCTCCGCAAGCCATGCAATCTTCTGTCTGAATATGGAAGGGAGTATCTACTTTTCTGTTAACTCCCCTTCCAACAAAGTTAATAGCACTTTTCCCCATCCTCTCCTCACAGATTCGAGCGCATAAACCGCAAAGGATACAAAGGTTTTCTTCATCTTCTATCTTAAATCTTGTCCTCTCAACACCATACTCATGGGCTAGCTCCTGTATCACTTCAGCCTTAGGGGCGTGAGCAAGCATGAGCTCAATAAGCATCTTGCGATCCCTTATTACCCTATTGCTTTTGGTCTTAACCACCAGCCCTTCCTCAACAGGGTAGACGCAAGAGGTAACTATCCTCGACCTTCCTCTTTGCACAATCTCTACACTGCAAATGCGGCAAGCACCGAAAGGGGTTAAGGCAGGATGATAGCAAAGTGTAGGTATGTTAATGCCTGCACTTTTCGCCGCCTCCAAAATCGTCATCCCTTCCCTGGCTTTTACTTCCCTGCTATCAATCTCTAAAGTGATTTCTTTTCCTTCCATGGCAGTCTCCTATTTTTCAACCCTAACAATAACCCTTTCTTCTTCTGAAGGTGGTGGGGGGACAGGCTCACCAGAGATCCTGACTACGGCATTAAAGCGATCGGGACAGATGTCAAAACAGGTGCCGCATTTAGTGCACTTGCTCTGGTCAACTACATGAATTTTCCCTTTGCCTCCATCAATGGCACCTGTAGGGCAGTTTCTCAGACAGATCATGCAAGCCTCGCATTTAGCTGGGTCAATATAATACGAGGTCAGTTCCTTGCAAACAAAAGCGGGGCATTTCTTTTGTTCAATGTGTGCTTTATACTCATCCCTAAAATAGCGAAGGGTGGTTAAAATCGGATTAGGTGCAGTGCCCCCAAGAGCGCAGAGTGAGGTATCCTTAACTACTTCAGCTAACTCTTCTAGGAGCTCGATATCCCCTTCCTTACTTCTTCCTTCACAGATGTCAGTCAAAATCCCTAACATTTGTCTAATACCCTCACGGCATGGGGTGCATTTTCCACAGGATTCATCGGAGAGGAAATCGAGGAAATATCTAGCGGTGTCAACCATACAGGTATCTTCATCCATAACAATCATGCCGCCGGAGCCCATCATTGAGCCCAGCTTGGTGAGCTCGTCAAAATCTATGGGCGAGTCGAGAAATTGTTCAGGGATACAACCTCCAGACGGACCACCAGTTTGAACCACCTTAAACTTCTTTCCTCCAGGAATCCCACCTCCGATGTTATAGATTATGTGCCGTAGCGAGGTACCTAGAGGCACTTCCACTAACCCCGTGTTATTAACCTTGCCCACTAAAGAGAATATCTTAGTCCCTGTATTCCTCTCACTCCCAATGGAATCAAACCAAGCAGCTCCATTGTTAATGATGAGAGGTACATTAGCCCAAGTCTCCACATTATTGAGACAACTGGGACCGTCCCAAATGCCTTTCTCTGAGGTATGAATATACTTTGGCCTGGGCTCCCCCACCTTCCCCTCTATTGCTGTCATTAGAGCGCTCGATTCACCAGAGACAAAGGCTCCCGCACCCCGGTGCACCTTGACTTTGAAGTCAAACCCTGAGCCGAAGATATTCTCGCCTAGAAGGCCATATTCCTCAGCCTGTCTGATAGCAATACCAACATTCTCTACCGCTAAAGGGTATTCAGCCCGAACATAAATAAAACCTTCATGAGAACCTATAGCATAGGCACCAATGGCTAAGCCCTCAAGCACGCTGTGAGGATTCCCTTCCATTAGTGCTCTATTCATATATGCCCCAGGGTCTCCCTCATCACAGTTGACTATTACATACTTAGGTTCTCCAGGGGCATCACGTGTAGCCTCCCATTTCCTTCCTGTAGAGAAGCCTCCTCCACCTCTACCCCTCAAATTGGATCTCTTCACCTCTTCCAGGACTGCCTCCGGTGTCATCTGGGTAAGTGCCTTAGCCAAGGCCCTATAACCGCCCAAGGCAAGATAGTCCTCAATGTTTTGGGGATCAATCCGCCTATTCGGACCAAAGATAGTCCTCTGTTGATTTGCATAAAACGGTATCTCTAATTCGTATGTTATTTTCTCTCCAGTGACGGGATCAGTATAAAGCAAGCGATCAACAACCTTGCTTTCCTTTACGCTTTGAACAACCTCAGCAGCATCTTCAGGCTGTACATTTGTATAACAGATTTCCTTAGGGTAAATGACGACTAAGGTTCCCCTTTCACAAAATCCATGACACCCTGTTCTCCTGATATCTATCTCGCCTTCTAATCCTTGTTTTTTGATCTCTTCCGCAAAAGCTGCATTAACCTTCTCGCTGCCGTAAGCATGGCAACCAGTACCAGAGCATAAAGTGATGCAAGGTTTATTAGGGTCTCTTTTTGCTAGTGTCTCTTGCCTGAGCTCCTCCAGTTCAGCAGGTGAATTTAATTTTGGCATAGCCCCCCTACTAATCATAACTTTTTAAAGTCTTCTCTACCTTAGCCGGCGCCACCTTGCCATGGTATTCACCATCAACTACTACCACCGGTCCCAAAGCGCAGCAACCAAGGCAGTTAACCCTTTCTAAGGTGAACTTCATGTCTGGGGTTGTCTCTCCCTCCTTTATACCCAAAAGCTCTTTCGCCCTATCCATAATCCTTTGACCTCCTCGCACGTGGCAGGCAGTGCCTAAGCAGACATTTATTATATGCTTCCCTCTCGGGGTCAGGCTCATTGCCTTATAGAAGCTGGCTATACGATATATCTGGCTTACGGGGATTTTGAGCCTCTCGCTTATCCGCTCCAAGGCTTCCTTAGGGATCCAATTTAATTCGCTCTGTATATCCAACAACAATTGAATCAAAATCCCTTCTTCACCTACATATCCATCTATGATTTCATCAACTTTATCGAGTTCCACCGTGACCATGATATCCTCCCTCTTTAAGTTGAGGCTTATATTTCACAGGACAACTGTTGTAACAAATACCGCAGCCGGTACATTTCTCAAGGTCGATAGACCTTGCCCGCTTCTTGATTTTTACCTTAAATTTCCCCGGCTCTCCTTTAACATCCAGGATGTCCGAATAGGTTAGGAGTTCAATATTAGGGTGTCTTCCGCATTCAATAAGTTTTGGGGAGAGGATACACATGGAACAGTCTAAAGTGGGGAAGGTCTTGTCAAGCTGAGCCATCACTCCGCCGATAGCGGGAGATTTCTCCACCAAGTAAACCTTATACCCGGACTCGGCTAAATCGAGTGCTGCTTGAATTCCTCCAATTCCTCCCCCAACCACCAGTGCTGCTCCTATAGGCTTATCCTTAGCTTCCATAGCTTTACCTCCCTAAACTTTCGCCTTCTCCTTTTCCAGTGCCTCCTCAGCAAGCTTTGCCGGATCTATCTTCAGTTCCTCAGCTTTCTTATCTAGAATAGATAGCACCATTTGATGGCGTGACTTCTGCGAGAAGGAGTCAATCTCTTTTACCTGCTCCACAAAGGAAGGATGGACATATCCTTCCCGCACCGCCATGCTCCTTAAAGCCTTCATTACATCGGAGAATTTCACGTTCTGAGGGCAGTGAGCTTGGCAGGTGTAGCACTGGGTGCAAAGCCAGGGCAAATTTGATGAAAGGACCTCCTTCCTCATTCCCAGGAGAACCATGCGGATTATTTTTCGGGGATTATATTCAGGGTCAATATCTGCCACGGGGCAACTTGCGGTGCAAAGCCCACAGGCAAAGCAAAGTTTGATATTTTCTCCGCCGGGCTCTTCAGCTACATCATATTTGAATTTAGTGTCTTGCTCGTTTAAGACTACAGTCAATTTCCCACCTCCTTACTCCTTGTTTAAGGCTGTTTAATTTTGCCTCAAATTCAAAACTAGATTTGCCTCATTCAGTTTTAATACCCATTCACCCCAAAATTTCCGTAGTGCGAGGCTTTAGCCTCGTGCACGACCCTAAAGGGTCGCACTACATTTTTAAACACCCTCCCTGGTAGGCTCTGACCGCAGCGAAGAATCTCTCGACCCTTCGCGGAGTTTACCCCCGAGCGAGATTCTTCGGTCACTTCACTCCCTCATAATGACAATGAGCGAGGGGCTCAGGGTGGCAGAAGGGTATTTTAAATTCCTGCGGCTTCTAGAATCGCAGGAACCCTTTCCTCTCTCCCAATGGCCATAATATGAACCCCGTCACAAATTTTCTCCTCCTTTATCTGCCTTATGAGCCTTCCAGCCATTTCTATTCCTTTGGCCGCTTTTGTTCCCTTAGGAGCTTGATCTATTTCGTCGATTAAATACTGAGGAACATATATTCCGGGAACATTTTCGTTCATATATTTTGCCATCTTCGCCCCCCAGATAGGAACTATCCCAGCTAAAATCTTAACCCCGTCAATATTATCCATCTTATGGAAATTCTCCATGAATCTTTTGAGCTCATCCATATCATAAACGGCTTGAGTTTGAATGAAGTCCATCCCGGCATCCAGTTTTTTTTGGAATTTCAGAAGTTGAGGCTCGATAGGGTCTGCCGAGGGAGTAGCAGATGCCCCGATACAAAAATCAACACCTCCATCAAGTTCGTTTCCTACCATATCTTTTCCAGAGTTCAATGTATGAACAAGATGAATTAACTGAACTGAATCAAGGTCGAAGACGGGCTTTGCTTCTTTATGGTCACCCGTGTCGATAGCATCACCGGTGAGACAAAGGACATTATTTATTCCTCTGGAGTAAGCAAAAAGAAGGTCTGCTTGAATTGCCAGGCGATTCCGATCCCGGCAAGTGATCTGGAGAATTGGCTCCCCACCATGCTCCTTGATGAGAAGGCAAGTCCCAAGAGAAGGGTACCTCATCACCGCACTTTGATTATCAGTCACATTTAGACCGTCCACTCTATCCTTGAGGAGCTCAATATGCTCAACCAGCTTCGCGATATTTGACCCTTTTTCTGGTCCAGCCTCAGCGGTTACAATAAAATCCTTCGCTTTAAGCGTTTCTCTGAAAGGTCTTGCCATTTTTACACCCCCTATGATTTAAGCCTCCAAGGCTTCAATCTTCCCGGGCCTTTTCACTGCTCGGTAGTTCTTAGGCTCATAATATTTCCTCATTAAATCGAGCCTTCCTTGCTTTTCTAGCCTGCGATAAATGAGAACCCAGGCACAATCCTTTTCCGGATCTATCTCGCATTTCCCACCCTTCCTTGTGCCGCCACAGGGCCCGTTGAGGAGTCCCTTGGCGCAGCGAACTACGGGGCAAATTCCTCCTGTTCGATCTAAGAAGCAATCACCGCAAGCCCCACACATTTCTAGCCAGAGCCCTTCTTTTTCAGGCATCCCTATAAATGTAGTATTAAGTGCTGGGAAGATAGGCTTTTCCTCGAATAGTTCAGCCATCGTTTGCACTCCAGCCCCACAGCCCATAGAGAGAATCGCTTCTACTTCCGGCACCTTGTCTCCAAGTTCCCGCCACAGGGCCCGTTGAGGAGTCCCTTGGCGCAGCGAACTACGGGACAAATGCCTCCTGTTCGATCTAAGAAGCAATCACCGCAAGCCCCACACATTTCTAGCCAGAGCCCTTCTTTTTCAGGCATCCCTATAAATGTAGTATTAAGTGCTGGGAAGATAGGTTTTTCCTCGAATAGTTCAGCCATCGTTTGCACTCCAGCCCCACAGCCCATAGAGAGAATCGCTTCCACTCCCGGCACTTTATCTCCAAGTTCTTCAATCACCATCTCCTTTTCGCATTGCCTTTCGACTACCGCTTCCATAACGGAAAGTTCGTTTCCATCTTTGCTTGAGGCAAGCCTGAGCTGGGAAGAAAGTATTCCCACCTCTTTCTCTCCACCGGCCCAACAGATGGTGACACAGGTTCCACACCCCACCACCAGAATCCTTTTATACCCAGAAAGCATATTTCTAATTTCCTCCAAGGACTTCCTTGCGGCGATTATCATTTTTCCTCCTTTATCTTTTCCACCATCTCCTCGATCTCACGGGCGAACTTTTGAGCCATGTCAGGGCCGAAATTGACCATTTTTACTCGCTGTCCATTTATTCCTACTTCTTTGAGCAAGTCTTTGGCATACTTTACCCTTTCCTTTGCCCTAATGTTGCCCGTTAGATGGCGACAAGCACCTTCCTGACAGCCCATCACCAGCACTCCAGCGGCGCCCTTTTCAAAAGCTTTGAGAATGTGAAGCACGCTCACCCTTCCAGCACAAGGGATCCGAATGACTCTTACATTATCTGGGTAGCGAATCCTGAGCCTCCCGGCTCTATCGGCTGCTCGATATGCTGACTCAGCGCAGCAAAAAGCGATGATTTTTTTATTTTCTCTGGTCATACCTTTAAGTTAAATCCTAAATTCTAATCTCTAAGCTCTAAACAAATTCTAAATTCAAAATCCAAATTCTTAGGATTTAGATATTAGTATTTAGTGCTTCTCCATATATTATATTGCCTCGACTTCGGCCAGGATTTGCTCATCACTATAACCTTCAAACTTTATCGCCGTTGCTGGGCAAATAGCGGCGCAAATACCACATCTATCGCAGGCAAGGTCATAGATTTTGGCCACCCATCTTTCGCTGTCCACTCGGACTAGCCGAATTGCTTCATGGGGGCAAACGCGGATGCAAGTGAGGCAGGCTCGGCACTTTTGACTATCCGCCTTCACTTTCTCCACCTCCACCATTGCCCCTCCGGGAGATAAAAGCTCATGAACGCTCCCAACAGCAGATGCGATATCGGTTGAAGCTCGGCCGAGATCTAAGCTCCCTCGACAACCCCCAACAAAAAACACCCCTTTCCTGCCTGATGCCACGGGATAAAGATGCACATTTTCATCCTGATAAAAGCCTTGGGAGTCGGTTTCTATGTTTAGCATAGAACTTAAGGCTTTGGTTCCTTCAGGGGGCAAAGCTTTTTCCTCAGCCACCAAGAGGTCACAGAGGAGTGTTACCTCCTCACCTAGAAGAACATCCCTTGCCTCGATGGTTACTCGGCCGTCCTCCCCATATATCCGTGGTTTTTCTTCAAATTTCAAAAACACTACCCCCCGGTCCCTCGCCTCTCGGTAAAGCTTCTCCGTCCCTTCGCTATCCACCTTCAGATTCTTACAGAACACGTAGACTTCGCTCCCTAGCTTGTCTTTGACTGCCAAAGCATTCTTCAGAGCGGAGAGCGTAGGAAGACGAGAATTTTCATCGGAGAAATCAACAACAAAACCTATAGTTTCGGGTCTTCGTGCTAACTTCTCGGGAGCTTGAAGCATCTCGACAAGCCTTTGCTGCGAGATAATGTTACCACCGGGCTTAAGCTCAAAATCTTGGGGCAGAATTTCAGTTCTATATCCGGTAGCAAAGATGATAGCCCCAAAGCTTTGGGAGGATTCCTTTTCCCCGCTTCTTATCCTTATGGCAAAATCCCCTACTTCCCCTTGCACCCTTGCTACCTCAGCAGAAGTAAAAACTTCGATGTTTTTATCCTCCTCTATCATCCTTGTCATCGAGGCAAACATCTCATTCGGGCTTGTCCTGAGTCCGTAAAACCCTTCTAGCTCCTTAAGCTTCCCTCCCAAAGTGGACTCTCTTTCCACTATAGTTGTCCTAATGCCAAGCCGGGAAAGCTCAAGAGATGATTTCATCCCAGAGAATCCTCCACCTACCACTAGAACCTCTTTGTTTACTGGAACCTCCCCTCTTTCCACCCCCTGAAGCAGCCGAGCTTTATTTATAGCCATTCTTATGATTTCCAACGCCTTCTCGGTAACATCCCCTTTATGAGCCCAAGAACATTGCTCCCTGATATTTGCTATGGAAAGAAGATCAGAGTTAAGCCCAAGTCCTTCTAGAAGCCTCATAAATTTATCCTCACATAACGCTGGTGAGCAAGCAGCGATTACTACTCTATTTACGTTTTCCCTCAGGATTCTTGAAGCTATTGCCTTCTCTCCTTCTTCAAGGCATAGATTATGGCTTATCTCTACAAAGGCGATGTCTTCGAGCTTCCCTAAATTTCCCCTAATTTTTGGGAAATCTATATTCTTTAGACTTCCCCCACAATCGCAAAGGAAGAGGCCTAGCTTTACTGGCATTTTTCTAAAACCTCCATCACCCTCTCTGCCGCTGCTATTCCATGAGCGATCGAATCAGGGATGTCCTTGGGACCTTGACAAGTTCCGGCGAGGAAAATCCCCTCGACATTGGTCTCTACGGAATTAAAAGTCTCCTTAGTATCGAAGAAGCCATAGTCTGCTAAATTTGTTCCCAAAATCCTGGCCAAATCCCAGGAATCTTTCCTGGGGGCGATGCCTACCGAAAGGGTTACCAGGTCAAAGGTTTCTCGTTCAACCTTTCCTTCTGAAATATTCTCAAACCTCACCTCAAGTTCGCTGGAGGGGGTCGGCAAAATTTCAACTGGTACTCCTCGGATAAATCGAATACTTTCCCGACACTCCTGATAAAACTGGGCAAAACCCTTCCCGGCAGTCTGAAGATCAATATAGAAGATAGTCACCTGGGCATCAGGATTTTGATGCTTAATAAGCCGAGCGAACCTCATGGCGTACTTACAGCATACCTGGGAGCAATAGCCGTGACTTTCGTCTCTGGAGCCGACACATTGGACGAAGGCAATGTTTTTTGGCTCCTTTCCATTTGTGGGAAGTTTGAGATAGCCCTCACGATTAAAAATCCTCTCCAGGTCGAGGCCAGTCAAGACATTAGGATATCTACCATAACCCAGGGAGCCAATTTCTCGGGCGTTAAAGACTTCGAAGCCGGTGGCGACGATAATTGCGCCGACACTCAGTTCTTGCCTTTCCGGTTTAAGGTCAAAGGCTATAGCGTCCGTGGGACATATTCCCTGACAGAGGTTGCACTTCTCACCTCTGAGGCGAAGACATAGCCTTTCATCGATGACATAACAATAAGGGATTGCCTCGGGAGAAGGTGGAAGGATCGCCTTCGGCTCAGTAGGACAAACCTCGGCACATATTCCGCAAGCGATACATCTTTCTGGGGTAATGTATTGAGGCTTTCGAAGCACCTCGACCTTAAAGTCTCCCATTTCGCCACTTAACCCTGCCACCATCGAATGGGTCAAGATCGAGATTCGTGGGTGGACTGCCACCTTAGCTAAGCTTTGGGGGACAAGGCAGACAGAGCATTTAGTGCAAACCTCCGTTGCTTTACAACAAAAAGAAGCAGCTTGCCCTCCAATTGCCGCTTCCCTCTCGATTAAGTATACTCTAAAGCCGCTGTTGGCTAATTCTAATGCTGAAGTTATTCCGCTTATGCCCCCGCCAATAACTACAGTAGACTTATTCACTATTTAGCTTCTTTTTTTAGCAATTCCTCCACTCGATTCAGTAGTTCTTTGGGATCGAAGGGCTTGTGTAGGTAGTCCTCTGCCTCCATTGTCATCCCCTCTCGCATAGAGAGATGCATCTTTTCTCTATCATCAGGATAGACAGTTAGCATCAGCACGGGAATGTGAGAGAAGAAGTAATATTTGGGATCAGTCTTGATTTCTCGGCAAACCTCGAACCCACTCTTACCTGGCATTATCACGTCTAAGATAATTAAATCAGGCCTTTCATCCACTACCTTCCGCAAACCTTCGTCCCCATCAAGCGCAGCAACCACTTGATAGGACTTGCTTTCAAGCACGCTCTTCACTACTGTCTGTAAATCAGGGTCATCGTCAATCACGAGGATTTTGGTTTGCTTCTGCATCTTTCCCTCCCTTTGATAGGAGCTTCTTTATGCGCTTAAGTAAGGCAAATGGCTCGATGGGTTTTTCTATATAGTCTTCCGCACCGAGTCGATGACCAGTTTCCAACTCATAGCGGCGTTGGCTGGCCTCCTCTCTCACCGAGCTTATAATTAAAATGGGCATATTATGATACGCACTCCACTGGGTGTTCTGCAGTTCCTTGACAACGGCAAAGCCATCCATCTTTGGCAGCAGGAGATCTAAGAGCATTAAGTCTGGTTTTTGTTCTTTTAGCCTGGTTAGAGCTTCCTCTCCATCACGAGCTTCAATTACCTCGTAGGAACGCGACTTTAACACACTACTAATTGCTATTCGAATATCAGGGTCATCATCTACTATCAGAATCTTAGCCATCTACCTTACTCCGCTGACTGGTTTTAGTTGGGCAACTTATTTAATCTTCTCCTCACCTTTTCAAATCCTTGGGCAAAATGAAGGTAAACTTGCTCCCCTTACCGCTTTCCGGACAGGGACTCACAGCCCATATTCTACCATGGTGAGCCTCAACTATGCTCTTGGTTATAGAAAGCCCTAAGCCAGCTCCCCTTTCAGCTATGTCGAGACCGCGATAAAAACCGTCAAATATCCTGGGTAATTCCTTGGCTGGAATACCAATTCCGGTATCCGCCACCTCCACTTCTACATAATCTATGTCATCCTTTGCTTTAACCGTTACCACCCCTCCAGAGGGGGTAAACTTAATGGCATTGGATAACAAGTTCCTAACTACCTGTTTAAGCCGCTCTTGAACTCCAAGAATAGCCGGAAGCTCTCGGGGTACTTCAGCAACCAGTTGCAACCCCTTTCCCTCAGCTAAAGGATGCATAGCTTCAAGGCAATCTTCTATCACTTTTGCCAGAGAAATTCTCCCCATTCTCAAGTCCCCGAAACCAATTCGGGAGAAATCAATCATGTTACTCACTAAATTTAGCAGCTCAGAGAGTCTCTTGCTACTCCTTTGCACTATATTTTTTTGCTCTTCATTTAATTCCCCGGCAAACTCACCGAGCAAGAGCCGATTATAGCTTTCCACCGCAGCCAGTGGAGCCTTTAAGTCATGGAAAATAACAGACAGAATACATGCCATCGTCTCCCTAGCGTGTTTGAGCCTTGAAGAAACTACCTTAGCGAGATTATTCATCGTCCTACATCCCACTTCAGGGTTGTCTTCGAACAAACCTTTAAGCCCTGCCGTATCTAAAGCAATAACCTTGGTTGTCTTAAGAGCCCGGCCCGTTGCAGTAAGAATATAAGGATCTATGAGCCCTGAACAACACAAGCAGCCACCTTGAGTTACCACGTGAATTGTGGCACTTTCCTCCACCGCCCGACTAATGTGAAGCTTCAGTTCCAGAGCCACCTTGCCCGATTCCACGATATACATAGTATGGCAGGGGGTGCCTTCAGAGAAAATAACTGTCCCGGCTTCATAAACCTCTTCTCGGCAAAGCGGTAGCAACTTATCCAGTTCGTCGTCGCTCAGCCCCCGGAACAAGTCTGAATGCTTTAATATTTCCTTAATTGAGCCCAATTCGACTACTGCTTTCATTTCGGGTTTTACATTATAAGTACTTCTAAAGGTTTTTGCAAATACTGATGGTGTGGGAGCGTTTATTTTGTCGCCCTGAGCCGAAGCCCTGAGCGCAGAGAAGGGGCTAGCGAAGGGTCTGAATTCCTCGCGGAGCCTGTCCTGAGCGGCCTGAGTTTCTTCGCTACGCTCAGAATGACAGGAAGCAAAGGGCTCAGAATGGCAGGAGCGGTTGCTAAACGACCTTGATGGTGTAATCGTTTCCAAAAATCTGGCGATAAGGTATAGCAATTTCAGCAAAGTATGATAAAATCCCTCTCAGAAGGTTCAGAATGAAGACGAAAAGCAATCTAGAAAGGATACTCGAAGCAGGATATTTTGCCGTGACTGCTCAAATCGGTCCCCCCCGGAATACGGAGCCCGAGGCGATAAGGGGAAAAGCTAATCTTATTAAAGGCTATGTTGATGCTTTTAATGTTCCTGATGGAGAGTCAGCGGTGGTAGCGATGGCAAGCTGGGCGGCTTGCCTTATAGGGAAACAAGAAGGGCTTGATCCCATAGTGCAAATGACTTGTCGTGACAGAAATCGAATTGCTCTCCAGATGGACATTTTGGGCATCTCCACGTTTGGTGTGAATAACATACTTTGTCTCTCTGGTGATCCTGTTTCCTTTGGAAATTGTTCTGAGGCAAAGTCCGTCTTCGACCTCGATTCTATCCAGCTTATCAGGATGGTCAAAGGACTCCGGGATGAAAAAAAGTTTGAGAATGGGGAGCCAATAGCTGGAAGAGAGCCAAGACTTTTCATTGGGGCAGTAACAAACCCTTTTGCTGAACCCACGGAGCATGAAGTGATTCGCCTCGGGGAGAAAGTTGCTGCCGGGGCGGACTTTATACAAACTCAAAGTGTTTATCACATTAAGAAGTTTGAAAGATGGATGGAAATGGTTCGGGAGCGGGAACTGCCCAAGAAAGTGAAAATCCTTGCCGGTATTACTCCACTAAAATCTGTAGCCATAGCGAGATATATGAAGACAAAGCTTTCCGGGGTGGATGTTCCCGATGAGCTCGTTGAGCGCCTTCGCAAGGCTACTACTAGAGAGCAAGTGCGGAAGGAAGGGATAAAAATTGCCGTGGAGACCATAAACAGTCTGAAGGAAATAGAAGGGGTAGCAGGTATCCATATCATGGCTATTGAATGGGAAGAAGTTGTTCCAGAGATCTGTGAGGCTAGTGGTCTTTATCCTCGCACTTCCCTTGAAGAATTGGGGAGGCAATAATTACAGGTACTTGGTGGAAGGCGTTAATGCTCTCGGATACATCCGCCTAGTTTGCCTTACGGCCTCCGGTTTGGCGGCAGCATCCATTAGCAACTCAGACTCTCTACTGAAGTGGTTTTAAAAGGACCTTATAGCTTTTTGGGAAAACACAGGAAAGTGGCTAGCAACTCCTGGCATCCGGCGCTTCGCTCCTCGCAATGACATATTGGGTACCAGTTTTACTGCATATCTCTTCTATATCTATACTTGCCAACTGTTCGCAGGCAAGCTTATAAGCAAGCTCGTGAGCTTGCTCTGGCATATTTGAAATGATAAATGGGGGCTTTTTATTTATGCCCAGATTAAGGGCGGGGTAGAAGGCCCGCTGCCTCTATTATCTCAGGCACAGTCTCCTCCCACTCAATAGCCATGAGATGAATACCAGCTACACCTTTGATCTGGCGCACCTGATTGATAATATCAACACAGAGCTTAATCCCTTCCTTTGAGACTCGCTCTTTGGGCACACCACGGAGGCGTTCAATAATGCTATCAGGGACATCCATCCCAGGGACTTTGGTCTTCATATACCTTGCCGCGCCTACTGATTTTATCGGAGCAACCCCGGCAAGGATTTTTACCTTCTCATGTAATCCCCTATCGCGCACGCGCTTCATCCACTCGGCAAACTTATCCATATTGTAGACGATCTGAGTTTGAATAAAATCCGCCCCTGCGGCTACTTTCTTGGCAAGACGAATTACTCTAAACTCGAAAGGGTCGGCGAAGGGATTGGCAGCTGCCCCTGTGAAAAGGTTTGGCGCAACCGCCATCTCGTCACCACACTGGAACCTCTTTTCATCCCTCATATCCTTTACCACCTTGAGGAATTGGATGGAATCGAGGTCAAAGACGCCTTTAGCCATAGGATGATTGCCGAATTTCTGGTGGTCGCCAGTGAGGCACAAGATATTATTTATACCTAATGCTGCCGCGCCCAATATATCCATCTGAAGGGCAATGCGATTTCTATCCCGACAAGTCATTTGAACAATAGGGTCTAAGCCTTCTTCTTTTCCTATAAGGCAAGCTGCCCAACTTGACATGCGCACCACGGCTGTTTGACCATCAGTGACATTAAAGGCATCAACATGACCTTTGAGTATTCTTGCTTTTCTCTTTATCACCTCAGGGTCGGCGCTTGGCGGCGGTCCTATTTCGCCAGTGACAGCGAAATGCCCAGCTTCAAGCACCCTCTCCAAATTGCTCTTGGTCTTCATCCTACCTCCTTACTTGACCCTGAAAGTCTTCGAATTTTTAGAGCCCCCTTTTTACTGGTGGACCGGCAATAAGGCTTACACTCCAGTTTTTCGGTGCCACAATCTTCTCCAGCTTGTCAAGTTGCCCTAATTTAGTTAACCTCTCAATAATCAATTGCCAGGCGCAAGGAATGCTCGGATCAACCTCACATTTGCCGCCTTGCGAGCCGCCACAAGGACCGTTAAGCAGATGTTTGGAACATCTGGCAATGGGGCAGATGCCACCGGTGAATTCCAACACGCAGTCACCACACTCAAGACAGCGTTCTGCTTCCTTCCACTCAGCATGGGCACCACCAGAAGATAAGGTATTACAGCCAGGATGTACAACTTTATCTGTTACTTCTGCCACTGTTTGCACCCCAGCGCCATCAGTCAGCACCAGGATGGAATCCGCAGCATCAATTTCGCTCTTGTGAGCTCTTAGCTTAAACTTAGTTAATGGGCCATCACATAGCAAATCAACAACTACAAAACCAGAGATAGTTTTACCGTGTTCCTGCAAAGTTTTTTTCATCTCCAGCACTTGTTTTTCTCCACCGCTCTCCCAGCCTTCAGCGCATCCTTTACAGCCAATGAGAAAAATATTCTTTTCACCATCAAGGTAGTTCAAAATTTCCTCGAGTGGTTTTTGCTCTGAAATCAACATTTCACCTCTCCTTTCTGATAGCTATCAGTTGACAGCTTTCAGCTAACTAAGTTCTGCTAATATCGTCTCCACTATCCGAGGTATTTTTTCTTGAAGTTCAGGCGATAATTCCAAACCCCACTCTATCTCTTTGGGCTCAACCCCAATAATGATGGTCTCGCCTATGTTATGCAAAAGTCTCATTAACAGCAAATTGTCTATTAAGCCTATATCGTGAAGGGATAGAAATGGCTTTTGCTCTAGAGCTATATCATCAAGCTGAAAGCGATAAACTTCTCCTGGCACCCCTCCCCCCTTAGCAGCATCCACTACAATCAATTTATCAGCGTCCTCGAGGAACAATATATTTGGGGATGTCCCGCCATCTATCACCTTTGTATTGGGAAGGGGAATTTTCTCCAAAGCGTGGGCGACATGGCACCCCACTCCCTCGTCCTTCAATAGGACATTCCCTATTCCCAGAATGATAGTTTCCATTTCTCTTTTGTCCTTATCAACAGACGCAATATGCCCCCAGATCATGCCCCTTAGGACTAATTAAATGTACGGCACAGGCTAAGCAGGGATCAAAGGAGCGCACGATGCGCACGATTTCAAAGGGATTAGCTTCGTCCTTTATCTTAGCTCCTGTGATAGCCTGCTCAATAGGTCCAGGTTGTTCCCTATCATCTATAGGGGAGGCATTCCAGCTGGTGGGAGTAACGACTTGATAATTGGCAATTTTGCCCTCTTTTATCTCTATCCAATGTCCCAACGCTCCCCTGGCTGCCTCAGTCAAACCCATTCCAGTAGCCTCCTGTGGAAGCTCGTAGCTTACATAAGCTGGCTCATTAGGCTTGAGCTCCAAGAGCCAATCAGCCATGGAATCAGCTATAAACTTGGTTTCCAGGGCTCGAGCAAGGTGACGCCCTAAAACGGAGAACATAGCATCTATACTTATACTTAGCTTCGCCAAGGTGGAGTCAACAAGGCTTTTAACCTCGGGCTTGCCACTAACATAGGTAACCATGAGCCGAGCTAAGGGACCAGCCTCATAAACCTTGCCTTCATAGCGCGGGGATTTTATCCAGGAATAGGCCCCATCCTTCTCCTCATTGAGTATAATGTCGCCTTGAGAGGGATGCCGGCCACTAATGGAATCACTATACCAAGAATGCTTCACTTCCTCGGCAATTTTATCTGGCTTCAGCCCATTAAAGCTAAGGTCGGTGGAAGTTATTCCTGGCTTAAATAGTCTCTTCCTTTTTGTGAGGTCAGGCTCCTTCCCATCCAGTTCATAGGCTCCATAGGAAAGCAAGCTCCCGCAACCATGCCCAATCTCAAGGTAATCGGGATAAGCTTGGGTTATTGCTGCTACGTCGGGGATATAGACGTTATCGATAAACTCCTGAAGCTCTTTTAGCCTCCACAGGAAGGATATTATCTTATCTACTGTAGGAGTAGAAGTAACACCTCCAGGGACGATGCCAACATTGTGAGGCATCTTGCCGCCAAAGAGAGAAAGCATCTCTTGACCTTTACGGCGCATATCAAATGCCTGAACATAATGAGCTACCGCTTGCTCATTAACCTTATCGGGCAAGCGATAATCGCCTTCATAGCGAGGGATAAAGGGACCAAGCTCACCTCGCTTAATAAAGCTCCTTATTGAATTTAGGGCCGGGGTATTGCCTTCATATTTTGCTATTTCAGTTACATCCACATAGTCGAGGGCAACCAGGTGATAGAAGTGGAGGATGTGGTCTGCGATATGAGCTGCGCCAAGAATTAGATTACGTATTATCCTACCATTATCCGGTATTTTGTCAGCGATTCCGAAGGCACTATCCAAGCTTAGAGCGGCTGCGGTAGAGTGGCTTGTGGGGCAAACCCCACAAATGCGCTGGGTTATCTGTTGGGCATCACGGGGATCTCTGCCCCTTAGGATTAGTTCTAAGCCACGAAATAATGTCCCTGAACTCCTAGCTTCCTTTACTTCTTTATTCTCAACCACCACCTCGATTTTGAGATGCCCTTCAATGCGTGTTACTGGGTCGATTATAATCTTGCCCATTAACTCGAACCTCCTGTTGGTGTTTCCGGCAGAGCGGCTGTTATCTTCTCATAAAGAGGTGACACTTCGTCAGGAAAGCTTGGTTCCGTGCAACCAATACAAGGGGAACCATTAGCTATACACCAGTTCACCCCATTGTTCCAAAGCCTTAAAGGACAATCAGAATAGGTTACTGAACCCTTGCATCCCAGTTCATAGAGGCAGCCGGGATCGCCAAGCTTTTTAGCAAACTTGTTCTCATCGTAGTAGGCTCGCCGCGGGCAGTTTTCATGGATTAGTTGACCATAGAAGGCTTTGGGACGTCTATATTCGTCCAAGTCCTCTGGCTTTGGTAAGCCTGAAAACAAGATACTTGCCACTGTGCCCACAAACCAATCGGGGTGTGGTGGACAGCCTGGGATGTTTACCACCGGGGTATCGATGCCCTGGGCTTGGAGAATATCACTCACACTGAGACACTGAGTGGGGTTGGGATGAGCAGCAGGGATTCCCCCAAAGGCAGCACAAGTCCCCAAGGCTATAACTACTAGGGCATCCTTGGCTAATTCCTCAACCCGCGACAGCATGGTCACAGGCTTTCCAGCCCTCTCCCCGACTACCCCATGGATGCCGTTCTTGGCTGTAGGAATAGCACCCTCTACGATGAGAATATAATCACCCCTTTTCTGCTTTGAGGTATCCTCCATAACTTTGATTACTGGTGCTCCCGATCCTGCCATTACAGTGGGGTGGAATCTCAAATTTATGTGCCTCCCGGGGAGCACCTCATCAATTAGTAGATTTTTAATAGAGGGATTTACAGCATTGAGAACCGAAACAGAGCACCCAGTGCAGGCAGCACATTGTAGCCATATTGCCGGATACTCCTTCACGTTCGAAACTTTCGTAACACTCCTTTCGATTCTATTGCTTTAGCCTTGAACTCTTTCAATCACAGCTAGAGGAGCCTCTAAGTCGTGAAAAACGATGGATAAAATATGCCCTAGCATCTTCCTCATGTGTTCCAGCCTAGAACAAACTATCCTAGCAGGTTATTTATCATCTCACTAGTCACCCCGAGATTTTAACGTTTTTGCTACTATTTGCAAATTTCAAGACTCAAGAAGGCTCTTATTCGGAGACTTTTTGGAAGCTAGCGCCTTCCTTGCCATTTTTATGAAATTGGGCTCACTTTATACAAACTCAAAGTGTTTATAATATGAAGAAATTTGAAAGAGGGAAGCATTGCGAAGCAATGACTTTATCCAGCTCAACACCTAACTGTGAAAGCCTGCTGATAAGGGTTAGAATTTGGCAGGTGCAAGAGGGGCTCTAGCTACCTTGCAAAGATGAATGTTGCCCAAGTTGTGGCTTAATCATTCTACATGGTAAAATAACAGCTATGGCGGCAGTAGACTAGGAAGTAAGATTGAATGCAGGGCTAAAAGTTCTGTCTATTGTCCCCTCAAGTCCATGGAGGGATCGCATAGTGGCCTAGTGCGGGCGCCTGCTAAGCGCTTACCCCGAGAAATCGGGGTCGTGGGTTCAAATCCCACTCCCTCCGCCAGCTGGAAAATAGCCAATCTCATTCAGATAGATAAGCAGTTTGGTATAACATATAAGAAAAACGTCTTTTAGCAAAAATACTTTATAGAAGCGAGCTAGACGAAATGCTCGCCACTTACGAAATCCTTTTAAATATCAAAGACTTATTCATTCACGGTGAAAAATGGAGAGTAAAAAACAAGTATCACTAGAAGAGATTTCAAAACTAGAACCTCCTTACTTCGAATTGCAAGCTTATTGGGGCATCACAAAACATTATGGGGGTTTAAAGGCCACAAGAGAGCTAATTGAGTTATGCCACATAAATAAAGGCAAATACGTCTTGGATGTCGGTTGCGGCGTTGGAGTAACTTCTTGCTGCCTGGCAAAAAGGTATGGCTGTAGAGTGGTTGGTGTAGACCTTTCTGAAAGGATGATTGATAGGTCAAATGAAAGGGCGAAAAGAGAGGGTGTAGAGGATAGAGCTGAATTTAGGGTAGCAGACGCGCAAAACCTCTCTTTCGAGGATATCCTTTTCGACGTAGTCATTTGCGAGTCTGTAAACGCATTTGTAGAAGATAAACAGAGAGCGGTAAGCGAGTATGTGCGGGTGACAAAGCCAGGAGGATACATTGGGCTTAATGAGTGTACTTGGATAAAAGCACCACCTCCAACAGAATTGGTTGAATATCTATCTCGCATTGTCGGTGTTAAAGAAATTCTGACTTCCGATGGTTGGCAAGAATTGTTGGGAGGCTCCGGATTGAGAGAGACAGTAGCGAGAATCTATAAGACCAACGCTCTAGGCCAGTTCATTAATAGAATTAGGCAGTTAGGTTTAAAAGATTATTTAAGAGGCTGGCATAGATTTTTGTCCCTGTATATCGCAAGTCCGTCTTTCAGGAGGTTCATAAAGGAAGGATGGCCTCCTAAGAACATTTCTAAGAGCTTTTTCGGATACTTGGGATACGGAATATACGTTGGCAGGAAATAAAAGTGGCGGCTTGCGCGCACTCAAATTTCTTTCAGAAATTTGGTCTTAACAGACTCGTCTAACAGCGGGTATATGGCTACGCTTCGCTCCGCCCAAATTGCCCTTACGGACAACTTCATATACCCGCGGGAAGTTAAGAAAAATAGAAAAGGAATTTGCCGTCAAAGAAAAACTTGGAATCGTTAGAAACGACAGGTCAGAGGGCGGCGGCTGGATCGTGGAGATTTTCAGCCGCCGCCCTCAAAATCAGTTCGATTTTTTGAAAGCGCTCCGCTATTTAGCACTATTCAATACTGTTTAATCGCTTCTTCAAGTAATCAATCATCTTCACCGGTGTGGGGTCAGTCTGATTAAGCATGGCTAAGTAGTAACTTGTCCAGTCGCCAAGGAATAGCAAGCTCATCATCTGGGTTAGCTCATTTTCACCTTGGCTATCAAAAATCTCATGCTCCACTCCAGCCTTTTCCAGGATTTCGCTGGTTATTTGGTAGCGAGCTAGGATTCTAGGATGAAATGAGGGGCAACGGAGCATAACTATATATATCTTATTTTTCATTTCTTTGGGGAATTCGTAGCCGACCACAGCATTGTGATTGAGTTCGGAGAAAGTTTCGTAGAAAGCCCAAGCCTTGCTATTTTCATTGAATTGCCCCTTCCACCTTTGGGCTACCGGGGAAAGTATACCAGCGCTATAGATGACTATTAGCTTGCCGAATAGTTTCCTGGCCAGTTGCTTGGCTGGATTGAGAGGCATTGGTATGTTTTCAGCTAGCTTATCCAAAAGACCTTCCAGTGTTTGAGCTGTTCCTTCTACCAAGGTTGGCAAGGATCGTGCAGTGAGATTGCTTCGCTTTGCTCGCAATGACGAGGTGGGGCCAGCCGATTTATCCTCCAGAAAGCCTAGTTTACTAAGCAAGGCGATGAGGGGAATAAAGCTATAGCCTAAGGCAGCTCGCGGTGGGGAGAGGTAGTCTATGGTGAAAATGGGTACTCGCTTCTCTTGAGCTAGATTTCTTAACTTGCCACCAGTGGTAACAGCTAGTTTTTTACAATTTGTATTTAGCGCCTGCTTAAATGCCGATAGAGTTTCCTCTGTGTTTCCGGAGTAGCTTGAGGCAATAACCAAGGTTTTGGAGTCTACGAATGCCGGCAAATCATAGCCTCTATGGACAAATACCAGTGGTTTGTTTAATTCTGAAGTCAGGCTATGTAGTAAATCACCGCCAATGGCTGAGCCGCCCATGCCGCAAATAACCATCTTGTTGATGTCCTTGAAGTCAGTTGGCAAGGCAAACTCATTGGCTTTTTCCCAAGCTTGGCGACATTGTCGGGGCAAACCGTGAAGGTGAACCAGCATGCCACTTTGGTCGTACTGCCGGTATATCTCCAAATTATCCAAGCCTATCATATTCTAAATGCCTATTATCTTCTTACCTTCATTCAGTAGATTTCTCACCTTCTCGAGGCTTTCACCTTCGGCATAAAGGCGGACTAGCGGCTCTGTGCCAGAAAGGCGAATAAGCAACCAGGATTCATCAGCAAGAAAGAAACGAAAACCATCGGTGGTATCTACCTTAGTTACCTTACCTCCAGCTATGGTGTCTATGGGAGCAGAGGCGAGTCGCTCTACGATTGCTTGACGCTTACCTTTAGTGAGATGGGAATCGATGCGCTCATAGTAGTGAGGGCCGACTTTGCTATAAAGGTAATCCAAGAGCTGGGATGGCGTTTTACTCATTTTTACCATAAAGTCAAGAAAGTAAAGTCCGGCGAGAATGCCATCTCTCTCTGGGATATGGCCACGAAATCCATAGCCGCCACTCTCTTCACCGCCGATAATTGCCTTTTTTTGTATCATAAGCGGGGCGACGTATTTAAAGCCCACAGGGGTTTCATAGACAGGGACAGCAAAGATTTTTCCTAACTTAGAGATCATCTCAGTGGAAGTGAGCGTTTTAACTATGGCACCTCGCTCACCACGAACTTCCAGAAGGTAAAGGCAAAGCAGGGCAAAGACCTGATGCTGGTTTAGGAAATTTCCCTTCTCATCTATGATGCCAATGCGGTCGGCATCTCCATCGGTGGCTAAGCCAAAGTTGGCTTTTTGTTCCTTGACTAACCTAGAAAGCTTGGTCAGGTTTTTAGCAATTGGCTCTGGCTGAATTTCGGGAAAAAGGGGGTTTCTCTCACTATTGATTTCAGTAAGTTCTATATTCCCATCTTGAAGGAGCGTCTTGAAGTAGCCACTTCCGGCACCATACATAGGGTCGACAATTACCTTTAGTTTTTGCTTTCGTAGCTCTTCTATGTCTATAAGCTTGGCTAGATGCCTAAAGTAAGGAGGAGAAGGATCCAGGTAATCAATTAGCCCTTTCTTTAAAGCTTTGTCTAAGGCAAGCCTTTTAATTGATAGCTGATAGCTGTCAGTTGTCAGCTGATAAATGTTTTTTTCTATTCGGGAGATAATCTCATTTGGGGCGCTGGCACCTTCCTCAGATTTATACTTGAATCCATTCCATGAACCGGGATTATGGCTGGCAGTGATGATGATAGCGCCAGCGGCTTTGAGAGCGGGGACGGTGTAGCTTACCACTGGTGTAGGGGTAGGTTTTAAACATAGATGAACTTTAATATTGTTGCCGGCAATCACCTCAGCAGCAGCAGCGGCAAAATCCTCAGAGGCAAAACGGGTATCGTAGCCGATTACCAGCCCCCTTTCGCTAAGGCCACTTTGCTTGACATAATCTGCTACCCCCTGAGCACAAATACGCACATTATCGAAGGTAAAGTCCTCGGCGATAACTCCCCTCCAGCCGTCAGTGCCAAACTTAATCGGAGTTTTAGACATGATTGGTCTCCCTTATAACCCTGCCTCAGCTCTCAAAATTTTGGCCTTGTCTGTTTTCTCCCAGGGGAGGTCGAGGTCTTCTCTGCCGAAATGGCCATAAACAGCGGTTTGGCGATAAATAGGACGGCGTAAGTCCAGAGCCCTTATGATGGCTTCGGGGCGAAAGTCGAAGTGCTTATTGATGAGTTCCAGAATGGTTTCATCAGGAACCTTCCCTGTGCCAGATGTCTCTATAGACAAGGACAAAGGCCGAGCCTTTCCGATGGTATAGGCAACCTGGAGTTCCAGATAATCGGCAAGTCCAGCAGCCACTATGTTTTTGGCAGCATATCTCGCCATATAGGCAGCAGAGCGGTCTACTTTAGTGGGGTCTTTGCCTGAAAAGCAACCGCCGCCATGTCGGCAGGCACTGCCGTAAGTATCGGCTACGATTTTCCGCCCCGTAAAGCCGGTATCGCTTACCGGTCCCCCAATAACAAACTGCCCCGCACTGTTAATATAAACTTTAGTTTCGCTATCCCTTAGACTGGCGGGAATGACTTTGTTAATCACCTGCTCTGTAAGGTCATGCTCAATAGTGCTACGTTTCACTCCAGGGTCATGCTGAGCACCAAGAACGAAGCAAACAACCCTCTTTGGTATGCCATGGCTGTATTCAACAGTGACTTGTGATTTGCCATCGGGTCGGAGGTAAGGAATGGTTTTGTCTTTCCTTACTTCAGCCAGGTGCCAGCATAGCTTGTTTGCCAGCGTAATAGGCAAGGGCATAAGCTCAGGCGTTTCTTTGCAGGCAAAGCCGACCATCATTCCCTGGTCGCCGGCGCCAGTTCTGTCCAGAGTTTCGTCGGTTATCTCTCCTATCCTTGTCTCCAAGGATTGACTAACACCGGCGGCAATATCGCTTGACTGTTCCTTGAGGGAGACAAGGATGCCACAAGTTCGATAATCAAAGCCATACTCAGGTCGTGTATAGCCTGCTTCTTTGAGTACCTGGCGCGCAATATCAGGAATTTCTACATAGCAATCGCAGGTGATCTCACCCAGCACCGTCACCATCCCCATGGTGACGGAAACCTCGCAGGCGACACGAGCAAAGGGGTCTTTTTCCAGCATGGTATCGAGGACGGCATCTGATATTTGGTCACATAACTTATCTGGATGCCCCTCGGTGACAGACTCCGAAGTGGCTAAATAAGAATCCAACTGATTAAAGCTATTTGGCATCTCTCTCCCTTTCACGGAGAAATCCTAAATTCGAATTTCTAAGCTCTAAACAAATTCAAAGTCCAAATTCCTAAACTTTAGGATTTAGAGTTTAGGATTTCGTATTTCTTGTTATGTTCCTGATTCCCAGCTCTCAAGATATTTTCTTTGCTCCTTGGTCAAGGAGTCAATGGCAATATTCATGGAGCTAAGCTTTAGTCGCCCTACCTCCCTGTCAATATCCTCAGGCACAGGATAAACATCTGGCTTTAGCTTTCCTTTCATTTTGGCAAGATACTCCACACATAAAGCCTGGTTGGCAAAGCTCATGTCCATAACGCTGGCTGGATGTCCCTCAGCGGCTGCCAGGTTGACGAGCCTTCCCTCGCCCAGCAAATAGATGTGTTTTCCATTGGCTAAAGTATATTCATCAACAAAAGAGCGAATTCTCCTTTTTGACTTGGCTAAGCTTTCCAAAGCCGGAATATTTATTTCCACATTGAAGTGACCGCTGTTAGCCAGAATGGCTCCGTCCTTCATCTGTGCAAAGTGAACCTTATCAATGACATTCGCATCTCCTGTGGTGGTGATGAAGACTTCCCCTATCTCGCATGCCTTGATTAGGGGCATAACTTGATAGCCATCCATGGTTGCTTCCAATGCTGGAATGGGGTTAACCTCGGTGACAATAACCTGCGCTCCCATTCCTTGAGCCCGCCTGGCTATTCCTTTGCCACACCAGCCATAGCCGCAAACAACCACCTTTCTCCCCGCCCATAGTATATTGGTGGCCCTGGTGATGCCATCAATGGTGCTTTGCCCCGTGCCATAGCGGTTGTCGAAGAAATGCTTGGTTTGAGCATCATTTACGGCAATGATGGGATAACTTAACTTTTCTGCTCTGGCCATATTCCTCAGCCTGATAACACCGGTGGTAGTCTCCTCAGTGCCGCCAATTACATCACCAGTAAGTTCAGCGTGCTCCCTATGAAGGGTAGAAACCAAGTCGGCGCCGTCGTCCATGGTGAGCTGCGGCTTGTGTTCTAGGGCGGTAACAATATGTTTATAGTAAGTCTCGTTATCCTCTCCCTTTATGGCATTGACCGGAATGCCATAGTCAACCAAGGCAGCAGCCGCATCATCCTGGGTGCTCAAGGGGTTGGAGGCACAGAGAATTAAGTCAGCGCCGCCTTCTCTTAAAGCTAAAGCCAGATTGGCTGTTTCCGTGGTAATGTGAAGGCAGGCAGAAATGCGGATTCCCTTGAGAGGCTTCTCCTTGGCGAATCTTTGCTTTATTAACTTGATTACTGGCATTTCCCTAGCAGCCCAATCAATGCGAAGCTTGCCCTCTTCGGCTAGGGAGGGGTCTTTAATGTCATACTGATTTTTTATCAATCTCACCCCCCTTAGTTTCAAGAATCCTTTTTAAAATCATATCGAGAACCCAGGTGAAGTAGCGTTTTTTCATTCCCTTACCTACGTTTTTTGATCTTGTATCAAGAGCGAGGTAAACATCCACATCATTTGAAAATTTTGCTTTAGCATGACAGAAGGATAGTCTTTTCCAATATTTTTCTATGTCTCCGTCCTTTAGGAAATCGATTACAGCGCACTTAATTAAATCCCGTCGTCCTTTGTGGTCAGCTTTGTTTGCTCGTGTTATCAAATGGAATATTTCTCCGGTGAAAACTACAATGTACTTGATCTGTTCATGCTTTATCAATTCTCCTAACTCTTCCAGGCCATCCTCCTTGATTTTTCCCCATAAAAGAGGCTTTGTCGCGAAAAGCCTTTTTAAATCCGACACTTGGTTTGTTGGAAGTGGCCATAAACAGTGGAAATAGAGGAGGAAATCACCTTTGTATTTGCCTTCGAGCACGGATTGCCCTAGTAGTTTAGGGGTTAACTTGTCCCACCATTCCAGGTTGATTTTTGCATCTGCGGGCATGTGGAAATAGTCGCTCTCGAACAATCGCTGCCAGAAAGTTCGGGAATGTGGTCCTGATAGGAATAAGCCACGCCTAACTGAATCGGGGTGCGGGTTACTGAAAAGGAGGAGGATTGGGATACGATCAGGATGCTC
>WJOY01000006.1 GCA_009619075.1 Dehalococcoidia bacterium
GTAGCGAAGAATCTCATAGTGCTCAAGGCAAGCTCCGTAAAGAATCCCTAAAGGCATCCCTTCAGGGGTCTTGAAAAGCCGCAAATCCTGCAATGCCATTTACCCATGCCTGCTCCGCAGCAGGGACATCTTTCTACCTCACCCCGTCCCTCTCCAGTAAATGTAGAGGGAGCCGAGGGTGAGGCTTGAGGCATTTTCCCCACAACCTCATTATAGATATGGTAATAAAAAGAATGTTCCCTATTCAGGAATTTTATGCCAGTTTTCTCTTTTACTGACTGGAACTCTTCCTCAGAGACCATGTTTGCTATTATTTTGCGAAGCCTATTGGAGCCTGAGCCATATTCTATAGGCTCTTTTTTCCGCCACACTATCTCTGGTGGAATTAAGTCCTCAAAGCTCTTTCTTAAGATATATTTACCGATGCCCCCTTTGACCTTGAGCTCTGGGCTTATTTCCAGAGCGAAGCTGACGAAATCCTGATCGAGAAAAGGTTGCTTTACCTCAATGCCTAAAGCCTCGCCGAGCTCATTGGCTGAGAAGTGCCAGCTTTTTGAAAGTTGGCTTATATACTTTTTAAGAGATTTGGGTGGGAGCGATGCCATGTAAGAGTAGCCGGCAAAAAGTTCATCGGCTCCGTCGCCGGTCATGATGGAACAAACGTTGTTTTTTCTGGCAAGCTTGAGGGCAAAATATAAGGAAAGGTCATTGGGTAAAGCAAGGTCGAAGGTTTCCAGAATCCTGATAACTTCGGGGAGCGCATTAAGTGCCTCTTCTACACTGAACTCCATTTTCTTGTGCTCTATTCCTAGAAGTTTCGACACTTTTTCTGAGTAGATTAGGTCAGATGCTTGGGAATCTTTTAAAGTTACTGTGAAGGCTGTGGCTGGCTGGGCTATGAAGGCCAAAATGCTGGTATCAAGTCCTCCTGAGAGGAGAATAGCATCGGCGCTGTTCTTCCTGGTAGCTTCCTTAAGCTTGCTCCTTAATTCTTCACAGATATCCATAATAAACTAATCGCTCTTAATAGTTCATTTTAGCATTTTAGCGGTAGCTTGGGGGCTGCCAGAAAAAGGGAACCTAGCGAGCCTCTTGGGTTTACTTATATGAAGACTATAGCTATATTTAGAGCGGTATAGGAAGCACTTAGTGAGTTTATTCTTGATGTGGCATACTTCGAAGGTGCTAGGGGATTGCTGTATTGAGTTGTGGAACCAATCTAATCGTGTAGCTATGATAATTTGACTTATCCGCTCATATTTGTTAATATATTAATGTTAGGCAAAAGCTTAATTCTGCTTAGCGAAGGAGGTGAGCATGATGCGGCAAGCGCTATTGTGCACTTGGATTTTTCCAGATAATAGCTCCCCGCTAGTGCTAGGGGGAGGTAGCTGATACTAACTGAGATGCACTGGCGGGGAGCATTGGGAAGCCCCGAGCTTCTCGCTTGTTATAGTGGGCCCTAAATAATTAGGGGCAAAGGATATTTAGTCCGAAACTAAAAGGAGGAGTAGGGGTTAAGAATTGAATAATGAATATTCACAAGTGAGCCTCCAGACGGAGGCTCACTTAGTTTTATCTGAATAAATGGATGACGAAGTTCAAAACGATGGTAAGCAAGATGCTAATTATGGGCAAGTCACTATGGGGAAGAAGAATTGAAAGTTTCCTTTTTGCACCAATATGTCGCCGGGGAGCTTTCCCAGGAAGGGAAGCTTCTGTCAGAAGACCAGAAGCAAGCCAAAGAATATGAGGAAAGCCCCGACTAGAATTAGAATCTTGCCTATACCTTGAAGCCACATAGCAAATCGCTTGATACTATAATCAATTGCAAAATTCCTTACAATTCTCCCTCCCCTGGTGGGAGGAGCGAGGGTGTTTAAGAGTGTAGTGCGAGGCTTTAGCCCTGTGTAGTAGCGAAGATTACTACACGGGGTAGCCTCGTGCACGACCCTAAAGGGTCGCACTACGAGGATCTTGGGGGTGAACGGGTATTAAAACTGGATGAGGCAAAATTAAACAGCCTCGGAGTTAGAGGGAGGGGGAAAGTCACCCTCACCTAACTTCTCTTGTAAGGAAGAAAAAATTCATTACATGAGAGGAGTTTTATAAGACGTTGTGTGGAAGACTATAATTTTAGCTCATTGGGCTATCTTTGCTGTAGTCTAGCTCGTATAATGCTTGGCGAAAGAGAGGGAAAATATGGCTACCTCATATAGTCGGGAGTTAATAGTAAGCATTCCACAAGGAACCTTGATTGATATAGAGACTACCGGGCTGGATAGAATTCATGATGAGATAGTGGTTTTTGGCTATGTTCAAGGGAGTCGCCTTGAAATAATATGCCGCACTTCAAAGGATGAGGAGCCTTTTATCACTCAGATTGCTGGACTCATTCCCAAGTTGCCCAAGCCATTCTATGCCTACAACCTCTCTTTTGAGAAAGAATTCCTTAAAGCCAGGGGAATGAATATAGAAGGGATAGACTTATTCCAGCCCTGGAGGGAAAAAGCGGAAAAGCTTGGTCTTAAATGGCCCAAATTGGATGAGTTGTTCACCCACGCAGAGCATTATTTTAGCGAGCCAGTGATAAGTGGTAAGGATGTCCCTTTATTATGGGAAAAGTTTCTTAAGACTGGGGATAGGGATTATTTACAGCAGATTATTCGCCACAACGAGTCCGACTTGCTTAGAGAGCTATATTTGTTAGTATATTACCGAGATAGCTATAGACTTTGAGGGAGCTGGAAAACTCCGAAGGTCATTTCAAAGCTGGTCGAATATTCTTTTTCAGGCTCACTGAGGTAACAAACCAATGTATTGTTTGCTAACTCATTCCCCGACTCTGTAAGATAGAGTCAAAAGTCAGTTAAGGAAGGCTACGACTGAAGGCTTGGGCCTAATCTAGGCAGAGGACGGGAGAATGATGTTACTCGGGATATTGGATATCAAGGACTGGCATCACTTTTCACTGTTTGCGGCCTACAGGAATTATATACAGAGGTTGTTCATCCTGTGGCAGATTCAGGAGTTCGGCTACCGCTTCATCGTGAAACGCACCTACAGTGACTGCTCCCAAGCCCATTGCTGTTGCCTGGAGGCACAAGTTCTGAGCAGCATGTCCCACTTCGATATGCACATACCTTATGCCCCTGTCATCATATTTAGCTGTTGTTCTCTCATAAACGGCAGTGAATACGAAGACCACAGCGCCCTCCTTCACCCAGGGCTGCGTTAGGGCAGCGTCAGCTAGGCTGGCTCTCTTGTCACCATCTATGACTCTAACGAGTTGATGTTGCGCAGGTTCATATCTGTAAACACCCAGGGTCAAACCCTGAACATCGCCAGCCACCACATATACCTCAAGTGGATAGAGAGCTCCTGCAGATGGAGCAGTCCTGAAACCCCTCGGATCGGTTATCCCTTGGGCTGCCCATAGAAGTTGAGATACCTCTTGAAGTGTTAGCGGCTCGCCTGTGTAGGTTCTGATTGACCTTCTCTGAAGCAGACTTTGCTCAAGAGATACATCGCTGTCATATCTCAGTTCAGGTAGCTTTACAGTGTTTTCTTGTTCTGGAGAAGGTATTGGTGCTGGTATGGTAGCTGGCTTGGCGCAGCTACAACAAAAGATTGCCAGAACTATGACTAGACTAAATAGATAATTCCAGTAACGGTGCGTTATGTTTTGCCTCCATTGCCTCTGTGTCACTGCAGTTTCGGCCTATTCCCACCACTTCTTGGAAGTAGGCATAGCAATTACTTCTTTTATCTCTAGCCTTTTCCCTGGGTCTTTGTCAAACAGGGAAGCAGGATAAGTAGCTCGAAGTACAATAGCTGTATCTGCTCCCTTCCCCGACCCACCAACACCTATCACATCTTCATAAGGGGTTGCGTAGCCGCAAGAAGCGGCCATCAAAGCAACCTCCACAGCTACCTTCATTCCCTGTCCAAAGCAGTATAGTGTTTCCTTCACCAGACGCTCAGGAAAGATACTAGTCCAGCGGGCAGCTTCTAATACTGAATCATGGAAAACGTAGGGTGCTCTGTCGACAATGGCAACTCTGAGTCTCTCCAGCTCCTCTCTAAATTCCTGTTTCAGACAGGGCCATTCTTCATCCCATTCCCGCCGGTATGGTGCCTCCGAGACACAAATCAACTCAGCCTTATCCTTGAGCTTACGGGCAAATTTAGCGGCAGTCTCACCAGAGGTGCTGGCAATAATGACCTTTCTGATTCCACCGGCCTCCAGCCGATGAGAGACAGCTTCGAGTACTAACTGAGTATTTCTTTCTCCCGGTTCATCGAAATAGTAAACCTCTCTTTTAATCACTTTAGCCATTACTCCTCCTTCTCGACT
>WJOY01000022.1 GCA_009619075.1 Dehalococcoidia bacterium
TCTGTTCTCTCCTGTTCAATGTCACCATCTCCTTCATGGGTGACATTTTCCCTGAACAGTTACAGGGTGACAAAATCGTAGAACATTAACAAGGTTAAGAAAGTGGTATTGACATAGCACAGCTTTAGTGGCACAATAGTTGTAGTATAAGGGCTTGGTTGGAGAGGCAATGAGACAGAGCTTATAGCGAAACGGACCTAAAGAGGGGTTTCGCTTTTTTATTTAAATCAAAATGGAGGAAGGTTCGTAGGTTTGGTGAAATGAAGTGGATTAATAGCCTTTTTCATTGTTCACCTTCTTTAGTATATGGGCCCGTTCTTGCTCTGAGCGGGCCTATGTTTAGCCTGTTATCTTCCTAAAGAGTTATATAATGAGATAGTAAAACTCGATAAAGACGTTAATGAGTTTGTTGATAAAGCTGTAGCGGAAGCATTAAAGAAGGAACAAAAATAATTGGTGGAGGGGCGGATAAAAAAAGAAAGGAGAATTGAGATGCAGTTAAGTGAACTAAAGAAACGTATGAAGGGAGTAACCGTTGTTCAAGCAACACCGTTCAATACTGATGACAGCCTTGATTTAGAAGGTATGCGAGCTAATACGCGCTGGTTGGTTGACCATACCGCAGGAAAAGATTTTATCTTTACACCAATAGGAAGTATGGGAGAATTTTATGCTATGTCCTCGGAAGAGTGCAAAGCCGTTATAAAAATGGTTGTGGAGGAGGTAAAAGGGAAAAATGTTGTAATGCCGGGAGTAGGTCGGGCTGGCACTCTTGAAACCATTAGAATGTGTCAATATGCCCAGTCAGTTGGTGCAGATGGAGCTCAAGTTATCCTTCCTTATTACCTTATTCCAGAAGAAGAAGGCATGTATCTACACTATAAGCAGTTGGCTGAAAGTGTGGATAGCAATTTTGGCATAGAGATTTATAACAACCCTGGTGTGTCTGGTTCCTGGATTAAGCCGCATCTGATGAAGAGATTATCAAAAATCCCGAATATTATAGCGGTCAAGGAGAACACCGGAAGTATTTTGGATTACTATGCGGAACGGAGAGCAGTGGATCCAGAAGATGCAGTTATCCTTTGTGGAATGGGCAAACCGATGTTTTCATTTGAAGCTTTATATGGTTGTCCCGGTTTTATTAGTTCCATGGGAAATTTTGCTCCAGACTTCGTATATTCGGCATATGAAGCTGCAGTTGCGAGAGATTTTGATAAGCTGACTGAAATAGTTAATCGTACCCAGCTTTACTATGACTTTCTAACGAAGATAAATGTGAAGCATGGCCCTCACACTGGTATCCCAGGTTTGGGTGGCAAATTAACCATGAAAACCGCTATGGTTAAAGCAGCAATGGATATGGTGGGCTTAAGAGGAGGAATACCTAGACTGCCTCTCATTCCTCTAGATGAAGAAGATAAAGCTGAGCTTCGTGATGTTCTTAAGACTATGGGTATTATATGAAGTCTGCTTAAGGAGGTGATGTGTATGAGTAAACATAAATAAAGGGGTGGAGGAGGTGGATTAAAGAATTAAAGAAAGGAGAATTAGATGAAACACAAAATAATAATGGTGATGTTATCGGTAGCACTCATTGTAGGTTTGGCTCTTACTGGTTGTGTTGAGCCAGTAGCAGAAAAGACAGAGGTAATGCTTTATACCGGAGGCACTGCTGGGACATATTTCCCGCTGGGTTCTAAGTATGCTGAGATGCTAAACAAGTATTCGGACATAATTGATGCCAGCGCAGTGACGAGTGGTGCTAGTGTTACTAACGTTAAGGGTATTGAAAAGGGAGAGTCGCAAGCCGGTCTTATACAAAATGATGTTTCCTATTATGCCCGTAAGGGAATTGTCATGTTCGATGCGTCAGTACCCCAACTGCAAGGACTGGCAACATTGTATCCTGAGACATGTCAAGCTGTCGTTAGAGCTGAGAGTGACATTTATACCTTGGCAGACTTGGAAGGAAAGAATGTAGCTGTTGGAGCTCCTGGAAGTGGGTGTGCAGTTGGTTGTGAGCAAGTATTCGAAGCCGCTGGTGTGTGGGATACTATAAAGAGATATGATCTGGCAATTGGCGAAGGGTGTTCAGCCTTAAAGCTAGGACAGGTGGATGCGGTATTCGTAGTTGGTGCGACTCCAACCGCAGGAATTGAGGAAATAGCTGTGACCACTCCTGTAAGGCTTGTTCTCATACCAGATGAGATAGTAGATAAGCTCCATGCTGAGGGCTATTCATTCTACGTTAGACAGGTTATTCCCAAAGGCACCTACAAAATGACGGAAAGCGTTGCCACCTGTGCAGTTATGGCCATGCTTTGTGTTCACAAGGACCTGCCCGATGATGTTGTGTATGACATGACCAAGGTACTGTTCGAGCATCTTGACGAGCTAAGAACTGCGCACGTGAGGGCAGCGGATATTACTTTGGACGCGGCTTTGGATGGTATGAGCCTTATACTCCACCCTGGAGCTATTAAGTACTATGAGGAAAAGGGAATTCTAGTTCCTGCAGAGCTCAAATAAAGAAGCTTTGGAATTATACCTATGACTCGGGTGCCCTTGCTGAGTAGTATAAGGCTTTTTAACAGGAGGGGAGATACCAAAAGGTTTCTTTTCCTCCTGTTATTAATATTTTTGCTTCTTCCCATAAATAGCTTAGAAGTTAATTTTAATAATACTATTGAGTATTTTCCTTACTTTAATGAGTTGCCAATAACAATTAAATACGATCATAGTGTTGAAAGGGGAGAAGTAATAGAGATTTTAGAGGTTAATAAAAGAGGAGTCTATGTTTTGGAGATGAGATGGCAGAATTTTGGTGCTGGATTACCTGAAGATTTTACCTCCATAGAAGATAACTACTATGTAAAAAGACCCAACAAATGTCTTGGAAAGTCCCTTACCTATTGGTTTATTCCTTTGAACAATGTTGAGATAAAAGTTGGAGATAGAACTTTACTTTACCACCCAAATTCTGAAGTCAAAATTTCCTTTACCCTAGAAACAATGCCTATCATTGAATTTCTCCTTAGAGGACAAAAAGTTGGCTGAGGAACTAAAGAAGACCTTAGAAAGAACAAGAACTTTATCCCCGCGGCTAGATAAAATCGTTACCATAGCCGCCTTATCATTCGGGATTTATGAAGTATTATTCGTATTCAATTTTAACTACATCCTCTACAGTCTTTTTAGCAAGCTTGGAATTAATATTGAGCTTCTAAGGTTTACATTTCAAACCAAGCAAAGTATGGCTTTTGTGCTAGCCATGGTGCTCATAATAACTTATTTCCTATATCCATGGAAAAAGAAAGAAAAATACCTGAAGAAAGTTCGGCTCTCAGACTATTTACTGATAACTTTAAGTGTTATTTCCACCTTTTATATTTTTGCCGTTTATAATAGGTATGCCACATATGCTGAGATTTTACTTCCTGACGTAATCTTCGGCATGATTGCTATTATCGTTGTCTTAGAGGCAACAAGAAGGATTTTGGGATGGGTTTTGCCAGCAGTGGTTACAACATTTCTAATTTATGGAATTCTCAAACTTGGATTCAATTGGACAAGATTTACTCAGCAGCTTTGCTTTGACGAAGGGATAATGGGGATTCCCCTAATGGTCATGGTGACTTATGTTTTTGCTTTCATATTTTTTGGTGCCTTTTTACTTAAGATTGGAGTAAGCGATTATATAACAGAATTTATGATATCCGTCTTTGGACCCCGGTCAGGAGGCCCAGCAAAAGCAGCGGTAGTCTCAAGTGGGCTTATGGGAACTGTTAGTGGGAGTTCGGTTGCCAATACTTTGACCACAGGAACTTTTACTATTCCTTTAATGAAAAAGGCAGGTTATCCAGCAGAGATCGCTGGAGCTATTGAACCTGTAGCCTCAACAGGAGGACAATTAATGCCTCCAATTATGGGGGCAGCTGCATTTATAATGGCAGAGTTTCTCGGTATCCCATATAGAATGATAATCATCGCTGCCATCATCCCAGCGATAATGTATTTTGCTGGAGTTTATATTTTCATTGATTTAGAAACCAAGCGCTTAGGACTAGGAGGAATACCACGAGTTAAAGCTTTAAAATATTTCTTAAGAAAGCTCTATATCTTTTTACCAATAATTGTTATTATAGTAGCCCTGTTCTGGGGAATTCCACCACATATATGTGCTATAGCCTCTCTAGGGGTTGCTGTTTGGGCAGCCTGGATTTCAAAAGACAAAATTGAAGGAAATGAACCAATATATGTTGCCGCCTTGATAATTACCACCTTGCTAATGTTTGCTGGAAAGGGCTTCAATGAAGTGACTTTATTAGCATTATTAGCTTTAGCCTCAGGATTAGTTGGTCTCTCATTCACATCGAAGCTGATCAAGAGAAATGAAAAGCTTTATATAAGCTTGGTGTTTATCCTTTTTATCGCCTTAACAAAATATCTTGGGGTGATGAGGGAACAGACACTTTTAATGACGGGAATATTTGGTATTGTATTCTCTTTAATAGTTGGAGTAATGTCAAAAAGCAAAGAAGGAAAGAAAATGTATTCTGCCACTTACGAGTCAATGATTGCCGCAGGAAAAACAAGTGTAAGCGTTATGCTAGCCGCTGCCAGCGCTGGTTTGATCCAAGGTGTATTGACAATGACAGGCTTGATAACGAAAATAGGATATCAATTAGTATCAATAACAGGGGGAGCTTTATTTCTATTGCTTCCCTTAGCTATGGTCTTCAGCTTAATCCTAGGCATGGGGATTCCCACAACTGCCAATTACATCATAACCTCTTTAGTTGCCGCTCCAGCTATTTACCTTGCTGTTAGTACCTCCCCCATTTATAGCTCACTAGTTCCGGGATACGCCGTTCCAATAGCTTTATTAGCGGCACACTTCTTCGTGTTCTATTTTGGACTACTAGCGGATATAACCCCACCAGTAGCTTTGGCTACCTATGCCGGTTCAGCTTTAGCCGGGGGAGACTTTTGGAAAACAGCAAGGAATGGATGCAAGTACGCCTTAGCAGGATACTTGGGACCTTACATATTTTTCCTTCATCCAGAGATGTTTTTAATAACAGTGGAAACATGGAATGCTCTAATTGTTCTAACAATCGTTTTTGACCTTTTGGCAGTAGTTTTAGTTATGTATCTATTAGCATTAGCGATAACTGGTTGGTCTGATGGATCTTTGAGAATGTGGATAAGAATTGTACTTGGAATAATGGGCTTTATCATAATGGCTACTCTCAACTATATCATCGTAATCTTTGGTATTTTGCTTATTTTAGCCTTGAAATTTTATGGACAGAAACTTTCTAAAGTTTTCTTTTCCATGGAGAAGTAAAATTGGAAAGTGGCGGGCAACCAGCGGGAAACGGCACATGGCCTTAGTTTTTCAGCCAGAGTACCTCCTCATCCCGTGTGGAGTGCCGCTGTAATCGGGGGCGCCTTCAAATGTTGGTTTTGCTATTTGTTTTTGAGTCTGACGATATTTCCCTTTGATATGCCAGCTATTGTGAATAAGCAAACATGGTAATTAGCACAAAGACAAATGGAGAGTCAAAAAACTAGGGCAGAAGAAAGAAGGATGTGAGAGGTGGGTGGCAAAAATTAAGACTGGCTAATGGCGTTTTCAATAAGTTCAATACGTTTGGTTTTACCTTTTTGGTCAACTTCTATAGCTACCACATCTATGCGCCATAAAGGGGGTAGATTCTGGTGAGTACTAATATAGGTTAAAGCTGAGGCAATGAGTTTCCCCTTTTTGCTTTGCGTTATCGATTCCTCGGGAGTGCCAAAGTCTAAGCTGCTCTTAGTGCGAACTTCGACAAAGACGAGATAGTCTTTTTGCTGGGCAACAATATCAATTTCCCCCATACGACAGCGAAAATCTGTCTCACGAATATGGTAGCCTTTCCTCTTAAGAAATTTCTGGGCTAATTTCTCCCCTAGCTTGCCAGTCTCTTGGCGATTCATCACCCTCACCTTATTCCTCTCCCTTTAAGGGAGAGGAAATGCGCTGCTGGCTAGCATCCCTAACTGGGGCAAAGGATAGACGGTGAACTGGTGAAGGCCCTAGTTGCCACAAGCTGGAGATATGCTGCTGTGTTCCATAACCCTTATGTTTAGCAAACCCATAGCCAGGATAGATTTTATCCATCTCTTCCATTATATGATCTCTGGTGACCTTAGCCACAATAGAAGCACAGGCAATAGAAAGACATAGCTTATCACCCTTGGTTATCCCTTTTTGGGCAATATGGCATCGAGGCAAAGCTAGCCTGTCAATAAGGAGAAAATGTGGTTGTTTGGGCAGCTTCTCTACAGCTTGCTTCATAGCCATCTGGGTTGCCTTGAGAATATTTATGGCATCGATTACCCGGGGCGGAACTACGCCAATGCCTACCGCTAAGGCCTCCCTCTGGATCAAGTGGAAAATAAATTCACGCTTTTTGGGACTTATCTCTTTGCTATCCCGGACTAGCTTAAACCAAGAGGGATAGCTAGAGCAAGGTAGGATGACGGCGCCAGCAACCACAGGGCCAGCAAGAGCCCCTCGCCCAGCTTCATCAAGCCCAGCGATAAGCTCATAACCCTGTAATTTAAGCTCATTCTCTTGATTAAGGTTTGGCGGCAGTGACATATTCCGGCAAAAGTTAAAAGTCAAAATGACAACTCAAAAGGCAAAACTTTTTTATTTTTGCTCTGTATTTTTTGCATTTTGCATTTTAATTTCTCCATTTGATATGATGCCACCGCCTAGCACCTCATCGCCTTGGTAGAACACAATGGCTTGGCCTGGGGTAATCGCTTTCTGCGGCTGTGGAAACCAGATATCGGAGATTGCTTCGCCTTGCTCGCAATGACGCGGTGGAAATAAGACAGCTGCTGCCTCTCTTGATTTATAGCGTATCTTAGCAGCCGCAGTAATAGACCTGAGCAGCGGTTTACCAGCTACCCAGTTCAGCCTTTGGGCGGTAACTTTCTGACAGTAAAGCTCTCTCTTGTCGCCAAGAACAATTTTATTATGCTCAGGTTCTATCCTTATGACATAAAGGGGCTTGCCTGAGGCTAATCCCAGGCCATGCCTCTGCCCGATAGTGTAAAAGACTATTCCTTGGTGACGTCCTAATATTACTCCTTGAGCATCTACGATCTCTCCAGGTATACTCGAAAGGCGCTGGCTGAGGAAAGCACGGTAATTCTTTTGAGAAATGAAGCAGATGTCTTGGCTAGGCTTAAATGCTATAGATAATCCTGCTCGCTTTGCTATTTGCTTAACCTCAGTTTTAGTATAGCTACCTAAAGGGAAAAGGAGATGCTTAAGTTTTTCCTGAGTTAAAGTATAAAGGAAGTAAGATTGGTCTTTACTTAAATCTGCCGCTTTAAGTAAGTGATAGCCATCCTTAGAATGCTCAATCCTAGCATAATGACCCGTAGCTAGGAAATTAGCTCCCAGGGAAAGGGCTTGGGATAAAAGGAGGCCAAACTTTATATGCTGATTACAGGCAATGCAGGGATTGGGAGTTCGCCCTCTCTTATACTCCCGGCAGAAATAGTCCACCACATAGCGCTCAAAATCCTTCTGCAAGTCAACTACGTAGGAGGGGATGTTTAGAATGTAGCAAACACGCTCAGTCTGACGTGCTTGGTATCCGGAGCGAGAGGAATCCCAGAGATACATGTGTAACCCTATAACTTCATGGCCAGCTTCCTTGAGCAACAAGGCAGCCACAGAGGAATCCATCCCTCCGCTTAAGGCCACGGCTACTCTTCCTTTAGTCATAGATGCTGTATAAGTATATCGCACAAAGTAGAGTGTAGCGAGATTGCGGAGCCTGTTCCGAGCATAAGCGAGGAATCCCGCCCCCAGTTTGCTTCGGCTACGCCTCGCAACTGCTTACACTCCTCGCAATGACGAGGGGGGAGGTAACAACTGGCTCACCTTTTCCCAGACGATTTTGGCAATCTTATTTTTGGGTAGAGAAGCATCTATTACCAACCAGCGGTCAGGCTCAGTTGCCGCCATCTTGAGATATCCTTCTCTAACACGGCGATGGAAGGATAAATCCTCTAGCTCAAAACGGTCCTTTAAATTTCGTTTTCGTGCCAACCCCTGCTCAGGCGGTAGGTCTAAGAGGATAATGACATCTGGCTCGAGATTCTGGGTTGCCAGGCTGTTAACCATTTCCACAGTAGGCAAACTAAGCCCCCGTCCATAGCCTTGATAGACAGAGGTAGAATAGCTAAAGCGGTCGCAGATAACTATCTTGCCTTCTTGTAAAGCAGGGCGAATTACTTCAGCTATCAATTGGGCCCGAGAAGCAACAAAAAGGAACAACTCAGCTTCAGGCGAAACAAGACATCCTCGCTTCCTCTTTAGTGCTCTCCTTATCTCGCTACCTAGAACTGTGCCCCCAGGCTCATGTGTCAGTACTACAGAAATATTCTGCTGACGCAACCTCTGGTACAAAGCCTTGGCCTGGGTGCTTTTGCCACAGCCCTCCCCCCCTTCAAATGTGATAAACAAGGTCAAGGGTTGCCTCAATTCCCCCTTGTCACGATGCTACTTCCTTTGCTACCAGGTTCTGGCTCCCATTTATTGGTGTTAAGGTTAGGATGTCTAGCTATCATATGTTGCAGGTGATGAACATAGGCAGACTGGGAGGTAACAGGATAGACAGTATCCAGACACCGTCTCATTTGAGCGGCATCGTTGTTTTTAAGAACATAAATCGGTATACCGAGTGCCTCAGCATCTCTTATCTTCTGTGGTTTACGGCGGTAATAGCTTCGCGTGGTGAGAAAAAGGTCAGCTTGCTTAAGATCGGCAACAAATTTCAAAATTTCTCGCTCTACCCCAGCAACTTGTTCTAACCGGGAACGGTTAATGCCGAAGAGATAAAATCGCAAAGGTTGCTTCTCCAGTTCCTTCACTGCCTCTTCGTTGATTGCCACGCCTTTGGCTCGCAACTTCGGCTCAGAGCTTCGGTTCAGGACAAGCCTTTGATTGCCTTCTAACATAGAAGGCGATGTTATTTTCTCCCTTTCCACATTCCCATTTTTGTCCACCCAGCGAAGCTCAGCTTGAACGGGTTGTTGATGCAAGGTAGCATCTACAGCATCAATCACGTTGGCGTGAACGGTTACTTTATAGTAGTCCATGATTTCAACCACCACATCAAAGGTAGGTGGTGCCTTGCGTTCCAGAATAGATTTCTGTGTGTGGCGCCGCCTTGCCTCTTCATCACCTAAGGTAACCGTTTGGATGCCACCGATGAGGTCTGACAAGGTAGGATTCAGTATCAAGTTCTCCAAAGTGTTTCCGTGAGCCGTGCCTATTAATTGCACTCCACGCTCAGCAATAGTTCGAGCTGCCTGGGCTTCAAGCTCAGTACCTATTTCATCAATGATAATGACCTCAGGCATGTGATTCTCCACCGCTTCAATCATCACTGCGTGCTGCATGGCAGGGGTAGCTACCTGCATCCGCCGCGCGTGTCCAATAGCAGGGTGGGGGATATCACCATCTCCAGCAATTTCATTTGAGGTGTCAATTACAACAACCCGTTTTTTGAGATCATCAGCTAGCACCCGGGCTACTTCTCGCAACATGGTTGTTTTACCCACCCCAGGCCGCCCCAAGAGCAAAACATTCTTGCCCAATTCAACAAGGTCTTGAATCATCTTTACAGTACCGAACACAGCCCGGCCCACACGGCAAGTCAGACCAATTATGCGACCGTTTCTATTGCGTACAGCTGAGATGCGATGAAGAGTGCGTTCAATGCCGGCGCGATTGTCTCCAGTGAACTCACCGACTCGTGATACTACATAGTCGATATCACTAGGGTCAACTTCCTTAGAATTGAGAATTAACTCTTGACGGGGAAAACGAGCTTCAGGGAGGCGCCCCAAGTCTAAGATTACTTCCAGTAATTCATCCCGACCAGATTGCTCATAAAGTGGTTCACGGATATGAGGCGGTAAAATATCAAGCAAAGCATCCAGTTCATTACTAACTACTCTTTGCATACTAAAACAACAATTACTTTCAGCTAACCACCCCTAGTAGCCAGCAACTCCTGCTGGGGTATAGCCTTTATGTCCAGGCCGGGCATAGCAGCACCTAAACCTTTAGAGACTTCAGCAATAATAGCTGGGTCCTGATAATGAGTGGTGGCTTTGACAATGGCTTTTGCCATGGCTGGGGGATCACTGGACTTAAAAATCCCTGAGCCAACAAATACACCCTCAGCACCTAGTTGCATCATCAAAGCAGCATCGGCTGGCGTAGCTATGCCGCCAGCAGCGAAGTTCACTACGGGCAACTTCCCCGTGTTATGTATCTCCATCACTAACTTAAAAGGAGCACCTAACTTCTTCGCCTCAGCTATCAGCTCTTCCTCCAGTAAGACCTGAAGCTTACGAATTCCGCCCTGGACTGCTCGCATATGTCTCACAGCTTCAACAATATTCCCTGTTCCCGCCTCACCTTTCGTTCGAATCATCGCTGCCCCTTCAGCAATACGACGCAACGCCTCACCCAGGTCACGGCAGCCACAAATAAAGGGAACCTTGAAATCGTGCTTCCAAATATGGTGGTTCTCGTCGGCAGGAGTAAGTACCTCAGATTCATCGATAAAGTCAACACCCAGCGCTTGTAGCACTTGAGCTTCGACAAAGTGCCCGATGCGACATTTTGCCATTACTGGTATGCTTACTGTATCCCTTATAGCTGAGATTATAGTTGGGTCAGCCATACGAGCCACTCCACCGGCAGCACGAATGTCCGCCGGCACCCGCTCTAAGGCCATGACAGCGCAAGCACCAGCTTCCTCAGCAATTTTGGCTTGCTCCGCGGTGACCACATCCATGATTACGCCCCCCTTCAGCATCTGAGCCAATCCCGCTTTAGTTTTCCAAGTACCCTTTTCCATTTCTTAATTACCCTTAGTATATCTTACCACTGTAGCTAAAATAATTACAGTTAATATTACCATTATCTAGTTTGGCAGACAACTTAACATTAAAGGGAGTGTTCAAAAATGTAATGCCCCCCTTTAACCTTGTGGAAGGGTCGCAACTACAAAATTGGGGGCGAATATGAATCCAACGCCAGAGCAAGATTACACAGCATCATGTTCCACATTCTAGTTTTCCTTCATAGGCTTTCTCAAAGAGTCTAACCATGCCTTCCTCTGTGACTTTACGCGGATTGCGTGCTACATGTGCGGTGCTCTTAAAAACGTTCTTTGCTATTGAGGGAATCATGTCCTTTGTTACGCCGACTTCTTTAATTGATGTTGGCATATTTAAGTCCACTAAAAGCTTCTTAAAAGCCAGGGCGGATCTGAATGCTGCCTCTCGTAAGGATAATTCTGAGGTAGGCTCTCCTAAGAGCTCCGCAATGGTGGCATGCTTTTGCAGATTCGAAATAGCATTATATTCCAGCACATAGGGCATTGTAATAGCTATTGAATAGCCATGTGGGAAGTGAAATTTCGTCGCTGGATATACATAAGCATAACCACATGCATGTCCAATCACAGTTCCCGCGTTTCCAAAAGCCAGGCCAGCCATTAAAGATGCCAGGGACATGCCTGATCGGGCCTCCATGTTATCTCCGTAAGCATAAGCTGCTCTGAGATTTTCAGCAACAAGACTCATGGCCTCCACTGCTAGAGCATCTGTTATTGGATTAGCTTTTAAGGATACATAGGCCTCGATAGCATGACACAATGCATCTATACCTGTATTAGCTGTCGTGCGGGCAGGCACCGTTCTGGTCAATTCAGGATCAACAAGTGCAATATCTGGATACATAAGCGAGCTATACAATACATATTTGACTTCGGGGGTAGCAAAAACTGCTGCGTTGGAAACCTCACTCCCGGTTCCAGATGTAGTTGGGATAAGCACAAGTGGAGCTAATGGTTTTTCAAAAACTTCCTTAACCCACCCCTTAAGGCTTCCAGGATTTGTGATTGAGACAGCCGCTGCCTTAGCAGTATCCATTACGCTGCCACCACCAAGCCCGATAACACTATCGTATTTCCCCTCCCTGGTGAATTGTATTGCTGCTTCACCGACTTCTAAAGCCGGTTCGGGCTCCACTTTATCCCAAACCGCATAATCAAAACCACCCTTTTCCAGCATACCTGTTACTTTGTCAAGTGCCCCAACCTTTTTAATCACGGCATCAGTTATAATAGCTATTTTCTTGGCGCCGATATCTTTTAGTTCCCTGCCAAGCTGTTCTACAGCACCCACGCCAAATAGAATTTTCTTAGCGGTAACAAACGAATATGTCTTCATAGTTTCACCTCCTAACATTCCTCCTATTATTTTGAACTCACAGATTACTTTCGAGGGGGTACTTCAAATGGGCACTCACCGCAATGTTTCCGAATTGATAGCTTTTTAGCTCCAATACCTCTTTTATCGCTTCTTCCAATACTGCCATATTACGCCCTCCTTTAGATTTACACACATATTACGCACCACTTACTAGCGTATCACCTCTTGCGGTATTTGTTAATATAGTAACCATCTACACATTATTTAACTGCCTTATAGTCTTGAGATAGCTGCAAGCCCTTCTCTAGAACTTGCTTTATGGTGAGGAGAAATTGCCTTTTAAGCCACTGCCAACTGATGAGCAAATCGGAAAACTTAGTTTAGATCTGGATAGCTGATTTGTGAAAAGTCAACACAAACCTATTAACATTCGCTATTTTGGGTAGTAGGATTGAATTAAGGCAGTAGCACTAGAGTAATTAACAGCTTGATAGTGCTGTCCGCACAAGGGTAGTCTATTGTTCATAAGGACAATATACATATGGGGCGGGAGTGCCCGTGATAACTGAGGCATCCCCCTTGTTTTTATGCACCAGAAGAAGAGGTGATGCCTATTAAGACAAAAGACACTCAGGGAAGACTGGTAGGAAAGATGAAAAAACCCCGCTATTTTAGTGCTGTTGAAGCCGTTTGCTGGGGTTTATTTTCTCCACGAGTTCAATTATTATTAGAGGGGTAAGTATTACGTTAAGAGTTTATTATCATTGGATTTTGAGCAGAAAGAAAAATGGAGTTAAAGTACGGCAAAGGAAGTGTTAGATTACCCTTAGAGGGGAAGAATGTAATACGAATATTACATTCAAAAGAGAAAGAGGTTTTATCAAATCCAGAACATAAGCTAAAAAGGTTACTAAAGAACCCCATAGATAGTCTTTCTTTAAGAGAATTAATCCTTCAGAAAAAAGCGCAAAATATACTGGTTATTGTAAATGATGTAACCAGGCCTACCCCCTATAAGATAATCTTGCCGCCATTATTAGATGAGTTAAGGGAGGTGGGGGTAAAGATAGAAAATATCAAATTTATCATTGCTACTGGGATTCACCGAGCTAATTCTGAGGAAGAGATGCGAGGCATGTTTGGAGAAGATATAATCTCCACCTATAAATTTATAAATCATGATGCCGACGCCCCTAATTTATGCTATCTGGACAAATTAAAAAGTGGCAATGAACTGTGGGTTAATCCAATCATCCATGAAGTAGATTTTATAGTTACTACCGGAGTAATAGTCCCGCATTACTTTGCTGGTTTCTCCGGAGGGAGAAAGTCTATTTTCGCTGGCATTTGCGGAAGAAAGACCATTGAAACTAATCATGCGAAAATGGTCCATCCCAATGCCCGAAGTGGCAATCTTAAAGGCAATCCCGTCCACGAAGAGATGCAAGAGGGAGCGGAAAAAGTAGGGGTAGATTTTAATATCAGTGTGGTAACCAATGAAAATCATAAAATAATAGAAGTTGTAGCTGGGAGCTTACTGGCATCCTGGTCAAAGGGAGTAGAGTTATGTAGAAAAACGTATATTTGTGAAATTGAACAAAAAGCTGAGATAGTAATTGCTAGTGCTGGTGGTTATCCCAGAGACATTAATGTCTATCAAGCCCAAAAGGCTCTGGATAATGCTTATCAGGCAGTAAAGCCAGGAGGGACAATTATCTTATTAGCCGAATGTCTTGAGGGATATGGAGAAGCTACCTTTAAAGAATGGATAAAAGAGGCCAAAACTCCGGAGGATATAATTCAGCGTCTGGGAAAGAGATTCGTCCTGGGTGGTCATAAAGCCTATGTTATTGCCAAGGTGGCAAAAGAAGTTGAAGTGCTATTAATTTCTTCACTAGCAAATGAGGAAGTCTATAAATTGTTTTTTACGCCTATGGACAATTTAGCTCAAGCAATAGACTATGCTAAAGGTAAGTATGGCGAGGATTTCCAAGCCTATATTCTTCCTTCTGGAAATACGGTTTTACCCCAACTAGTTTAACCTTGAGGGGATAATTATAACGGAAGAATAAAATGAAGCTTCGCATCACAACTTTAAGCGAAAATTGCGCTGATAGAGGTTACCTTTTGGCTGAGTATGGGCTGAGTATCGTGGTAGAGACAGATGATGTAAACATCCTGTTCGATACTGGAGCAAGCATCTCAGCCAGTTATAATGCTGATGTTCTTGGAATTGACCTCAGTAAAATCGATAAGGTTGTCTTGAGTCACGGTCACTATGACCACACTGGTGGTCTACGCCAAATCCTAGGCAAGATGGGGAAAGAGGTGGAGATAATAGCTCACCCCGATATATGGGCAGCTAAATACAGCCGCAGTCAAGGTCGAAAGGATAGATATAACAGCATACCTTTTCAGCGCCAGGAGCTAGAAAGACTCGGGGCTAACTTTAATTTAACCACAAAACCAGTAAGGATAACTGATAGCATAATGACTACTGGTGAAGTGCCTATGGTAACTGACTTTGAGGAGATAGAGCCTGTATTCTTTGTGAAGCAAGATTCTGGCTGGCAGCCTGATAAGCTCTTAGACGACCAGGCGCTCATCATAAATGCCGAGCCGGGATTGATTGTCATTCTCGGTTGTGCCCACCGCGGCCCTATTAATACCCTATACTATGCTCAGCAGCTTACCGGTGTAAAATCGATACATACGGTATTAGGTGGCGCTCATCTTATTCATGCTTCTGAAGAGCGAATATGGTTGACTATCGCTGCCCTTAAAGAATTGGGTGTTCAAAGATTAGGACTGTGCCATTGCACTGGTCTGCCAGCAATTATGCTAATAGCTCATGAATTTGAGGATAAGTTCTTTTTCAACAATGCCGGTACCCGCTTCAACATTTGAGACTAGCAGGAGAGGCAATGAGGAGTGAAAAACGCTAAGATAAAAATGGTATGCTATGAGCTCCCTCTTACTTCCTCAATTTCCCTTTCTAGCTCCCTTAATTCCTCCTCCAAGTCCTTCTTGTATTCTTGAAGCATATTAAGGTACTCTTCCTTGCTCGGGGATGGCCTTAGTCCATGGAAGTAGAAACCAAAAGGAGGAAGCCCGAAGTAAAACCTCCAAGACCTTCTGCGCCACATCTCTATTCACCTCCTCTCCCTCGCCAGATAAGGGGTGGGCGAGGGTCACCCTCATTCTAAATTGGGCGTCGCTTTGGCACGCCAGGACGACGCGGATACTTCTCTGGCGTAGCACATATTTTATCAATAATCACTAAATAGCGCTCACCGCTAAGTTCTTCCAGCTCTATTTTCCTTACTTGGCTTAACTTGCCCCCCAAAGTATCAATGGCTTTATTGGCCTTAATTATTTCCTGCCTGATTTCCCCTTTCTTTTGAGCCACAAATTCCCCGCCAATTCGGCAGAAGGGCAAGGCTAATTCCACCAAGACAGACAATAAGGCTACAGCACGGGAGACGACTAAATCAAATTGTTGGCGATATAGTGGCAGGTGGGCTATCTCCTCGGCTCTACCGATTACTATCTCCACATTACTTAACTCCAGTCTCTGAGTAACATGGTGAAGGAAAGTGGCTTTTTTAGCCGTGGAATCAAGGAGCACTAATCTTGGCTGACCAAGAAGGATTTTGAGTGGTATGCCGGGAAAACCGGCACCTGTGCCTATGTCGATGATACTCAGGTCTGGATTCTCCATTTCCTCTTTGGTCAAAGCCAAAATGACGGTTATAGAATCGAGGAAGTGCTTTAGCTGCACCTCCTGATAATCTGTTATGGCGGTAAGGTTAAACTTTTTATTCCACTCTATTAGCTCTTGATAGTAAAGCTCAAATTGCCTCACCTGCCTGGCATTGAGTTCTATCCCCAGCCGGTGCGTTGCCCCAACAAGCTTTTTCATGGACAACCTGCGGATACCCTCCCTGGATTGAATAACAAAGGATTACAAATCCTCAAATACCTGGGGGGCTATTTCCTTCGCTATCCTTCTTATCTCACTAGCTACTGCTCTCATTTCCGGAAGAGCTCGCTTAGATGCTCGTAGCTTAATGATGTGGCGAATCTCGCGGAAATTCCAGGTGCAGATTATCTGCGTCTCACAGGCATTAGGGAGAACATAGCGGGCTATCTCAGGCTTTATTCCCTTACTTAGCAAATCCCTATAAGCTTCCCAGCAAGCCCCCATTACCTCTTCAAACCGCTCATGAGCCGACTCACCCCATTCTTTAATTTCAGCAGGCTCGATGTATCTTAGCTCGCTCTCCTTGACATACCGCTGGCTTCTCTGGCTATAGCTTGCCAATCTATGCCTGACAAGCTCGTGAGTCAAAACACGGCTAGCCCGAATATAGAAGGTGGCACAAGCATGCTCAACCATTGACTCGTGCCCTATTTCTATCCATTTCTGGATGCGGTCAGGCACTGTTCCTGTCTTATCCTGAGTATCCCAGCATAATCTCCCCGCCGACTCTATTAGCCTCTCAGCCTCAGGAGTGACAGCGAGCAATTTAACTTCCACATCATACCCGTTTATCATCGCTCACCTCATTATGACAGCTTGTTTAGGTCTATTTCAATCCTAGTGTAGGGCGATTCTAACCAGAACAGCCTGAAAGTCAAAAGTCGCCAGTCCCTAGTCGCTGGCTAAACCCTCTTGCAGATACCTTATGAGCCCGGTAAGCAACCGCGCAACTTCAGAGGACAGTTCGTAAGCCTTATTGAACTCTTGAACCTCAACATAGCCCAAATCGAAAGCCACATATAATTGGCTTTGTATCTCGGAAATAGACCCCTTGGCGATATAAAGAACTGGACAAATTCTTTATCGGTCTGTCTTGAAAATCCCTCTGCTATGTTGGACATCACTGATACGGCAGCTCTTCGAATTTGATCCTTTAAGCTGAAATCCCTGGCGAAGTCACCTTCCCTCGTCATTTCGTAAACCATTTTCACTAATTCTCTTACCTTTTGCCACGCTATTACATCTTCAAACTTCTTTACCTTTGTCATAAACTTCTCCCTGGCAGCAGCTATCGACTAATGACTCACGACTAGCGACTTAGTTGTTTCACTACGGTGCGATTTCTAGCACTCTTGAACCTCACTAAAGCCAATTATAACACAACTTATGCCCCTTTGACGCCGAGCAGACAAAGCTGATAAGCTAGGATACTTGTAGGAGATATAAAAATGCCTGACAAAGTAGATATGGAGAAAATTGTTTCGTTATGCAAGCGGAGAGGGTTTGTTTTCCAAAGCAGTGAAATATACGGCGGGCTAGGTAGCTGCTGGGACTATGGCCCCATGGGGGTGGAACTCAAGCGCAACGTTAAAGATGCCTGGTGGAAGGCAATAGTGCAGGAGCGAGATGATGTAGCGGGCATAGATACCAGCATCATGATGCATCCCAAAGTTTGGAAAGCTAGTGGTCATGTTGATAGTTTCACTGACCCCTTGGTGGAGTGTAAGTCCTGCCATCTGAGGTGGCGAGCTGGCGAGATAAATAATCAACTATGCCCCAAATGTGGTGGTGAGCTAACTGAACCTCGCATGTTTAACCTAATGTTTAAAACTTTTATGGGTCCCGTGGAGGAAGAGGCAAGCACCATTTATCTTCGCCCGGAAACCGCCCAGGGCATGTTTGTCAACTTTGAAAATGTAATTACTACTTCCAGGAAAAAATTGCCGCTTGGCATTGCCCAGATAGGTAAAGCCTTCCGTAATGAGATTACACCAGGCAACTTTATCTTCAGGACCAGAGAGTTCGAGCAGATGGAGCTGGAATACTTTGTTAAGCCAGGGACTGATGAGTATTGGTTCGATTATTGGGTGAAGGAGCGATTTGACTGGTATATTAGGCTAGGTATTAGAAAGGAAAAACTCCGCCTGCGCCAGCATAGCAAAGACGAGCTAGCCCATTACGCTAAGAATTGTTATGACATCGAGTATCTATTTCCCATGGGCTGGTCAGAATTGGAGGGCATTGCCAATAGGGGCGATTATGACCTGACCCAACATGCTAAACATAGCGGCCGAGACCTCAGCTACTATGATGGCGAAAACAATGAGCGTTTTCTTCCCTACATTATTGAGCCTTCAGCCGGTGTTGACCGCTCTGCCTTAGCCTTACTTATTGATGCTTACCACGAGGAGGTAGTTGAGGGAGAAACCAGAGTGGTTTTGCATCTCCATCCCTCCTTAGCTCCCATGAAAATAGCCGTTTTACCTTTGAGCAGGAACGAAAAATTGACTCCCCTAGCTAAAGAAATTTACAAACAACTATGCCCAAGCTTCATGACTTGTTATGATGATTCCCAAAGCATTGGGCGGAGATACAGGCGTCAAGATGAAGTTGGCACTCCCTTTTGCGTCACCATAGATTTCCAATCTTTGGAGGACAACCAGGTTACCATCCGGGAAAGGGATAGCCTGGCACAAATTCGAGTGCCTGTAGAGGAACTGGAGAAAACCCTGGAGGCAAAACTCCAAGGCGAGTCTTTTGAAGCCTCTCCGCTATGGGCAACAAGGCAGAAATGAATTAGCTGTCATCTGATAGCTATCAGCTTTCAGTATGAGCGGTTTATTCACGGTCTATTCTAACAACCCTTGAGATTCTTCGCGGAGTTTATCCTGAGCCAGATTCTTCGGTCGCTTCCCTCCCTCAGAATGACAGGAAGCGAAGGGCTCAGAATGACAACGTAATCTTTATTATTTAATTAGCTTAAATGCCACTACATCCACCAACCCCAAATCGGTCAGCCTTAACTCAGGAATCACAGGCAAGGCAAGGAAAGAAAGGATAGAGAAAGGAGCTGGAGGCAAGTTGCCCAGGCTAGCAGCAGCCTTTTCTAGCTGCTCAAATTGAGCTACAACCACCTCCAAGGGCTCAGGGGAAAGCAAACCAGCAATAGGCAAGGGCAGAGAGGCAAGGACTTTGTGGTTGGCACAAGCAACTAACCCACCTTGCAATCTAGTTATCTCCTCAATTGCTTTAAGGATATCAAAATCATTGGTGCCTACAGCTATTATATTGTGAGAGTCATGAGCCACAGATGAAGCTAATGCCCCTTGCTTTAAGCCAAATCCCTTAACCAGGCCCAAGCCAATATTGCCGCTGGCTTTATGTCTTTCCACCACCACAAGTTTCAGAATATCTTTCTCTAAGTCAGGCACAATCATCCCATCCACAACTTTTACCTTTTCCACTCTTTTCTCAGTAGTTATTTGCCCGGGAATGATTTCAATAATCGGGAAAGTCTCCTCAGTGAGATTGCTTCGCTTTGCTCGCAATGACAGCAATTCCGTAGTAAGCGGCTTAATACGAACTGTATTAGCTGTCAGCTGATAGCTATTAGCTTTTAGCTGCGGCAGGGAAAATAAAGGCCTGCCCTGTCTTGCCACTAACTTTCCCTTATAAAACACCATATCTATTTCCGGTTTGGAAAGGTCAGTAATGGTGACAAGGTTAGCCAGATAGCCTGGGGCGATAGCTCCTCGGTCATAAAGGCGGAAATACTCAGCAGTATTAATTGTTGCCATCTGGAGTGCTCGGATTGGCTCTAATCCTTTACTGATAGCTTCCCTCAGCACCCAATCAATGTCGCCTTCATGGAGGAGATCGGAGCAACTACGGTCATCCACTACGAAGAAACACCTCTTATAAGTGTTATCAGTAACCAAAGGTAGAAGGGCATCTAAATTCTTTTCTGAAGAACCCTCTCGAATCATGAGGTACATTCCCTTCTTTAGCTTTTCCTTTCCCTCTTCAACCATAGTGGATTCATGGTCAGAATGAATCCCAGCCGCTATATAGGCATTTAGCTCCTTGCCTTTAAGCCCCGGGGCATGCCCATCAATGACGCTGCCCTGTGAGGCGATAATCTTGTTTAAAACCTTCTCATCACCGCTGAGCACACCGGGAAAGTTCATCACCTCTCCCAAACCAATGACATTGGGAGAGGTTAAAAGTCCCTTTACTTCCTCGGTGCCAATTTGAGCGCCTGATGTCTCCAGTGTAGTTGCTGGCACACAAGAGGGAGCCACAAATAACATATCCAGGGGTAGCTTTTGTGCCCAGTCTATGACAAATTTTATACCCTTAAGCCCACAGACGTTAGCGATTTCGTGGAGGTCAGTGACCACGGTTAGAGTGCCTCGGGGAACTACCGCCTGAGCATACCTTGCTGGGTGAAGCATAGAGCTTTCTATATGTGTGTGACCATCGATCAGCCCTGGAGCTAAGTAATTACCTTGTAAATCAATAATTTCCTTGGCCTCATCATAATCCCCTATGCCAGCAATCCTATCGCCGTAAATAGCCACATTACCCTGCTCTATCTCGCCAACAAAGGTATTTATTATGCGGGCATTTTTTAGTACTAAGTCAGCTGGTGCCTCGCCTCTAGCCACAGAAATAAGTTTTTTTAAATTCAACGCTTAATCCTCCACAAAACAGATGTCAGGCAAATAACGGAACTCTTCATTAAAGTCGAGGCCATAACCAACGATAAATTTATTGGGCACGGTGAAGCCAAGGTAGTCAATAGATATAGGAACCTGACGGCGAGACGGCTTATCTGTCAAAGAACAAAATTTTAAGGAAGTCGGTTTCTTCTTCCTTAAGTAATCGAGCAAAAAGGAGATAGTAATGCCGGTATCCACAATATCCTCAATTACCAGAACATCCCTTCCCTTTATCGCCGTCTTAAGTGGTTGAACCACTCTAACCTTGCCTGAAGTTTCCTTGGCAGTACCATAGCTGGAGAGTTTGATGAAATCGACCTCTAGGGGCAAGTCAAGCTGGCGAATAAGATCAGCCATAAACACAAAGGAGCCCTTTAGGACACCAATGAGCAAAGGCCGCTTTCCCTGATAATCTCGCCTTATCTCAGAAGCCAGCCTGGTAACAGCCTTGCCTATTTCCTCACGGGTAATGAGAACCTTCAACTGAGGGAAGCAGCACATTTACCAGATTAGTTTACTACTTTTGCTGTTTTTTGTCATAATTTTTTACCGCGCAAGCTAGAAGATGCTTGACAAATTTTCATGGGTATGTTAAATTTAAAGATGTTCCGAGTAATCAAGCTGAGGCTTGGTGGACGGAGGAGCCAAACACTGGGGAAGCGGAAGCTGAAAAGTGTGAGGAATTAAAAAGCCGAGCACAAGGTAGGCGGAAGTGGAAGGGTGGGAGGTAACGGAAACCAAGAAAGAGTGAGGTTACTCGGGACATTTTTTATTTTCGCCCGCAAAATTTCCACTTCTTCTATAATTCCTTTCTTGTTAAATATTAACGGTGAAATTCTCGCTCGTCGGCATCGTCTCGCACTTGAGAAAGGAAAATTCGTCGGGAGCTAAAATTCAGGGTGCTATAATTTATCCTCTTTAGTTAACTCGGAGCGGAGGATGCCGATAAAGGGCAAATTACGATATTCACCCTTGTAATCCAAACCATAGCCAACTACAAACTCATCAGGAATTTCAAAGCCTATATAGTCGAGAGGAACATTTATCAATCGGCGCGCTCCCTTATCGAGTAAGGTGCAAACACGAAGACTGGCTGGGTTATGAGCTAAAAGGTGGCCAAGAACATAATTTAGCGTCATGCCTGTATCTACAATATCCTCAACCATTAATACGTGTTGCCCAGTTATGCTGCTATCAAGGTCTTTCGTTATTTTGACCACCTGGCCATCGTCACCACCATAGTACGAGATGGCCATAAAATCGACTGTGACCGGCAGAGAAAGGTGTTGCATCAGGTCAGCCATGAAGCAAATGACTCCCTTTAAAATACCGACCATGACCAGCCGCTGACCAGCGTAATCATGTGATATGCGCTTAGCTAAAGTTCGTATCCTCCGCTGGATTTGACTATGACTATAGAGAATTCGGCTGACTCCCTCTATCTTGGCTTCACCTAGAGGACCATAACCATACTTGGCTAGCAGCTTATGAAAATCGTCCTTGCTAAGAAGCTTAATTTTGATTTCAGGGTAGAGCTCCTTGAGCTGACGTAGCTTGCGGTTCTTTTCCGTTATCAGGTTTTGCTTTAACGTAGTGAGCTCAATATAAAGGTCTAGCTCGGGTAAATAGAAATCAGGGGTGAACATTTCAGCTACCCCACCACCCTTCCAGCGAAGAGGGAAGGAGCGAGGCTCGTAAAGCCACTCAATGCGGTAGAAATCCAAAAGTCTGGCAAACTCTTCCTCGCTAGGATGAGCGAACTCCGTTGGCCTCAGCGATGTGGTGGGCAATTGAGGCACTTGAACTAACTTTGCTTGCTTCTCATTCACCCTGTATCCTTTTTCCAGCAATTGATGAAGCTCTGCTCTCTCTAAGAGAACAGCGCTTATGTTGGCAACACTTGTAAGGAAGCTTTTATCAGCCTCCGAGAACTGATGAGGTTCACGAGTATACACTCTGATTTCACCGATAACTTCCTCTCTCTCAAGTATAGGAGCTCCGAGTATAGAACATACTCTTTGTGTTTCTGCTATCTTAGGATGCTGAACTCGTTCATCTTTGGTGGCATCGGGAATAACTACCACTTTGCCATCGAGAACTTCGGGAAGACTCTTATGAGCATCAAGCGGACCTTTTCTAAGATAGAGATCGCTGAGACCATGAGTACCTACAGTAAGTAAGTATTCCTTTTGGGGATCAAGGAGAGAAACACGACACCCATTTGCTCCCATTGCCTTGGCAGTGCTTTTAGCGATAGAATTACAAATCTTTCTAAAACTAAAAGCTGAATTAGAAACTTTAGCTATCTGTTTTAGCGCTAAATAATAACTACCCTTAGAACTCCTCATTTTCCCCGCAGCCTACTCGCATTTGGTGAAACCGCAATTAGGACAAATATCACAACCTTCCTGGTAAATCAACTTACCACCACACTCAGGACACTGTCCCGCCCAGCTCTTGACCACTTCAGCTATCTTAGAATTGTTAGCATCCTCTTCTTTGACATATTTTTGCAGCACACTAGCAATAGCATCAGCACAGGACATAACAGCATGGCCTTGCTCCCAAGCAATGGAAGGACAACGAATGCTGCGCAAATGTCTTACAATAGAATCCAGACCTACTCCTGACCTTAAGGCTAAGGAGATAAGGCGGCTAATAGCCTCGAGTTGGGCTGCAGCACAGCCACCGGCTTTCCCTAAGGTGGAGAAAACCTCGGCTATGCCCTGGTCATCAAAATTCACCGTTACATAAATATAACCACATCCAGTGCTTACCCTCTCAGTTATTCCCTTGGTAACTTTAGGTCTTTTCCTGGGAACTAGTTCACCTTCAGCCTTTTCCTTCCTTTTACCCAGGGTAAGAACCTGGCTTTCCCGACTCCTATCGCGGTAAATAGTTATTCCTTTTAAGCCCTCATGGTAAGCCAGCATATATACTTTAGCTATATCTTCAGGCATTGCTTCATAGGGGAAGTTGACCGTCTTGGAGACAGCGCTATCGGTAAACTTCTGAAAGGCTGCCTGCATCCTAACATGCCATTCTGGAGATGTGTCATAGGCAGAGACGAAGAGTCTCTTTATTTCTTCAGGAACGCTCTCTATGTCCCTCAATCTTTTCCCTGCAGCTAGCTGTTTCATTAACTCGGATGAATAGAAATTCCCCCTTCTAGCTGCCTGCTCAAAGTAGGGGTTTACCTCTATGAATTCCTCACCCTCGAGGATATGGCGCACATAGCTTAAGGCAAAGATTGGTTCAATGCCACTGGAACAATTAGCAATTATACTCAAGCTGCCGGTAGGAGCAATAGTAGTTCGAGAGGCATTGCGAAACTGAGGGCCACCAGGCACATCGTAGATGCTTCCCTTAAAAGCAGGGAAAAAGCCTCTCTCTTCAGCCAGCTCTATTGAAGCTTTATTTGCCTCCGCGGATATGAAATGCATGATCTCCTCAGCTACGTTGAGCGCTTGCTCGCTGTCATAAGGAATACCAAGCTGAATCAGCATATCGGCAAAACTCATCACCCCCAAACCTATTTTTCTAGCGGCCTTCGTCCTCTCAGCAATCTCAGGCAAGGGAAATTGGTTGACATCGATAACGTTGTCGAGGAAGCGGACTGCTAGTTTAACCGTCTGAGCTAGCTTAGCATAGTCAATCTCGAAGTGGTTATTCCGGCAAACCACCATTTTAGATAGATTTATAGAGCCTAAATTACAAGACTCGAAGGGAAGCAAAGGTTGCTCACCGCAAGGATTGGTGCTTTCTATTTTACCCAATTTAGGTGTAGGGTTACGCCTGTTTATTTCGTCCATAAATACGATGCCCGGGTCACCGGTGTGCCAAGCCATATCAACTATTTTGTCGAACACCTCCTTGGCATTAAGCTTACCAGTTACCTCCCCTGTTCGCGGGTTCACCAAGTTGTAGTCAGCACCTTTCTCCGCCGCTTCCATAAAGCTATCAGTTACAGCTACGGAGAGGTTAAAATTGGTCAAGACCTCAGGGTCATCTTTAGCAGTAATAAACTTTAGAATATCAGAATGGTCAACGGCTAGTATCGCCATGTTAGCCCCGCGGCGCATACCGCCTTGCTTTACCACATCAGTGGCTATATCAAAAACTCGCATAAAAGAAACAGGGCCGCTGGCAATACCACCTGTGGAGCCAACTCTGTCTTTCTCCGGCCTGAGTCGGGAAAAGGAAAAGCCAGTGCCACCACCACTTTTATGAATTAAAGCAGTATATCTCACCGCATCGAAAATGGATTCCATAGAATCGCCGATGGGGATAACAAAACAGGCTGACAACTGCCCTAATTCGCTACCGGCATTCATCAATGTAGGGGAATTAGGTAGAAATTCTAGATTTGTCATTAGCTGATAAAATGCCTCTTCTAGAGAGGAGACATCAGCTTCTGAGTGGTAAAGAAGTTCGGCTGAGGCAATGTGCTTGGCTACACGGCGAAACAGCTCTTGTGGAGTCTCAACGAGATTTCCCTCCCCATCCTTCTTCAAATATCTCCTCTCCAGGACTCTTAAGCCATTCTGGCTAAGCTCAATCCCTGTTTGGGATAAAGTCTCCTTTTCAGCTAGAGCTTCCTTTACTGCTACCTCAATTTGGGAGGAAGTTAGAGGATGCTGAGGTTTCGGTGAGATGAACTTCTCCATGCCCGGCAAGGGGCGAGCAGGTTCCAACCTCTGGATTATCTGACTAGAAAGTTCCTCTAACATTTTTCTATCGCTTATACCCATGGATTCAGCAGCAGCAAAAACAGCTCGAGCTACTTTATCTCGGCCAATGAATTTAACCTGGTTTGTTTTTCTGGCGGATTTAGACACTTTTTACCTCCTACGGCCAATTAAGGAATTCACCGCTTCAGAAGGCAACAGCGGCAGCTGATTTGCTGGCGGCGTCAGGGTTTCCCCTTCCGTTAAGCTATCCACCACTTGTTTTAAAGCACCAATATCAGCAAATTCGCGGTAAACGCTAGCAAAGCGAATATAGGCTATATGGTCTAACTTCTGCAATCTTTGCATAACCAAATCGCCAATAATGGAGCTAGAAATTTCAGCCTTGCCTAAGCCATAGAGCTCAGCTTCAATGTTGTCTATGAGCTTATCAATAGCGCCTATGGGTAGAGGGCGTTTCTCACAAGCTTTACGGATTCCGGAGGAGAGTTTATCTCGGCTGAATTCCTCACGCCGACCATCCTTCTTAACCACGAAGATATTACGAGATTGTACGCGCTCGTAAGTGGTGAAGCGAGCACCACAAGAAAGACACTTCCTCCGTCGCCTCACCCCTCCATCTAAAGGCCGAGAATCTATCACTCTCGACCCCGTTCCACCACAATAAGGACAGTTCATACCCATCTCTCCCTTAAAATTGTATTATAACAAAATTTTATCACTATATGTAGTAAAAAGCAAGAAAGGGAAAAGGCGGTGTAATTACACCGCCTTTTCCTTAACTTAGGTTTAGGGTTTACTGCCAGGAAATTTTGGACGGCTGTGGGGTGAGTTCTGTCTTACCCCTAATAGTGCTTACTAGCTGAGGGGAGGGGTGGCGCTGACCGCGGCGCAGGAAAGAAGGGACATCAAGTGTTTCACCAGTTTTTATTAAGCGGCGAAGTTCCTCCAAATTAGGTGCCCCTTTGCCATACTGACTGCTGAAGCCGGTGGCGATAACAGTGAGCTTAACTTCATTGTCCATCTTAGGATTAAAGACTACCCCAAAGATGACGTTGGCTCTAGGATCAACTGCTTGACTAATGACTTGAGCTGCCTCATTACACTCAAAGAGGGTAAGGCTTGAGCCACCAGTAATATTGAACAGCACGCCTTGAGCTCCGCTTACGGAGACATCGAGCAATGGGCTAGCCAGGGCAGCCTTAGCAGCTTCAGCGGCTCGATTCGGCCCGCTGCCTTTCCCAACAGACATCCATGCTGGACCAGCATCTTTCATCACTGATTTAATATCAGCGAAGTCCAAGTTAATTAACCCAGGAACGGTGACAACCTCAGAAATGGCCTGCACTCCGTGAAGAAGAGCATCGTCAGCCAATTTGAAAGCGCTCTCAACAGTTGTCTTAGCATCACAGAGCTGCAAGAGGCGGTCGTTAGGTATAATAATTAGCGTATCCACCTTGTCACTTAGCCTAAGTATGCCTTCTTCAGCTACTTCCATTCGATGTCCTCCCTCAAAAGAGAAAGGCTTGGTCACCACGCCGATAGTGAGAGCACCAGCTTCCTTGGCTATTTGAGCCATGACGGGAATGCCACCAGTGCCTGTGCCACCACCCATGCCACAATTGATAAACACCATATCAACTCCCTCGACAATTTCCTCAATTATTTGGCGGCTTTCCTCAGTTGCCTTGAGCCCTAATTTATGGTCGCCACCTACGCCTAAGCCTTTAGTCAACTTCTCACCTAATTGGATACGAATGGGCGCCTCAGCCAATGCCAGAGCTTGGGCATCTGTATTCATCGCTACGAAATCAACACCCCCCATCCCTTGGCGAACCATGCGGCTGATGGCATTACAGCCACCACCACCAATGCCTATAGCCTTTATTCTCGCCGGTGTGGGAGCAAAAATCGTTTTTGCCATTTCAACCTCCTTAACAAGCTAACAAAACTGCCCAAAATGCCACCTCTTTTCACCTGCCAGGCTGACCTTTCCCTGTTTCTTGCTTGCCAGAGGATCAGTCCAGTAGTGGTGGCATAAGCGGAGTCATAGAGAATATCGGTAATGCCGTAAATGCCAACACCCAAAGGCTGACCTTTCCGCACTGAAAGTCGCAATACAGATTTCCCTAGCTCAGCAAGCCCCGTCAGGTTGGCTGTGCCACCAGTAAGCACTAAACCACAGGGCGCCAAAGTTCGATAATCAGTGGTAGGCATTTCCAGAAGTATTAGTTCAAATAATTCCTCCATTCGAGAGTGGATAATGTCACACAGGTCACGATAAGAAGCGCTATGACCATTCTCTATGCCTACTTCATCTGCCTTGCTAGTGTCCAGTCCTGGCGTTACATTCCCGTATCTCTTTTTCATGTTTTCCGCTATATTGAAGGGCAAACCTAAACCGATAGCGATGTCGCTGGTCACTTGGTAACCAGCTACCGGGATAATCGAGGTATGGTAGATGCCTCCATCCCTGAAGACAGCTACGTCTGTAGTGCCACCACCGATATCAGCCATGATAACACCACCGTTTCTCTCCTGTTGGGTTAATACTGCCTCGCTGGCGGCCAGGGGCTCCAAAATCAAATCCTCAACTTCAACACCGGTGCTGCGAACACATTTAACTAGATTTTGCACTGAAGACACTGATGCCGTGACTATGTGAGTCTCCACATCTAATCTGGCGCCGTGCATACCCACTGGCTGCTCTACCCTTTCGTCGCCATTTAAGGCATAGTAGCGAGGAATAGCGTGAAGCAATTTCTTCCCTTCAGGAACAGGGACACTACGAGCCGCAGATAACGCTCTTTTGAGGTCTTGAGGACGAACTAATCGGTCATCACGCGGTATAGCCACTACTCCTCGATTATTCAGACTAGTTATATGT
>WJOY01000005.1 GCA_009619075.1 Dehalococcoidia bacterium
AATTTGAGGCTAACTCAAACAAAGCTAGCTGAGGAATTAGGCACGCGACAACAAACGATTAGCGAATGGGAGATAGGGATGTACCAGCCTCGGGGAACTTCAGCCACCTTGCTCAGCATTATTGCTGAGCGTAGCGGCTTTGACTATAAGGCTAAGGAAAAGCATGATGAGCATTAAAGTGGGTTGCTGTGGTTTTCCCAAGGGGAAGAAAAAGTATTTCCAGAAATTCAGGCTGGTAGAAATACAGCAGATTTTCTACAAACCTCCTTCTTTTGGGACTATTAAAAAGTGGCGTGAGGAAGCTCCTGAAGGTTTTGAATTTAGTTTAAAAGCGTGGCAATTGATAACACACCCATCAACAAGCCCAACCTACCGCAAAGCTGGCTTACAGATTCTTGCCGGTAAGGAGAGCAATTATGGTTTCTTCAAGCCTACTGAGGAAGTCTTTGCGGCATGGGCGAAAACTCGGGATATTGCGCAACTTCTTAAAGCTAAAGTTATCGTCTTTCAGTGTCCAGCGAAATTCACTTCGAGTGCTGAAAACATGGGAAATATGAGCTATTTCTTTACTAACATAGGAAGGGACGTTTTTATCTTTGTCTGGGAGCCCCGAGGTGAGTGGAGCGATAACGTTATTAGAGCACTGTGCCAGGAATTGGATCTTATTCATTGCGTCAACCCTTTGGAAAGAAGAGCTCTATCTGGGGAAACAAGATACTTTCGCTTACATGGGGGACGCAACTATCGTCACCAATATACTGATGATGAGTTGGCAAGGCTCTGGGAATTGAGTGGTAGTGATACTTATGTTCTATTCAATAATATAACTATGTATGAAGATGCCTTAAGGTTTATCGAATTGGTAAAGAGCAAGTAGGAGTTAATTTTTTTGCCATGTTTACACGGAAGCGGATAAAGATTTCTGAGAAGTTAATAGCCTTGAAGTGGCCACAGCTGCTAGGAAGGGAGTTGATCACCGAAGGAGGTGAGCGAATCAAGCTAATCTATCCTGGCAGGGTTAATGGTGATAGTGGCCCCGATTTCCGGGATGCGATCATCACTATTGATGAGTCTAATTTAGTGAAGGGGGATATAGAAGTTCATGTTAAGTCCAGTGATTGGTATAACCATGGTCATCATTTTGATTCTAAATATAATAATGTAATTCTTCATGTAGTAACGAAGCATGATGGTAACTCAATTACCGTGGCGCAAAATGGCAAACTGGTTCCAGTACTATGTTTACCATATGAATTATGGTATCAAGCTTATTTGATACCTTATTACCGGCTTCCTTGTTTTCAGCTCACGAAGCGTAGAGATAGACAAGCACTGATGGAACTATTGGGTATTGCTGGAGAAGAAAGGTTTAGGCAAAAGGCATCTCTTTTTCAAGCAGTCTGCCAACAGGAAGAGGTCGGGGAGGTGCTTTTTCGAGGCATGATGAGAGCTTTAGGTTATTCTAAAAACATGGAGCCCTTCGAGGAGCTTGCTCATAGAGTGCCCCTCAATTTTATAGAGGGGATAGAGCTAAGAGAAAGTTTAGTTCTGAAACTGGCTTGGTTATTAGGCACAGCTGGTCTATTACCTTCTCAGCGGCTGTGCGGTGGGTTTTTAAAGCAAAGAGAAATCCAGGAATTGGAGCAAATATGGCAATTGATTGCCAAGAAAGCTAAAACCATGAGTGAAAATGATTGGAACTTCTCGCATATATACCCTAATAATTCTCCTGTGCGACGCATTGTAGCTCAAAGCTATCTCCTTCAGCGCTATCGTGAAACAGGCTTACTGAGGGGAATATTACAGCTAGTGAAGGAAGCACCTCTGATGGCGGGGTATCGCTGGCTGGAGGATAGCTTGATTGTGTTCGGCAGTGGCTACTGGCAAGACCACTTTGATTTTGATGTTGGAGCGAAAACAAGGAAATCAGCTCTTTTGGGACATGGCAAGGCAGCCGAAATTATCATTAACGTTGTATTGCCGTTTGCTTTCTCTTGGGGAGAAATAGCTAACGAGGCGGGGCTAAAGGAAAAGGCTATTGAACTTTATAATCACTATCCTAAACTAGCTGAAAATGAGCTAACATCTCATATGGCAAGGCAACTTTGTCTTGAGGACATGGCTGATTTTACTGCTTGCCGGCAACAAGGCTTGATTCATATCTTTAGAAACTATTGTCGAGAGGGGAGGTGTAGTGAATGTCCTTTGCTTAGTTAACCAAGGCTGAGGCTGGGCACTACATCCAGGTCGTAGTCGCTTATTTTGCCAGCCTGGAAATGATAATAGCCACAAGCAGCTACCATGGCGGCGTTATCAGTGCATAGGTGAGGAGGAGGAACAAGGACAGGGATTGGCGAGGAGTTGAGGAAACGTTCGGTTAACAGCTTATTGGCTGCCACACCGCCGCTAAGCAAAATTTGCTTCACTCCTAATCCTTTTGCTGCCTCGATGCTTTTGGTGACTAGAACATCCACCACAGCGCATTGGAAGCTTGCTGCGGCGTCAGCCACCTTAGAAGGGTTAGCCAGAATTTCTTCCTTTTGAGCCAGATGCCATAAAGCTGTTTTCAAGCCACTGAAGCTGAAGTCATGGCTGTCCCTGAGCCAAGCTCGTGGAAGAGAGAAGCAAGGCGTTCCAGATTTGGCTGCCTGCTCAATAGCTGGCCCTCCGGGGTAACCTAATCCCAAGATTCGGGCTGCCTTGTCGAAAGCTTCACCGGAGGCGTCATCACGAGTTCGCCCCAGTTTCTCAAATTGCCCATGCTCCTTCATTAGCACCAAATCGCTGTGCCCTCCGGAAATGATGAGGCAAAGACAGGGGAAAACAGGTGGTTTTTCCCTGTTCAGCCAATTGGCATAGATATGTCCTTCAAGATGGTTAACCCCGGTAATAGGCAATCGTCTAGCTAAGGCAATTGCCTTAGCTACATTAACTCCCACTAGCAATGAGCCAGCTAGCCCTGGCCCGAACGTCACGGCAATGCCGTCGATATCTTGCCAAGCGAGCTTAGGTTCAGATAGCGCTTTATTCACAACAGGAATGATAGTGAGGAGATGCTGCCTTGAGGCGACTTCAGGGACTATGCCACCGTAGCGAGCATGAATATCTATTTGTGAGGCCACGATGTTGGAAACGATTCTGGTGCCATCCTCCACAATTGCCGCGGCAGTTTCATCGCAGGAGGTTTCAATACCCAGGATTTTCATGTTTTGCTGACCTTATACCAAATTTTTCCAGAGCGGTTTAAGATTTCCATAACAATCTAAACCTTTCCATCATTTTGGCATTTCTCATAGTGTTTACTCCTTAAAGCCTAGCATATCTTCCACCACTATCTCTAAAAAGTATACTTGTCCTCCGACCAAGAGGCTTTCTCGAAGTTTAGAATCCACCAATGATGTTGGCTAAAGCTGCCACGCAGCCTCCATAGCGATGTAAGCCCTTGCTATAAATCTACAGAAAGTAATTGAAATACTGGCAGTAGGGTAAAAGATCTTAGAGCCCTCTTAGAGATTTAACTAATCTCCAAATGATAGTTTCGCAAAGCACAGTTATATCCTCGGTGGAGAGGTAAGCGGAAATACTAGCGTCAAACATTATACCTCCCCTGGGGGGAAACTCGTCATCACCTCGCCATAGGGCGAAGGTTATAGGTACTCGTGGGAAAGCGTTAATGGTTATAGCTACATCAGCATAATTTGCCTTATAGCCTCCTAGCTTTGCCGTGGCATCTGTTAGCAGTTCAGGCTCTTTGCCAAAGTGGTTTAAAAGGGGTTTTATTGCCCTTTGGGAAAACGCTGGAAAGTAGCTAGCACCTCCTGGCAGTTGCTTGAAGGTGATCAATCTATTAGTG
>WJOY01000004.1 GCA_009619075.1 Dehalococcoidia bacterium
GTATGGTCAAAAGAGGCTTTTTTAACAGCACTGCTGTCGTAATTTCTAAAAACGTCAATGCCCGCTGGGTACATTAGCTTCCTCCTTAATGAACCTGGCTCTGCTTCTTTTACTCTTTAGCTATATGGTAATTCGCCTTAGGGTGAAACAAAAGAGGGGTTTCCCTCGATATCTATAGTTTTACCCCTCGAATTTTGTCGAATTTGACCCTGTTTTTGGTGTGAAATCTAACCAAAGCAAAAGATGCCCAGAATGACAAGTGCGATTGCTAATCAATCTGAGGCGCTAAGAAAAGGGAGGCGATAGAGGTTGAAGAGAGGCAAAGTTTGCCTATGTTATCACACAGTTATAATGCCTTTGCGTATGGCATACTTAATAAGGTCAGTCTTGTTGTGAATATCCAGTTTATCCATTAAATTGGTCTTGTGTCCTTCTACAGTTTTTGGGGTGACTACTAATATGTCAGCTATTTCCCTGGTAGTATATCCTTCAGCAACCAACTTGAGTACTTCCCTCTCCCTTTCTGTCAGTTGATGATAGGGCTCTTGTTTTCCTCGCATAGTAGCTCCCAATTGGAAATCCTCAATGAAAACCTTGGCCGCGATGGGAGAAAGGAAGGAATCGCCATGGTGAACAGCCCGAATACCTGAAGCAAGCTCTGAAGATGCTGCTGTCTTACTAATGAACCCCTGAGCTCCTGCCTCGATAATGGAGAAAATGTATTCTTTCTCATCGTATTGAGTTAGCACCAGCACCTTTGTTTCTGGGGATTCCTTACGTATTCCGCGTGTTGCTTCCAGCCCACCCATGATGGGCATGGCTATGTCCATAAGCACCACATCAGGGGCAAGCTGTTTTACCTTCTCCAGCGCCTCCCTGCCATTTTCTGCTTCACCAACTACCTCTATATCTGCAGCCAGAGCTAGCAAGGCGCAGATGCCATCCCGCACGATGGTGTGGTCATCCACTACCAGCACACTTATCTTCTGCATCGGCTGTGCTCCTGATTATGGGAACCGTGGCGATAACTTTAGTCCCTTGTCCCGGCTGGGAATCAATAGCGCACTCGCCACCTGCTATGGTTACCCTTTCTTTCATACCGAACAGACCAGCGCCACGACCCCTTTCGTCGATGTTCGTGATCTTACTAACATCAAATCCCTTGCCATCATCCTCAACACGTAAAACACATTTGTTGGCATTGCATTCTAAGTGGATAGTGGCATTTTTTGCTTCCGAATGCCTGACAATATTGCTCATAGCTTCCTGGGTAATGCGGAAAAGCGCCAATTCAATTTCCACTGGCAAACGCTGATCCATCCCTTCGAACTCTGTTAAGACATTAATGCCTTGAGAACTGAGAGTAGCCTCAGCAAGGTGATGAACGGCAGCAGGTAGCCCCAAAGTGTCTAATAAGGTAGGGCGAAGTTCCCTTATAAGCTTGGTTAACTCAGTGCCTGTATGAACCGCCAAAAGGTGAGTCTTCTTCAATATTGCTTTAATTTCAGCATCTGCATGGCTACTCATTTCTATCATTTCACTAATTGCCTGCAAGTTAAGTGCCAAGGCAGTGAGCTCTTGACCGGTTTCATCATGTAGCTCTCTAGCAATTCTTTTTCGCTCCTCTTCTTGAATAGTGAGTGCCTGTCTCAGCAGTATTTGGTATCTTTCTCTGGCATCATCTATCGTTTTATATAGGTTTGCCTGCTCGATTGCTATGCCTAGCTGGTAGCCGATGGAGTTCAGGAGGTACATGTCGTCTGGGCTAAATTGACCAGGGAGATAGCTGGCGACATTCATCACCCCCATAATCTTATCCTTTGCTTTTAGAGGAACGCTGACAAATCCTTTAAGACCCTCTGTGGTTATCAAATCAGGGCGAGCAGCATCTGTGTCTTTAGAGACATCTTCCAATAAAATAGGCTCACCTGTTTGAGCCACCTTTCCTGCTATCCCCTCGTTCATGGTAAGGCACATCTCTCCAGCGTATTTGGCAGAGAGGCCGCGGTGCACTTTATAACATAGCTTTTGGATTTGTTCATCAAAAAGCAGGATTCCTCCCACACTACCAGCAAAGATCTGTAGCACAATGTCCAACGCTGTATTCAAGATAGCATCTAAGTTCGTTAACCCACTTACGGCACAGGAAATGCGACTCAAGGCATCAAGATGGTGGTGTCGTCTCAAAATCTCCTTTTCTAGTTCTCTTTCTGCGGTAATATCTTTCCTCAACTCAAACACTGCCTCGATCCTGCCATGGCTGTTTTTTAGCGGCCACATGGTGACCTTGATATACTTATTGCGGTCAGGATGAATAATTGTTGCTGGGCTGCTGCTTTGCAGCACTTTTCTGAGTGGGCATTCCCATAAGGGGGCGCTGCAGGGCTTGTCTCTGCCATGGAAGACCTCATAGCAGTGCCTACCAATAGGTGACTCAGTGCCCTCAGGCAACTTGTGTCGTATGGCTGAATTGGCGGACTTGACCCGGTATTCACTGTCGACGACCAGAAGTTCATCCTCTAGACCATCCATTACGTCCGGCAGGCTTAGGTCAAAACCTGTGGATCCGGTGGTTCGATAAATTGCTTTGTCCTTTCTTTTAGGCATCCTCGCCCCGTATTGATGTAAACGTATCGCACCACATTACTTCTAGGCTTCTAGCTAGCACTAAGCACCGATGGAAAGACTCAGATTTGTAATACAATTACCCAATTAAGATACAACTGCACACTACTCCTGTCAAACACGTTTTATTCCTTCATAGTAAGTTCTCATTTACACCAGAACTTGTCAGGATGAGGATCAGGAGGGCACATAAGGCATTTCACTGCCGCCCTGGGTTCAACTACCTTGGCAATATTGGATAAAAGAGTTAGCTTAATAGCCTTGCAAGGAAATTCCTGTTTACCCTGCCTCTTCCTGCCTTCCTGAACGGGGCAGCGAGGGTAATAAAAGACGATTTTCTGGGGGCTTTCCTCCTCAAGGTCGAAGATTGGGGACACAAGCTGCCAGCTCATAAGACTTAAAACTTTGAGAACAGAGGAAAGCCCACCCCTATCAAGTTTAAGTACCTTCTTAATCCTTTCTGCTTCTACCGCGGATTGCCTTTCCCAATTCTTCAAATCCAGTTTGACCGCCGCTTCAAGTCCATACTGGGCTTCAACGTTTCCAAACCACAGCCCGTCTAAGGTCTGCCAATTTCGAGCATACATTCTGGCCAATTCTATCAAGGTCTCCTTAGGAAGTTCTTCTAACCTCACCTGCTTCATTTCTTTACCCCTCTATAAGCAAGATTTTACCCTGATAACTCCTGCACAGCAAGGGAGTGTGCTAATTCGTATGACCCAGTGACACATAACCTCCTTTCTTATCATTGCCTCCTTCCCTGTCATCGCGAGGAGCGTAAGCGACGAAGCAATCTTGTAGGGTTGGGGCTCGTCCCCAATCAAGAGGATGCCCTCGCCCACCTGTCCCCTTATCTGGCGAGGTACAGGCGGGGATAAAACCCCGCCACTACGAAGTGAGATTGCCACGCCTTTGGCTCGCAGTGACAACAGGGGAGGTTCGCAATGACACAAAGAGCTACCAGGACTTGTTCCAAATTTAAAGTGGAAGATACCCTTATACTTAGAAGTGTCCCCCATCTGTCTGAACGAGGTCAGTTGTGTGATAGCATAGGCAAACTTTGCCTTTCTCCAACCTCTATTACCCCCTTCTTAGCACCTCAGATTGTTTAGCAATCGCACTTG
>WJOY01000012.1 GCA_009619075.1 Dehalococcoidia bacterium
CGGTGAGGTAATTTTAATTTTTTATCTTTGATTTTTGATATTTGTTAGCATTTGTTTAGGATTCAGATATTCGAATTTAGAGTTTAGATGTCAACAATTATACCTCGTAGTATTAGGCATATTGACAAAACAAACCTGGCTGATATAATAGGAACAAGGCAAAAATTAAATATAATTTAACTTTTTTCCCTTTACCTATTGACAAAATATAGGCTAAGGTGTAAGGTTTGTCTAAACCTTTTGGTTTGATATGCGTTTATGTAATTGAGCAGGAACTTTGATGGCTGTAATTCAAAAGGAAATTAAATTAGTCGGTTCCAAAGGGGAGAAGAGGATTTTAGCTATCTTTGACAGTGGGGCTACTTATTCTTGTATCCAACCAGATTTGGCAAAGATGCTAGAGCTTATCCTTAAGCTTCCTGAACCTATGGATTTCGGCACTGCCAGGGAAGGAGAAAGACTAACAGCGAGTGAATCTACTCGACTTAATTTCCACCTCAATGGCTATAGGTTCTCAGATGAGTTCATGCTTATTCCCAATCTTTCTGAGCCGGTACTCATTGGAGCTGCTACAATGCAAAAGTGGCGCCTGAAACTAAATTTCGAGACCGACGAAGTCATTATAGACCCCAGAGTGACCAAATTAAGGCTCTTGTGAACCTTAAAAATTGAATAATACCCAATTAAATAAACAAGGAAAGGGGGTGATGCTTATGAAACATTCCCAAAGTGAGTTGTTAGGTTGCTCGCTCTCCGTGTGATTGTGGGACTGGTTCCTAATGTCATTGCGAGGAGTGTAGCGACGAAGCAATCTCCAGCGGGGAGAGGAAAAAGCCCTGGTCCCGGGGTACAAATGTAGTGCGAGGCTTTAGCCTCGTGCACGACCCTGAAGGGTCGCACTACAAAGGGGCAGCCTGAAGCTAAGGCAGGCTTGAAATAAACCTTAAGCTAACTAGGAAATAAACCTGATACTGAAGGTCGGTTTCGGTTGAAGGTTTGAGATGAATCAAAATTTTGAAAGGAGAACTAAATCGAATGAGTAAAACAATAAGTTGGCCCGCTAGGGTAACTTACATATTTATTGCCCTGGCATTGGCCTTGAGCCTGGCGGCGGTAGCGGTAGCAGTACCGAAGACCGACGCCGACCCGGGCCTGACCAAGTGGACCAAGGTAACCACGCCAACGCACACTGATGGGACCATCATCCCGGGCGCTGATATCTACGACTTTGCCGTTGGCCCTGATGGCGACGTTATCTACGCCATTGGTAAGGTGCCGAAGCGCGATGTCGACGACGAACCAAACATTGATTTTGCCCTGTGGAAGTCCACCGACGGCGGCGCCACCTGGTCAGACAAGACCGCCAAGCTGCTGAAGGCTAATGTCAAGCCCAGCGGTAAACTTCTGCTTGAGTTTGACTACCTCGTCCAGGTAAGCGTGGCTCCTAACAACGCCGACTTTGTGATGGTCGCCGGTGAGCTCACTAGTGGCGATCCAGCAGTGGTTGGCTCCACTAACGGCGCTACCAAGTTCTACACCACCCTGGCTGAGTATAGCCTAGCCACGGGCGAGGTCATCCTCTGCATGGATGTCTCCCGCGGAGTAGAAGAGGTTTACGACATAGCTCTGGGCACTGACGACGGCAATGTCTGGCGCTATCAGGCTGGCACTTACTGGGGCGGCACCTGGGTAGACGCCACTGGAACTGGATACGATGGCTGGCAAGCTTCGACTCCCGGTGCGGTTACCTCGGTAGCTTTCTCTCCCAGTTGGTCTGCTGATAAAACCCTGCTGGCTATCAGCACTAACTCTAGCGCTGGTAAGACCTGGCTGCAGACAGCCAAGTGGGGCACCACCAAAGGCTGGGGCAATGCGGTAGACCGAGCCAGTAAAGTGGAGTTTTTGGTAGAAACTGAGTCCGTACAGCCCATAAGTGGACTAGCCTTGACGTTACCCACTGATTTCCACGGAGTTACCGGCATGGCTCTGCCCTCGGACTACCATGGCCGTGAGTCATCTCTGCGCCGGGTTTATGCCTATGTGGATGTGAAAACTTCGGCAAATGTCACCGCTGGTGGCTACTACTTCCGCATTGACAGCACCACGCTGAGCATCCCCTGCGGTCCTTCCGGCTTCCCCTGGCTTGGCAGCATTGCTTACCATGGCGACCACGATACTGGCGATGCCATGCTCGGTCAGCTGATGGGTGAGGGCACAACCGATGACCCTTACTTCACATCTGTCTGCGCCGGCATTCAGGTCTGGCGCACCGACGAGATAGATATCTGCTGCCCTGACTGGAAAACGGCTACCAAGAAACCTTCCGGACAGGCTTACGCCCTGGTGGCTTTCACTCCCGATGGGGACAAGGCTTATGCCATCACTGTAGGCGAGGCTGACTACAGCGCAAATTCATCTTACGCTGATGAGAGCGCTTTCTCCGTCAGCCTGGATAACGGCAAGTGCTGGAACCAGTTGGGCTTGATTGACACTGACATAGACTCTATATCCGATATGGCCGCTTCACCCGACTGCAGTGTCACTTACCTGGCTACCATGAACGACGAAGACGCGGATAAAGTGGGCGACTGCGACAGCGTCTGGATGAAGGACGACAACGCCACAGAATATGCTGGCGTGTGGCAGAGAGTTTACCACAAAGCCCTTGATACAGGCACAGATGCGAAAGGTCTTCTTCGCCTGTCGCCAGAACATGATGATGGCGATGTAGTTTACTGGGGTGACTTCGGCACTGACAACCTCTACTGGGCCGAGTCCAAGGGCATCTGCAAGTGGAGTACAAAAGATACTCCCTCGATTGATATTCAGGACTTTGCCTTGGCCGACGACGACACCCTCTTTGTCATCGCCAATGACGATGACCTGGTCAAGTGGACTGAAGCTAAAGGTGATTGGTCTTCGGCAGTAGACCACAAGGCAGTTTACGGTCACACCATTGCTGTGCTGGGCGACTATGTCCTGGTCGGCGGCTCTGCTGGCTCAGTGGGCTACTCCGACGATGCTGGCGACAGCTTCAGCCGACTGGGTGACAAAGCCGAGCTAGAGAGCACTGGCCAAGTTCATGTTGCCCTTGATACCTACTTCACCGACAATGACACTGTCTATGCCGCGGTAAGCGGTGGCGACGACAAGGGCATATGGCGGTGGGTCGTTGACGACAGCACTAGCTGGAGCGACCTCTACGCCACACCAAGCACTTTCCAGTTAATAGGTGGTACTGAGCTCAAAACAGACGCTAACGAACTGGATTATTACGGCATAGTCACTGAGCTGAGCCAGGATGGCAATCCCAAGACTAAAGCCGCCAACGGCGGCGTGCTCTATGCTGTCTACAGTGGCGTCACCGTTAGTGGCGCTCCTTATAGTGGCGTAGCTCGCTGTCTCACCCCAGCCCAGGAGACATGCTGCGGTCAATTAAGCTGGGATTACCTCTTCTGCAAGCTAAGTGAAAATGAAGAAGATTTCAGCCTTGACCCCAGTGCGCTCAAGATTTGCGGCTGTCTCACTGCCGACAGCAACAGCAACCTGTTTGCTATCGACAACCGGGCTTACTATACGGAGTATCTCTTCGGCGACGCCAACGCTAAGTTCAAAGAGAGCGCTATAGGTCGCCTCTGGACCTATGAGGACTGCTTTGCCAAGGCTGGCATCACACTTGAAAGCGTTGCCGATGGTGTTACCGTGGCTTCCGACCCCTGCTACTGCTACAACGAGAAATTCGTCCTCGAGTGGGAGCGCCTGTGCAATGCCTGTGAATACGACCTCCAGATATCTCTGGATGACGACTTCAGCCAGATAATGTTTGACACAGATGCTCTGTTCCATGAGACCACTGGACACTACACAGCAGGCGACGGAGGCTTCTATGACCCACCCAAGAACGAAACTCCCAGTGTAGTAATCTGGGAAGGGGACCTGGACTGCAACACCACCTACTACTGGAGAGTGAGATCCCGCTATGCTGAGACTCCGGAGACAATCCGCAGCTTCTGGTCTGATGTATGGAGTTTCACCGTTGAAGCTGGTCCCACTGTTGCCATTGACCTCACCGCTCCCGATTATGGCGCCACCAAGGTAGTCATAACCAGTATCGGCTTCACCTGGACATCCGTGGCTGATGCTACCAGCTATGACTGGGTGTTGTCGGCCAATGCCGACCTGTCCAGTCCGGTGGAAACCAAGACAGGGTTAACCGGCACTGCTTACACCTACACTGGAACGCTGGATTACGGCACCACCTACTTCTGGCAGGTAACGGCGATGAAGGATGGTAGTGTCTTCTCCGTGAGTGACGTTAGCACCTTCACCACGGCACCTGCGGCGGTGTTTGCTTGCCCACAATGTGGCTTGACCTTCCCCACCGAAGCAGCTCTGAAGGCACACATTGCTGAGGTACATCCACCAGTAGAACCCGTTACTCCAGCCTGGGTGTGGGTAGTTATCGGCCTCGGCGCTGTTCTGGTGATTACGATCATAGTGCTCATCTTCAGAACACGTCGGGTGTAACAGCCCTAACCCGGAAATCCCAAAGGGGGCGACTTAGAGTCGCCCCCTTTTCTTTTCCCCTATAATCGTAGTGGCGGGGTTTATCCCCGCCTCACGGCTTGGTCGGGGACAAGCCCCGACCCTACAACTCATAGACCAATGAACCAGAAAATCGATAATCCTTCCAGTCTTCAACAATACCATCTCTTACCGGGTTATGAACAATATAATCGGCAACTATCCGGCAGTCTTCGTCCTTCCGCAGGAAATGGTCGTAAAAACTTCTTTGCCAAATAGTTCCACTATAGCCATGCTGCCAAGCCATCTTAGTAGATAGGCTCTTTATTCCCCTAACAAACTCAATAATCCCTTTTCTTTCCGAGGCACTTATCAAGAGATGAACATGGTCAGGCATGACGCAATACGCATATAGTAGGATGTCGTTTCCTTCGCACGCTCTCTTCAGTAAGGCTACGAAACTGAGGGCCAAGTGTTGCTCGGAAAAGATTTTCTGTTTTCCTTTTGTGGCAATGGTGATGGAGCAAGGTATACCAACAATTCGGTATATTTCTGGGCTCAAACGAATTTTCTTACGCCGCTTCACGCACATTTACAAGCACGAGCATGATCGTAGTGGCGGGGTTTATCCCCGCCTCAGGGCACATTATGCCCCATGGCTCAGTCGGGGACAAGCCCCGACCCTACGGTTCATAGACCAATGAGCCAGAGCCTCTCCAGTGCGCCGCAGCCAAACCAGAATTCCCTCTCCCTCGAGGGAGAGGGAATTGGCTGGCAATGACATGGTAGCGGACAACCAGTAATGAGACAATAGTTCATTTGACCCTGCAGCCCAGCTATGCTAGGCTTATAGTCTATATGTCCCAGAACCTTGAGGAAGGCCGCAGTGGCTGTATCAAAAATCGTAGTGGCGGGGTTCATCCCCACCACAGGGAATATTATGCCCCATGGCTCGGTCGGGGACAAGCCCCGACCCTACAGGGTATTTATGTTAACCGAGGCTAAAGCCCCAATGGTTATTTATGTTACACTATATTAAATATATTAAATGTAAGGAGGATTGTTAAATGAAATTATTATCTCGATTGGTTATCGCCCTGGTTATCTGCTTGATGGCCATTCCCATGATGGCGACGCCGGTTCAGGCCCATAGCGGAGCCTTTTATATTTCAGAAGACGAGGGCTATGTGGAGGATGCGGTAAAAATCTCTGGGGATGCTACCTGCGTCAAGGTCTACATTTATTACGAACTATACAATGAGGATGATGAAGATGATTGGTACCAGGGCTATATATCTGGCGAGTTAGTAGAAGATTACTACGATTATTATGAGCCCTTTACCATACCAGAAAGCTGCGCCGGAAAGCACACGATAAGACTTTACAATCCAAATGACCCCGGTGATACTGATGATGTCGTTGATACCCTCTATTTCACCGTCTACCCCTCAATAGAGATAGATGAGGATGAAGGGCCGGCCGGGACCGAGGTCGAGGTGACCGGGTATGGCTGGGATGAGGATGAGTCCGAGATTGAGATAAGATTTTATCTGGAAGACCCTGATGATGACTACGATGACGATGACCTGTATGAGGTGGTGTGGAGTGGGGATATCGAGATTGATGACTATGGCACCTGGGAAGATGTTACCTTTGAAGTGGCCTCATGTAAGAAGGGAGACCACTGGATATATGCCGTGGGAGATGAGTCTGATGATATTGAGGATGATGAGATCAAGGGGGTAGAATTCAAGGTTTCGCCAGGCATAAGCCTGGATAAAGAATCCGGCGGTTTTGGTGAAACTATAACCGTGACCGGCAGCGGATTTGAAGAGGATGAGGAGGATATTGAGATACTGTTTGATGGCAACGTAGTAAAGGATAATATTGAGGCTGACGATGATGGCTGCTGGACAGGAACCTTTGCGGTGCCCGAGGCTGCCAAGGGCACATACGATGTCACCGCCCAAGGAGAGGATACCGATAAAGAAGACATTGAGGAGGTGGAATTTGAGGTAGTGCCGGGATTGGTGCTATCTCCCACTGAAGGACATGTGGGCACAAGCCTGAGCGTCAGCGGCGGCGGCTTCCCAGCTAATAAATCGGTAACCATCACCTATGATGGAGTGACCAAAGGCAGCGCCACCACTAATACTAAAGGCAGCTTTTCCGGTATTAGCTTTGAAGCTACACATACCCAGGCGACGCACACTGTAGAACATCCTGTAGTAGCCACTTATGACACCACTACACTTAGCACCAACTTCATCATGGAATCAGATGCGCCAGCTAAGCCTACGCTCAGCTCACCTGCCAACGACAGCAGAGTGGGACTCTTCGGCAAGCAAACTGTCACATTCACCTGGTCGGAAGTAACAGATGACAGCGGGGTCAGTTATAATTTACAGGTAGCTACCGGTGCCGATTTTGCTCAAGTGTTAATGGCCAAAGAGGGGGTGAGCGAGGCTAGCTATACCTTAACAAAAGAAGAGGCTCTAGCCTATGGCACCTATTACTGGAGAGTAAAAGCCATAGATGGCGCCCGGAACGATAGCGGCTGGACTACCGCTCATTCCTTTAAGTCTGCGCTCTTGCCTTTATGGGCCTTTATTGCTATTGTGGCTCTAATAGTGGTGCTCATCGGCGCCCTGGTTTACCTCTTTGTCTTTAGAAGAAGAGGAGGGTATGATTGAGAAGGCCGTTTAAAAATGTAGTTGCCTGATAAATCAGGCAACTACGAAAAGATGAACGTGAAAATCCTAAGCACTAAATACGAAATACTAAACAATACCAAAGCACTAATGACCAAAATCCAAAACAAAACGAGTTTTGGTATTTGAATTTGGAATTTAGAATTTGTTTAGAGTTTAGAAATTAGGATTTAGAATTTAAGGTTGCTGAGATGGCTGAAATTGAACAGGGAATCAAAATTAAACAGCCTGTTGAGGGATTGCTTCGCCTTCGGCTCACCGCAATGACAAAGGGTGAAGGGCTGGCAATGACCCCCTCGTTTTGTCGCCCTGAGCGTAGCGAAGGGATAATCGTAGTGGCGGGGTTCATCCCCGCCACGGTCGGGGACAAGCCCCGACCCTGCGGTGTCCACCGGGCAATAAAGGAAAGGAACGGTTAGCCAAAAAAACAAAAGAATCTGTATAATATCAGCGGCGGGGTTCATCCCCGCCTCGGTCGGGGACAAGCCCCGACCCTGCGGTGTCCACCGGACAATAAAGGAGAGGAACGGTTAGCCAAAAAAGCAAAAGAACCTGTATAATATCAGAAAAAGTGTAGATTTGAAATTAAGGAGGAAAAATGAAATTAGCAGTTATCGGACTAGGGCAATGTGGCTGTCGGATTGCTGACCATTTCGCCAGGCTCAACAGCAAGGCACAAACCGAACGCAGGGCAACCATAGCCCCCATCGTTATTGGGGTAAACACGGACCAGGCAGACTTAACCGGGCTAAGGTTTACCAAGAAGGATTACATGCACCGTATACTTATCGGCTTGCGCCAGACATTGGGACATGGAGTGGGCAAAATAAACGAGCTGGGTGCCGAGTTAGCCCGGGAGGATGGCGATAAAGTGATGGATGCCATGAAAACCGAGCCACGGTTTTATGAGACACACGCCTTTTTGCTCATCGCTGGCGCTGCCGGCGGCACAGGCTCAGGTGGCCTACCAGTAATTGCCAGGATGATTAAGGAGAGATACCTCAACAAGCCAGTTTATGCCCTTATTGTTCTTCCCTTTGAACATGAGCAATTCAGCGAGGTCAGGAGCGTGTACAATACCGCTACCTGCCTTAAATCTACCTATGACTTAGTGGATGCCATCTTTCTGGCTGATAACCAGAGATATGTCAGAAAGGATGCCAGCCTGGTTAATAACATCGAAAGAATAAACCGGATGGTCGCCGAGCCCTTCTATGACCTGATGTGCGCTGGCGAGGTAACCAAGCGTAAGTATGTCGGCGCCAGAACGGTAGATGCCGGGGATTTGATTGCCTCTCTGGAAGGCTGGACAACCATTGGCCTCGGGAGAACTGAACTCCCCTCCCTTCGCTTTCCCTGGGAGATAAGAAAGAAACATTTCCGCGAGAAGGCTGTGGAAGGCTTCAGAGGGTCGCAGGCCCTGGATGCCACTATATCTGACCTTTCCATTACCTGCAACCCTAAGGATGCCGCCAAAGCTTTGTATATTATGTCTGGCCCAGCTAAAGAAATGAATATGGACATGATCAAGAGCGTGGGCGATTACATCAAGGAAATTGCCCCCAATGCCGTAATCAGAGGTGGCGATTTCCCCGGAGAAAAGCATTTCATTGACGTCACCTTGATATTGTCCCAATTGTCTTTCGTGCCCAAGATAAAAGACTTTTACGAGACGGCCGTCCAATACGGACAGGAACACAAAGGACAGATAGAGGAAACACGGAAGAGAATTCAAGCCTTAGGTGACCTAGGCAAGGAATTGCCTAACTTGTAGTAAGCAAGCCTTTGGCGTTTCCGTTGCTTTAAATAGCCACTTTTACCCGATCCTCAACGGGAATATCCCGTCCTAACTCGTGTAGTGCTTCTATATGACCTCGAATGGCTTCTCGCACATTAGCTACAGCCTCTTCTCGAGTTTTGCCCTGACTGGTGCATCCGGGTAAACTAGGAACAAGAGCCGCATATTCTCCAATTTCCTCGTCATATTCTATAACTATTGTATATTCATATTCCTTAGCCATCTTTAATCCCCCTCTTTGCGAAGTAACCTAATAAATTGCTCATTGCTTAGCTTTGCTTGCTTCAAAATGCTCTTAAGCAGGGGCTAGGAAGTATATCATCCTGTTGCCTCATCCACAATATAAAAAACATCTGATACCTCGGCTGACTTGGGCAAGGAATTGCCTAGCTTGTAGTAAGCAAGCCTTTAGCTGTTCATTTTGTCACCCTGAGCGCAGCGAAGGGTTTAGATTCTTCGGTCGCGGAGTTTACCCTGAGATGTATTAGATTCTTCGCGGAGTTTATACTGAGCGAAGCCGAAGTGCTCAGAATAACAAGGGGAAGCCATGGTCGGGGACAAGCCCCGACCCTACACAAGATTGCTTCGGGGCTATACGCCCCTCGCAATGACATGGGAAACGGACGAGGCTTCTCTGTCATTGTCATTGCGAACGAAGTGAAGCAATCTCGTAGCGCTCAGGACAGGCTCCGCGTGGCAATCTCACTTCGTAGTGGCGGGGTTTATCCCCGCCTTAAAAGGCGAGCTTTAAGATAGAGGCTATAATCCAGCCGAGGATAGCACAGGCGGGAAAGGTCAAAATCCAGGTTAAGACAATATTTCTGGCTATCCCCCACCGCACTGCGGAAAGACGTCTTGTGGCCCCTACCCCCATGATCGCCGTGGTGATACAGTGTGTGGTGCTTACTGGAATACCGAAGTGTGAGGCAACCTCAATCACAGTAGCCGCCGAGGCCTCGGCGGCAAATCCATGGACAGGACGCAAGGTGGTCACCTTTAATCCCAGTGTTTTGATAACTCGCCACCCACCAATAAGAGTGCCAAAGCTAATTGAAGCTGCGGAAACTACCACAGCCCAGAAGGGGATATAGAATTCGCCGTATCCATGATAGACCATTAAAGCCATGGCGATTAAGCCAATAGGCATCTGCCCATCATTCTTGCCGTGACTATAAGCCAGGAAGGCTGCCGAAAGGATCTGCAGGTTGCTGAAAACACCGCGCATCTTTTCCGGCGCGGCTCTTCGGAAAAGCCACATTATAGCCACCATGACCAAAAAACCACCGCTAAGGCCTAAGAGAGGGGCGATGCCGACGGCAGAAAGCACTTTCCCCAGAACCCCCCAAACGATGATTTTACTACCCGAAGTAGCAATGCCAGCCCCTACCAATCCCGCCACCAACCCATGGGTCAAACTTATGGGCATGCCATAGCGTGTGGCAACAACAGCCCAGATAATAATTGCCCCACTTCCAGCAAGCACAATACTCGTAGTCAAGGCTTCAGAGTAAACAATCCCTTTGCCAATGGTTATCGCCACGGCAGTGCCTGTGGCTGCCCCAGCGAAATTAAGAAAGGCAGCCATAATTATGGCTGCCCGAGGAGAGAGGCTACGAGTACCGATCACTGTAGCGATGGCATTAGCAGCATCATTAACCCCGTTCACAATGCCGAAGCCAATGGCCGCTGTAATCACCAGGATTAGCAGTGCCAAGGGATCAGGCATGCTTCAATACTATACCTTCGAGAACATTGGCTACATCTTCGCCTCGATCGGTAGCGTCTTCCAAATGTTGGTAGATTTCGCGCCATTTGAGTATCTCACATGCATCCGTGGCATCATCAAATAGCTCAGCTAAAGCAGCATGAAAGACATCATCAGCCTCGTTTTCCAAACTGTTGATCTCCACACACTGCTCCAGAATCTTTTCGAACTGGTTACGGTGGCGTAAGCGAGGCATTACCTCGTTCAACTGATAGGTTACCTTAGCCACGATTAAGGTTAGCTGTCGTGCCCTTTCCGTGGGTTGGGTAATGTGGTAAAGGAAGGCAGTTCTGCCAGCAGCCTCAATGAAATCCATGACATCGTCCAAGGTTTTGGCCAGGAGAGCAATATCCTCCCTATCAATAGGAGTCACGAAAGTGCGATGCAACCTCTGTATTATCTCGTGAGTGATGATGTCACCCTGGTGCTCCAAATCCTTGAGTTGATTTGCTTTCACTTCAACATCTTCGTAGTTCTCAAAGAAGTCAACTAGCTTTTCTGCCGCCGTGACTAGATTAGCAGTGTCCTGTTCGAACAAGTCATAAAACTTGGTATCTCTGGGCGTTATTAGGAACTTAGCCAAAATATAACTCCACTCCCTCGCCAGATAAGGGGATGAGCGGACGAGGGCGCTCTTTTATTTCTACCTCGCAGTATATCATAGCACATCTTATTATGAGAAGTCGTTTGTAGTCGTCCATATGATTAGTGACACATCACCTCCTTTGTTACTATCAGGCTGTTTAATTTTGATTCCCGGTTCAATTTCAGCCATCTCAGAGGTGTTTCACCCCCAAATTTTGTAGTAGTTGCCTGATTTATCAGGCACAGTCGCCCAATAAATTGGGCAACTACTAGTCCTTCAAAAGAGGCACAGGAAAACCTTAGAATAGCCTATCAACTTTATTATAAGTATCTTCGGAACGTCTAGCTATCTTACCGACAATCACCAGTCGATCCTTATCAAACACAGCGTAAATAATACGCCAATCGCCAACACGAATTCGATAAATAGGTCCCCTGAGCTTTCTTACTCCTAAAGGGCGAGGATTAGCCTCCAGCGCACGAATAACGGCAACTATACGCTCAAACTCTACCCTGCCAAGCTTATCTAATTCATGCTGGGCCCTAAGAGTAAGCTCAACCTTGTGCACATGCCTTCTTCCGGCTCAGATACTCTTCCAGCTCTATTGCCGAGCCAGGTTGGCTTTGATATCGAGCTAATTCCTCCTCCATATCTTTAATGTCTTCAATATCCTCTCCGTAGACGATATCAATAGCCCTCCGAATGAGCTCAGCAATAGAAACATTCTTCTCAAAAGCTAATTTCTTCAGCCCCTGGTGACTCTCCTCACTAATATAAACCATAGTTTTTTTCATGCTTAACTCCTATAGCTTAATTATCTTTGCTCACTATAACAGATATATGTCATAATGTCAACCAGCCGGCTATTTGAATCTCTTCACCTCAAAACGGTAGAGGCTAACAGGTTCGTCAAAGGATATCCCGGCCTTGAGTCGGCAAATCTCGATCTGCCTCTCAACTGTGTCCACACCCTCCAGGTCAGGCAGCAAAAGCCCTCGCCGGAAATCACTCTCCACAATCACCCCATACTTTTTCGCATCCAGTTGACTTACATCCTTTACGGGCTCAGGCTTAGTAAGAATATCCACGCTATATTCCAGGTCACCCAGCTCGGAAGCCGCTATTGGGGGGAAACGAGAGTCTCTGGTAGCCGAGCTAATAGCATTGGTCATAATCTCCTCAGCTACATTGGCTTTAGTCGGCTCAAAGGTCCCAATGCAGCCTCTTAACTCGCCTTGCTTGTGAATGGAAACAAAAACGCCCGCTCGTTCTCTCATCTCAGGAGTCAGTTCTCTCGGCTGAGGTATTTTACCCTCACGGATATAGCTTTCCACTGTTTCCTTAGCCAATTTCACTATGGGATGAAGTTTCTCTGCCATAAATACCTCCCTACTATTTTAACGGCCATTTAATTTTGCCTCAGGTTCAAAACTAGATTCACCCCGCCCGGTTTAATAACCTGCAGGCCTAAGATTTTTGTAGTGCGACCCTTTAGGGTCGTGCACGAGGCTACCCCGTGTAGTAATCTTCGCTCCCCTGTGTAGTAGGCTTTGCCACTGCATGGGGGCTACTACACAGGGCTAAAGCCTCGCACTACGTTTTTAAACACTCTACTTCAGCCTTACTCTGAAATTAAGCTCACTGCCACAAAACTTGCATTTAGAATCATCCAGTCCCACTACCTGAGTATCATAACCAATGCGGCGAACGACTGTCTTGCCACAAGAATAGCAAACGGTATTCTCATACTCATGCCCGGGAACATTGCCCAGATAGACAAACTTTAACCCTGCTTTCTTGCCAATTTTGTAAGCCTTCTCCAGAGTGGATACCGGGGTGGGTGGCAGATAATTCAAATTATGCATGGGGCAAAAGCGAGTTATATGCCATGGAGTAAGCTCACCTAAGTTATCTCGAATCCAGGTAGCGATGCCACTGAGCTGCTCCTCATCATCATTCATAGTGGGAATGACATTGGTTACCACCTCAACCCACATACCCCATTTCTCCTTAGCGCGCTTGGCTACATCCAGAATGCCACGCCAGTGAGAGATTTTTGATAGCCGACGATAAAAACCATCGCTAAAGCCCTTGACATCAACCCTCCAGGCATCGAGGTAAGGACCGATAGTATCTAAAGCCTCAGTAGTGATATAGCCGTTGGTAACATAAACAGTATATAGACCATTTTCCTTAGCCAGCTTGGCGGAATCCAAAGTATACTCAAACCATACCGTAGGTTCATTATAAGTCCAGGCAATGCCGGCACAATTATACCGTTTAGTTAGCTCTATTTCCCTCTCAGGCAATAGTTGCTGTGAAGCATCAGGAATATCAACACAGGAAATCTCCCAATTCTGACAATGCTGGCAGTGGAAGTTGCATCCCCAGGTGCCCAAGGAAAAGGCATAAGTCCCGGGGAAGAAGTGAAATAAGGGCTTCTTTTCAATATGATCGGCGGCTACTGAAGAGACTGCAGCATAATTCATGGTATATAAGGTGCCATCCCGGTTAAGGCGCATGCGGCAGACGCCTATCTTGCCCGGGTTTATAATGCACCTCCATTGGCAAACGTGGCATCTCACCCTGCCACCCGAGAGTTTCTCATAAAGCATCGCTTCTCTTTCCATTATGGGCTATTATATCACCATGATGGTCGGGGACAAGCCCCGACCCTACGTCCACAATTGTAGTGGCGGGGGTTTATCCCCGCCTTGGTCGGGGACAAGCCCCGACCCTACAAGAATACTTCCCCCTGTCATTGCGAGGAGCATCAGCGGTTGCGAGGCGTAGCCGAAGCAATCTCGGAGTGGGGATTCCTCGCTTACGCTCGGAACAAGCTCCGCAATCTCCAAGAATATTCTACCACTGAGATTGCCACACTGCCCCTTCGTTACACTCAAGGCTTCGGCTCACCGCAGCTAACAAGCGCCACTTGTAGTGCGAGGCTTCCCTTTTACTCCGTAGTGCGAGGCTTTAGCCTCGCGCCAGATAAGCACGACCCTGAAGGGTCGCACCACAGGAATATCCTGGCACCGTGCACTAATTCACGCCACATACTATAATTCAGGAGAAATGACTGTCATTGGCGTGACTGGCAATATAGGCAGTGGCAAAAGCACGGTATGCCGAATTTTAGCCAAGCTTGGTGTCACCATTATTGATGCTGATGAACTGGCACACGAGACTTACAAGCCACGTAGCCAAACCTGGCAAGAGCTAATCAACACCTTTGGTAAAAATATAGTTAAGGCTAACGAAGAAATTGACCGCCAAAAATTAGGGCAAATAGTTTTTGCCAATCCTGCCGCTTTGGCTTTGCTGAACCAGATAGTGCACCCTAGGGCATATCGTATGGCTCAAGAAAAAATCGAAGATTATCATCGCCAGGGGGCTAAAGCCATTGTGGTAGAAGCTACTTTGCTCATTGAGGCAGGATGGACAGATTTGGTGGATAAGGTCTGGTTAGTAGTAACTCCAGAGGATGTAGCAATCCGAAGACTCACTCAGCACAAAGGAATCGCCAAAGCTCAGATTTTGACTCGCCTCAAGGCACAGATGCCAGCAGAGGAAAAAATGAAATATGCCGATGAAGTAATTTACAACGCTGGCAGCCTAGGTCAGCTTGAAGCCAAAGTAACTGAGCTCTGGCATAAGCTGGGCCTGGCTTAAGCCTACAGTGTGGGACTAGCGCCGCTCCAGATATACTTGGCTCAAGTCAGGAATGCCTAAAGCGTTAAGCTGATAACCTTTGACGTAAGGTTTAACCAAGATATGATTGATACCAAACCATAAGGGCAAGCAGGGAGCTTCGCCCACTATCTTCTGCTCAGCTTGCTGATACATAGATAGGCGAGTAGATCCTTCGCTATCGCTCAGGACTGTGTCTGGCTCAATGGCAGCTTGGTTAAGTAAGCTATCTATCCCAGGATTGCTGTAGCCAGAGATATTGTTCTCACTTCCAGTATAGAAAAGGTTGTCCAGGAAATTGTGGGGGTCTGGGTAATCAGCCACCCAGCCAAGCATGAACATCTCATCCCTTTCCTGCTTCAAATGATAAAGAAAGTTTTCTGGCTCCAGTTGCCTCACCTGCACCTCAACTCCAAGATTCTCCCGCCATTCCTCGATGATGGTTCCCAGGTAATCTGGAATATTATTGCCATAACCGGAAACGGTGAGAGCAATCGGTGGTAAATTTGAGACATCTCCATACTTTGAGGCGGCAATAAGCTCTTTTGCTTTCCCCACATCGTATTCAAGCCCCTCAAGTCTTTGGCTATAGCCAGGCATACCCGGAGGTAGAATCCCCTTCGCTTCAGCCAACATACCCCTCAATATCAACCTAGCAATGCGCTCCTTATCCACAGCGTGGCAAAAGGCGCGGCGGATGTTGACATCGTCGAAGGGAGGCTTGGTGGTGTCAAAGCCAATATAATAAAGGCTGAGCTCAGGCGTTACGGCTAATTCCCGATGGAATGGGCTAGCCTCATCCGCTGCCAGGTCAATATAATTCCGGAAAAGGGGAGTGACATCAATCTCGCCCTTTTCATACATAGCCATAGGATTGCCAGCCAGGATGTGGAAGACAACCTGCTTCAATTTAGCTAGCTCGCCATAATAAAACTCATTTCGCTCCAAAATCAAAAGTTGACCTTGTTCCCATTTCTTTAACTTGAAAGGACCTGTTCCATTTGGCTGACGCCACCAGTTCTTCCCAAATTCCACATTAATGCGGTCAACCATAAAGGCAGTAGGGTAAGTCAGCTTGCACAGGAAATAAGCCTTGGGCGCATCGATAGTGACTTCGAGTGTGTAATCATCAAGAACTCTGATTCCTGAAATTTCCTTCGCTCTGCCTGCCAGCATGTCCTTAGCGCCAACGATGTCGCCCAGATAAGTGGCTGCTGTCTGAGAACTGGTGGCCGGGTCACAGGCTCGCTCCCAGGAGTATTTGAAATCGTCAGCCTTAACCTCCTCGCCATCATGAAACTTTACCCCGTGGCGAAGGTAGAAGGTGTATGTTCTGCCATCCTGGCTTTTCTGCCACCGCTCAGCGATGTCAGGCACTACCTCTAATTCAGCATCAAGACGAACTAACCCACTAAAGATCTGCATCACATAGGTATGAGAGGTCATTTCGCTGGAGATCGCTGGGTCAAGTGTTATGGGACCAATATCCCAAAGGTTAAGAATATCTTGGCCGGAAGACAACCCCCAGGGCTGGCAGCCAACTGAAGGAATTAATAATGCACAAACGAGGAGAAGTAATACTATAAACCGCCAGATTTTTCTCATTAACTATTTACCAAATAACAAGGATTTCCTCTATGGTATCGTCATAGTCTGGCTTTTCACGGGAAGAGCCAGGTTTAGGTATCACGCATTGGTAGTAGCTTTCACCTATCTCGGGTTCAACCAACTCGTCACTTTGCGGTTCAATATAAATTAACCCTTCGTCAATGGTATTGAAAGCTATGATTGCGTGTCCGCCCTCAGCATAAAGAATGATTGTAAAAGCACAACGAAAACCCTCTTCTTCCGCATTGTTGCATACGTCCATGGCAAAATGCGAACACGTATATTTACCCTCGACATACCGCTTTTTATCTGTTTTATCTTCCCCTATAAAACTCATCATTCGGTTATATGTAGGGTCTTTAATTGTGTAGCCGTGCCCGGCTACTAGTCCATCATAACTTATTTTCAAGTGAGCAAGCTCCTCTTTTGTAGTTTCCAGCCCCTCTCTTGTAGTTTTCAGCTCCTCCTCTGCAATTTCAAGCTCACTTTCTGTAATTGTAAGTCCCTCTTGTGCAGAGGCTAATTCTGGCTCTATTCGGCTCAATTCAGCCCGCATCAAATTCAGTTCCGCTTTTGCTGAGTATAATTTGCCGTCGAGGCCCACTATGCTGATGAATAGGACAAGCCATAAACTTGCCAAGATAATTAACCGCCTTTTCACACTCCCACCTTTATCTAGAATAAATTCTGAGCTTTCAGGCTTAAGTAATCCCTATCGCAAACAATAATGTGCCCAAGGATGTCCTCAGCCCAAGATTAAGGCTAAAATCTCCTGAGCCGAAAGAACTTCACTACCCAGCTTAAGCAGCCTCTCCCGGGGACGCTCACTAAGAGGCAAGTCATGAACGGTAAAGGAATCTCTCATAAGCCTATTCTAGCAAAGCATCCCCCTACAATCCATCACTATCTTCAAGACTTAAGAAAGGAACTTGCCCTGTTTCGGATAATGGAAATCGGCCCTTCTTCGTTAGCTATGTAATCTATGATTGCCCGCTGGCATGACTTTCATTCGCCTCTTCAGCCCTATATAGCTCTTCTATCAGCTTTATTAGAGCTTTCTTCGCTTTAAGACTGAGCTTCTGATCAGCCTTGATTGCTGGTATGGCACCTATAACCAGCCCCACTTTGCCAGTGGCCAGGTATCCAACGGTTACCCCCAGTTCCTCAGCTAATTTTACTAGCGAGAGCAAAGATGGAATTCGTTTATCTTGCTCTATCAGTGAGATGTGTTGTGGAGTCAAACCAAGGGCATCCGCCAAGTCTTGCTGAGTAAGATTTAGTTCTTGACGCCTTTTTCTGATCCTTTGGCCTATGCTCATCAAATCATCTCGGCTAAAAAACAAGAATTTTAGCAACATTAATCATTATGAGCAAAGGCTCAACTAATAGTTGACAAAAAAACCTTTTTAAATTAAAATCTTGGCTGACACCCATTGGAAGGTGAACCTTGCTAGAAGCAAAATGTCCCAAGTGTGGCTATCACTGTTACGGCTGGGCCTTAGTCAAATCAGAGGAGCGCGTCTGCCCGAAATGCGGTAGCAAACTAGAGCTCATTCACGAGCTCAAGCCGCAGAAAGAAAAGAAACGGGCAAACGAGAACAGCAATCTACGCTAGGGTATTAACTGAAGACCAAGAAAGGAACAAGCTAACCTTTCCCAGACGACCGCCGCCAAGTCCATTCTTCTAGAGCTAAAGCACCCCATAAAGCCAGTGATGCGGCCAAAGCTGATAACACGGCAATTAAGGCAGGATGTAGCCATACCCTTTCAGCTTGGACTGTAGGGGCTATCAGTGTTTCTCGCCAGCGGCTATCAAGCCCGTCTATATCAAAACCATAAACCTGGGTTAAAGCTCCATCGTAGGTGTCACCTTCCTTGAAGAGGGTTAATAGATTGAGCATTTTATTTTCGCCATAATTGCGGAGAAGGTATTCCACCAGGCTATAACTCTGAGCATAGGAAAGATAAGCTTTTTCTGGTTCAGCGGAAAACGGACTGCACAAGCTGCGGACAGAAATTAGCTTACCCTCAGAGATAGCCTGGCCCAAGTAGGCTCGGAAATAAGGGTCGAGTTCCCCCTCGTTATACATAGCTAAGCCCTCATCAAGCCAGGTGGGCAGTTCGCCATAGGGACTGAAAGTTGCCTGGTGAACGACTAAATGCGTCAGCTCGTGAACTAAAGCTTTTTTGCCCCAATCAAGCTGGTCTGGCGAAATGCCGATGGCAATTGTGCCAAACTCAGTAAAAGCGACACCTCCGGTCCACTCCCGGGGGAAAATCATGGCTCCTTGCAGGTCTCCAGCTGAAGCATAGATATATATCCTAATAGGCTTCGAGATTGCTTCGTCACTGTGCGCCTCACAATGACTGATGGGCTTCAATCTAGCAAGCCCTTGCTCACAAGCATCTATTAATTCCCGAGCAAAGGAATCATCTCCTTCATACCAGAAAAGGGTTAAATCACTCTTATTTAGGCTTTGCCAATTATAGCGGCCATCATCAAAATGCACTTCAGCTGGAGGAGTTTCAAGCTTATTTCCAGCAGCATCTCGTATCGTCCACCAATATGATATAGCCGCCCCAGGAGGCAAGCTCGATTTTCTCATATCCCAAACCCAACTAGTTTCCACTCTGGTTGCCGGAGCAAAGTCAGGCCAACCCTCGCTGGTAACCAGGGCATAATTCATCTTATCCACCTGATAATGAAGGTGCGCATCAACAATATCAGTCTCACTCTCAGCTTCGATAGTGAAGACAAGCGCAATGGGAAAATGCACCTCCACGCTGCTATCCAAGACCGCGATGCCGCTATCAGCCTGTTTATCTGTCACCCTGAGCCGAAGCTCTGACTCTGAACGCAGTGAAGAGGAAGAGTCCAGCGAAGGGTCTTCAGACGCCGCCCTGAGCATGACGAAGGGTTCTTCGCGGAGCCTGTCCTGAGCTAGATTCTTCGGTCGCTCCGCTCCCTCAGAATGACAGATAAGATTGCCCAGAATGTCGTTATCAGCTTGGACAAGGGAGGGGCTCAGTAGTAAGAAAAGAAGTAGAGTTACTAAGCCAATACGCTTAATCATTTCTCTTCGCCTACTTTGGAACGAAGATAGGCAGTGATAAATCCATCCAAATCTCCATCTAATACAGCCTCAGCATTGGCTACCTCATAGTTAGTGCGATGGTCTTTTACCATTTTATAGGGATGAAGGACATAGCTTCTAATCTGACTCCCCCACTCAGCCTCGATACGCTTACCCTTAAGTTTGGCCTTTTCTTCCTCTTTCTTCACGCGCTCTAGCTCGAGGAGGCGAGTATAAAGGATTCTCAAGGCAGTCTCCTTATTCTGATGTTGAGACCTCTGACTCTGACAGGCAGCTACTAACCCAGTAGGCAAGTGAGTTATCCTAACAGCGCTACTTGTCTTCTGCATATGTTGCCCACCAGGGCCACTGGACCTAAAGGTATCTATTCTTAAATCTTCTGGGCTGATTTGGATATCCAGTTCCTTCTTTGCTTCAGGAAGAACTTCTACTAAGGCAAAAGAGGTATGCCGAGCATGGTCAGCATCAAAGGGGGAAAGGCGAACTAACCGATGAACTCCATGCTCACATTTAAGATAGCCATAGGCGTAATCCCCTTTAACTTCCACGATGGCACTTTTGATGCCAGCCTCCTCACCAGGAGAGACATCCAATATTTCAGCTTGATAATCATGCCGCTCTGCCCACTTGAGGTACATCCGGAGTAACATATTTACCCAATCCTGAGACTCCGTGCCACCAGCGCCACTATGAAGGGCAAGCATGGCATTTCTGGCATCGTAATCACCACTGAAAATCAACTGGCTCTCCAATCGCTCAAACTGAGAGGTCATTTTCTTCAGCTCCCGCTGTATCTCCGCCTTAAGGGAATAATCACCTTCCTCGACAGCTAGAGTTGCCATATCATAAAGGTCAGCGACTTCCCTCTCCAGCTGGCGCCAATTATGGACTAAATTTTTCTTCACCCCGAGCTGACGCATAATGGCTTGAGCTTTAGCCGAGTAGCGCCAAAAATCAGGACTAGCTGATTCGGCCTCTACTCTGGCAATTTCCTTCTCTTTACCAGGGATGTCAAAGATGCACCATTATCTCTGAGACTCGGCGGCGTAAAGCTTCTAAATTTTCCCTTTCTTCCTCCATTTATCCTCCTTATATCAAGTAAATAGCTTCCCTTGATAACTTGGCTCAAAGACTAGGTTGCCACCAGCAGCGAGGTGAGCTAAACGAGTAGGCTCAGGAAGACGATAGCTACGACAACACTTCATCACCCAGCATAGAGCCGAGGCAAGGTCAATCTTGTGACCCACAGAGACGTATATCGGTTTCGTTCCAATTTTAGTTCTTAATGCTGCTCCAACAGTCTCTCCATTATCAACCAGCTCAGCATGAGAACCAACTTCCTCCCCTACAGGCTCATGCCTGCCGCAAAGGATAGATTTAGCACAACCTATGGTGGGCACATCGAGAAAAAGTCCCAAATGTGAGGCAAGCCCTAACCGCCTGGGATGAGCTATCCCTTGACCATCAACTAGAACAAAGTCAGGGGTATTACATAGCTTTTCACAAGCAGCCAGTATTAAAGGGCACTCCCGGAAGGATAATAGGCCTGGTATGTAGGGGAAAGTAATCTTGCTTTCAGCAGTTTTAATTTCCACTACACTAAACTCAGGATAGCTAAGGACCACCACTGCTCCTCGAGCTATGCCTTGAGAGTTGGGAGAGGATATATCAACGCCGGCAACAAGATGTGGATTAATGCCCTGGTTCTTAGTCACTACTTTTCTTGCCAAGCTCAATTGTATCTCCTTAGCTTGAGCAAAGTTCATATCCCACCCATGCAATTTGTTTACTTTCATAATCTTAGTCAAATTATAAAGCATTCTTCCCCAATGGCAAACCTTAAAGCCACAAAACACAAAACCATTGACAATTACAATTGCTTAAGGGATAATAGTTAAGTGGTTAAAATCAGATTACGCCGGGTAGGAAGGAAACATAAACCAATCTACCGAGTGGTAGTAGCTAATAGCCGGTCACCTCGTGATGGCAAATTTATCGAGACCATCGGACATTACAATCCTTTAACCGACCCTGCTACTGTTGATATTAACGAGGAAAAAGCATTAAAATGGCTTAACTGTGGGGCTCAGCCCACAGATACTGTTTATAGCTTATTGCGCAAATTAGGTATTATGGATAAATTTAAGCAACAGCAAACCTCAAACCAAAATTAGCTGTTAAGGAGACAAAATGAAGGAGTTAGTAGAATACATTGTTAAATCCATCGTGGCAGAGCCAGACAAGGTAAACATTACTGAAGAAAATAGTGATATAGGCTTATTGATCAAATTGGAAGTCGCTCCGGAGGATAAAGGCAGGGTTATCGGTAGACAAGGTCGGGTAGCCGAAGCGATACGCACTTTACTCCGAGTAAAGGCAGCCAGGGCTGATACTAGAGTCAGATTAGAAATATTGTAACAAAACTGGCTTTCTGTGCTTTCCTCCACCTGTGGCTCCTTCTCTCAGCTATCTTTAACCTGACTAAGGAGCTGCTCATGAATCTTCAAGATTTGCGCTTCTTAAAATCTTCTAGATCAAGTGTACTTATGAAGTCTTTATACGCCGACAACTTCTTCAGTTCCTCCTCGCTGACCTTGCCTTTAGAAATAGGCTTACCTGTTTCCTCTTCAAGTGTAATGCCAGCTTTATCCAGTACCGATTCTTCAGCATATATCGGCGCCCCGGTTCTTACCGCTAAAGCTAAAGCATCGCTAGGCCGAGAATCAATCTCGACCTCCGTGCCATCAACGCTAAGAAAAAGCTTGGCATAAAAGGTATCGTTTTTAAGCTCATTAACCACAATAAAATTAACCGAAGCTCCTAAAGCACTAATGACAGATTGTAACAAATCGTGTGTCAGGGGGCGGGACAGCTCGATATTCGCCAGTTTTACCGCAATAGCATCTGCCACGTCAGGACCAATCCAGATAGGCAAATACCGGTTAGCCACTTTCTCCTTCAAAATGACCACGCACTGATTCCTCATTGCCGTGGCCCGGAGTTGATTAATTTCCATCTCTATCATGGTAACACCCCCTTTAGCCAAGCTTTTATTTTACCCCTATAAATCCTACTGAATAAATAAACTTAAGTCAACTATTTTAGCCGATTGAGCCAAAATTGGCTCCTTTTCAATTACTACGATTTGGAATTGTTTAGAAACAACTATTACCTGTCATTCTGAGTCCTTCATTCCTTGTCATTCTGAGGGATTAGCCGAAGCCCTGAGCAAAGCGAAGGGACAGCGACCGAAGAGTCTCATATCGCTCAGTGTAAGCATTTGTTTGACCCCACCCCACATGATACAATTCAACCATCACGGCAAAGGGAGACGTAGAAGCAAAACTAAGGCTTTGATGGTTCACGAATTGGGCATACGGCAGCAAATAGAGGAGCGGGAGGAAAGCCTTTCCCCTTATGCCGTTAAGAGCAAATTCAGCCGGGGCAGGCTGAGATGGGAGGAGCCATGTCCTATAAGAACTTGCTTTCAGCGCGATCGTGATCGTATCATCCACTCCAAAGCTTTTCGCCGCCTCAAGCATAAGACACAGGTCTTTATTGCCCCTTTAGGTGACCATTATGTCACCAGGCTTACTCATACCTTGGAGGTCTCCCAAATTGCCAGAACTATATCACGAGCCTTGAATCTTAACGAGGATTTAAGCGAAGCTATCGCCTTAGGACATGACTTGGGGCATACCCCTTTTGGTCATATAGGTGAAGAGGTTTTAAACGAACTTTACCCCGGTGGCTTCAGACATAATGAGCAAAGCTTGCGAGTAGTTGACCTGCTGGAGAAAGATGGGCAGGGACTTAATCTTACCTGGGAAGTGCGAGACGGCATCCTTAAACATTCCAAAGGGGAAGCAGCTATCTTAGGAGAAGAATGGGAAGATATGAGCACCCTAGAAGGTCAAGTATGCAAATTAGCAGATATAATTGCTTATGTTAACCACGATATTGGTGACGCTATAAGGGCTGGCATCATTAGCGAAAACGACTTGCCTGAGCAAGCAGTGAAAATCCTAGGCCATACACATTCCCAACGAATTAATACCCTGGTCTGCGATGTTGTGAACTGCTCTTGGGCAAAACCAATTATCTCTATGAGCCCGGAAGTTATCAGGGCAACTAATGGCCTCCGCCAGTTCCTATTTGAAAAAGTATATAAACCCAGCCTAGCCACCAAAGAAGCAGCCAAGGCAAGAAAAACGCTGCACCTCCTCTACTCCTATTTCCTGAAACATGAAGATAAATTACCCCCAGAATTTGCCTCTCTGGACGATACCGGGGAACGCAAAGTTGCCGATTACATTGCTGGAATGACTGACCAATATGCGCTACGATTAGCCGAGGAGATATTTAAATGAGCGTCATCAGCGAAGTAAAACAAAAAATGGACATTGTAGAAGTCATCTCTGATTACGTTCCTTTACAAAAAGCAGGGCGTAATTTTAAAGCTTTATGTCCCTTTCACAGCGAGAAACACCCCTCCTTTTTTGTCTTCCCAGAACAACAGACCTGGCACTGCTTTGGCGCCTGTGGCACCGGAGGCGATGTCTTCTCCTTCGTCATGAAGAAGGAAGGAATTGATTTTGGTCAAGCTCTCCGCCTCTTAGCTCAAAGAGCAGGTATAACTCTAAGTTCACCCGAGATATCAAAAAGCGCTGAAGATAAAAAGAGGGAGAGATTATTCCAGATTAATGAGGCAGCAGCCGAATACTACCGCCACTTACTTTTCAATACTAAAGCCGGTGAGCCAGCTAGAGCTTATCTCAGCAAAAGAAAAATCACACCCGAAACTATGGAGAAATTCCGATTAGGTTTTAGCCCCGATAGTTGGGAAGCACTAAAGAAATTCTTAATGAGCAAAGGATATGAAGAAAGGGAACTATTTGAGGCTGGCTTGATAATAGAGAAGGAGGGGGGAGGTAATTATGATAGGTTTCGCAACCGATTGATGTTCCCCATATGTGATATTCAAGGCCGGGTCACTGGCTTTGGAGCAAGGGTATTAGATGAATCTTTACCTAAATACATTAACTCGCCTCAGACACCAATTTTTGATAAGAGCGGCAACCTTTACGGCATTGACCAGGCTAAGCTCGCTGCTAGACAAAAAAACTTGGTAATAATCGTCGAGGGTTATATGGATGTCCTTAGAGCCCATCAACATGGCTGGCAAAATGTAGTTGCCTCAATGGGAACCTCCGTGACTGAAAAACAAGTAGCCATTGTTAAGAGGTCAAGCAAAAATATAGCTCTATCTCTTGATGCCGATGCTGCTGGGGAGGAAGCTACTTTGCGAAGTGCCGAGGTATTAATTGATTCCCTGGAAAAAAAGGTAACGCCAATCCCTACCTGGTCTGGATTAGTAAAATACGAAAATATTCTTAATGCTGAGATAAAGGTTATTCCTTTGCCTCAGGGCAAAGACCCCGATAAAGTGATAGATGAGAGTCCCGACCTTTGGCAAAACCTGGTGGAACAAGCCCTACCTATGCTGGATTTTGCCTTTGAGACTATAATAAGTAAGATTGATTTCAATAAAGCCAAGGATAAGTCTCTAGCGATACAGAAATTGCTGCCCTTAGTTTATGAAATAAAAGACCCCGTACGGCAAGCTCACTATGTGCAAAAATTAGCCCGCCGACTAACCATTAGCGAATCTATACTGGCAACCACTTTGAGAAAATCACCCGCCGCTAAGAAAAGACAACGATTAAGCGAGGCAATAGAACAATCTCGCTTCACTCAGCAACTCGTGTCCAATCCTATTGAGGAATATTGCTTGGCTCTGCTGCTCCAATATCCAGAACTTCGCCAGGAGGCTCGAGGGTTGTCAACAGAGCATTTTGAAAGCACCGAGAATCGCGAGATTTTCATCAAGTGGCAACGCACCGAAGACATTGCTAAGCTTAAAGAGAAACTTGACGCCAATCTATTAGAACACCTAAACTACTTAATGAATAAGCCAATTCTGGATGAAAATGACTGGGAGCGGCAACACGCTCTGAACGATTGCATTCTTAGTTTGCAAGAGAGATTCTCAAGAAGGTTGGAGGCTGGTAGAGAACTAATGTTCAATCTTACCCGGGAGAAAGAGGGCCTGAATGCCGAGCTAGCTAAACTGGATGAAGAGGGAATAAGTTCCAGTGAGCAACTCAAGGAGATCTTCATTAAACGAGGGAAACCAGCGAGAACAAAAGAGGTTAGATGATGGATTTAATTAAAGGCAGAACTCCTGGCATAAATGAGGATGAGGAATCACCTCTAGAAGAGACTCCCGCCGACGATGGTGAAGCTGAGGTTAGTGGTGCCGCACTTGAGGAAGAGACTGCGGAGGAAGTGACCACCAAAGAAGCTAAGCCACTAGTAGTAGCGGCGGAGGAACAGGAGATAATTGATGACTTAGCTCGCATGTACCTTCGCGACATCGGCAGGGTGCCACTTCTCACAGCTGCTGAAGAGAAGGAACTATCCAGCAAAATAGAGCAAAGAAACCACTTGAGGAAAATTGAAGACGCACACTTCAAGAAGCACAGGAAATTTCCTTCAGCAGTTGACATAGTAGTTGATCTAATTTCTCAACTATCCCGGGCTTACCCTATCATGGAAGTCGTCAAAGAGCACTGTGGCATCGAGATCTCTTGTAGTCTAGCAGAGACAAGCACAAATCCTAAATTTCGCGCTGCTATCGATAATGAGCTAGCCTTAGAATTGGTAACAGCCATTGCCCAAAAGACAGGCAAAGAAGCTGCCGCAGCAGAGGAAGCCATAATAAACCTTTCTTTGAACAGCCGCCTCTTGCCACCACAATCGTTGGTCCTTATTGGAGATAAAACTTCAGGGCAAGAGATAAAGGCTCTCCTGGCTAGCAACAAATTCCTCTCCCAGCTTCACTCCTATAACGAGCAGTTTAAAACCCACTTTGAAGAGGTAAGGGCTGAGGCAAAAAGGGCAGAAGAACACCTCACTGAGGCAAACCTGCGCCTAGTGGTTAGCATAGCCAGGAAATACATCGGACATGGTATGTCCCTCCTCGACCTTATCCAAGAGGGGAATATTGGCCTTATGCGAGCGGTAGACAAGTTTCGGCATAGAAAAGGTTACAAGTTCAGCACTTACGCCACTTGGTGGATCAGACAAGGCACCACTCGATCCATAGCTGACCAATCTCGCACTATTCGCATCCCAGTGCATATGGTAGAAACAATCAATAAGTTACTGCGGACGATGCGACAGCTAACTCAGGAACTTGGGCGCGAACCAAGCTATAAAGAAATTGGCGACCAATTAAATATGACTCCCGAAAGGGTAGAGGAAATTATAGACCTATTTCACCATGAGCCGATATCGCTGGAGACACCTATCGGCGCAGAGGAGAACAGTCGCTTGGGGGACTTTGTCGAAGACCGTACTAGCCTGGCGCCAATCGAAGCTGCTTCACAGCAGTTACTCAAAGAACAGATAGATAGGGTGCTTGATGAGCTTACCCCAAGGGAGAAAAGGGTGCTACAGCTCAGATTCGGCCTCAAGGATGGGCATACCCGAACCTTGGAAGAAGTGGGGCACGAATTCAATGTAACTCGAGAGAGGATTCGCCAGATTGAAGCTAAAGCTTTGCGCAAGTTGCGCCACCCTAGCAAGAGTCGAAAACTCAGGGATTATTTAGAGTAAGCGCTACCAAATTGGTTAGCTCTTGTATCTGATAAATCGATTATGGAACAGCTTTGGGCACCATGGCGAATGCAATATGTTACTAGGCCGAAAGAGACTGGCTGCATCCTGTGCCAAAAATCTAAAGAAAATAAGGACGAGACGAACTTCATCCTTCACCGCAGCCAAAATAACTTCATAATCTTGAATGCCTTCCCCTATAACCCGGGACACCTAATGATAGCCCCTTATCGCCATATAGCAAATCTGCAGGACTTATCAGATGCCGAGATAACAGACCACTTCAATCTTGTGAAGAAAAGCTTGGCTCTTTTAAAAGAGATGCTTAATCCCGATGGCTTCAACATAGGTTTAAACATAGGCAAGGTCGCTGGAGCTGGAATAGAAGAACATCTCCATACTCATATAGTGCCCCGATGGCAAGGTGATGTTAACTTTATGCCCGTATTGTCCAATACCAGGGTAATATCAGAGGAGTTAGCTGCCACTTATAAAAAGCTAAGGGTCGCTATTGAGTAAATTGCTACTCAGCTTGAGGATAAGAGCCTAGAACTTTGACAAAGGTGGTTACCTGTTCAAGCTCTTTTATAGCCTCTTGATAAACTTCACTATCTATGTGCCCTTCAAAATCGGTATAAAAAACATACTCCCATGGTTTGCTTTTACTTGGCCTGGACTCTAATTTCGTCAGATTTATATTCCTAATGGCGAATATGCCCAGGACTTTATATAGGGCACCAGGCACATTTTCCGTGGCAACGACGAGAGAGGTCTTGTTTTTTAATGCTGGCTTAGTTTTCTCCCTTGAGATAGCAAAAAACCTGGTGTAATTATTAACATTAGTTTCAATTTCGGGTGCCAAGATCTCTAAAACATAAATATTAGCCGCTCTCTTACTAGCTATAGCAGCACATCCCTTCAGTTCTCTCTCCTTTATCATTTTGGCGCTGCCGGCAGTATCATAACTAGGCACAACTTCGACCTTCAATTTGGTTAGAAATTCCCCACATTGAGCCAAAGCTTGGGGATGAGAGTAAATCGTTCTTATACTAGTCAGATTTTCCCCAGGCAAAGCCATTAGGCAGTGGCTTACTCTGAGAATGACCTCAGCAAATATATTAAGAGGATATGCTAGTAACAAATCATAGGTCTCAGCTAATGTACCAGCTTGAGAGTTCTCCACAGGGACTACGCCAAAATCAACGCTGACTTCCAACACAGCCTGGAAAACGTCTCGGAGGTGGATACAAGGCAAAAAATCGATGCCCTCACCAAAAAGCTTCACCGCAGCATCCTCACTAAAAGCACCCCTTTCTCCCTGAAAAGCAACCTTAATCATTGTTCCACTAAGTATAGCTTGGTTGTTTCCGCTTTTCCATTATAAATTATCTTTGCCAGAAGCGGGGCAAAAATATCATCAAAACTGTAAATAACTCCAACCTCCCCAACCACATACAGATAATTAAAAGGATCTTCCCCGCCCCAGGAAGCCAAGCATAATTTAAAGCTGGACCCACCCCACCCAAGCCAGGTCCTACATTCCCTAAAGTAGCTGCCACCGCTGAGAGCGATGTCTCCAAATCAAGCCCTAAGAAACCAAGCGTTATGGAAGCGACAACTGCCACAAGGAGGTAGAGAAAAAAGAAGGAGATTATATCTCGGATTATTCCCTCTGAGAGAGGTTTTTGGTTATATTTCACCGGAATCACAGCTTTGGGAGAAATAGCCTTTCTCATCATCACCCAGCTATGTTTCAGCAAGGTCAAAGTTCGCACCACCTTTATTGCTCCACCGGTAGAACCACCACAGCCTCCAATGAACATCAAAGCTAAAAGCACCATTCTGGCGCCAAAGTGCCAGGAGCCAAAATCGCAGGTGACAAAGCCGGTAGTAGTCATGATCGAGATTGCCTGAAAGAGACTGTCCCGATATGAGCCAAGTCCTTGAGAGAGGATTAACAGTAGCGCAGCTACCATCAAAAGAATTAAGTAAAGCCTGAATTCCTCATTTTTAAATATTTTGAGGTTTCCCCTTAAAACGTGGTAATGGACAAGAAAATTTGCGCCAGCTAGGAACATAAAGACCATGATGATATATTCAGCTGAGGGATTAGCATAAGCTCCAATGCTTCCAGTAGTGGGGGTAAATCCACCAGTAGGGAGAGTGCAGAGAGAGACACAAATTGAGTCAAAGAGGTGAAGCTTAGCCAGGAAATAGAGTAGCGCTATCTCAGCAGCGGTGAAAGCGACATAAATCGTCCAAAGAATCCTTGCCGTGGTTTTAATTCTGGGACGGAGCCTTTCAGGCAAAGGACCAGGAAATTCTCGTTCAAAGAGCTGAGAGCCTCCTACTCCTAGTCTGGGTAAAATAGCAATAAAAAGAGCTATTACCCCCATCCCACCCAACCATTGAGTAAGGCTACGCCATAAGAGCATACTTCTAGGTAGTTCTTCTATCTCCTCAAGGATAGTAGCACCGGTGGTAGTAAAGCCTGACATGGCTTCAAAAAAGGCATTGAGGAAATTCCATCCCAGAAAGATATACGGGACGGCGCCAAGGAGGGGCATAAGAAGCCAGGTGAAAGCCACTATGGTAAAACCATCGGCACGCTCTATTTCCTTGTCGGTTTTAAGTCCAAATTCAAGAAATAGCCCGATAGCTAAAGTAAGCGATAGCGAATATAAAAAAATCCGCCAATCCTCGCCATAATAAACAGCGACTAATAAGGGAAAAACTTGGATTAAAGCGAGGTATTTTAGAAATGAACCAAGGATATGGAGGGTTAACCTTAGCCTTTGGTGAACCATCTATTCATAAAATCGACTCCCTTTTTGGTAGATTTCCAATCTACAATGAGAGTCAGCCAATCTTTGGGCTCCATCTTAGTATCTTCATCCAAATATTTTCCCGCTCGCTCCAGCACAAGTATTTTCATACCATTTGGAGTCCCTGTTTCGGAGGCTTTCTTGCCCACACACTTCATGCCTTCCTCAACCTCTATTTCGAAGATCTCAGCCCTTTCAAAAGAGAGAAAATCCTTCACATAGGGCTGCAAAATCGTGCGATAAATATGCTTGGCTACCACAGCATGGGGCTTAACCTGGAAGCCAATCCCAGCTTGCTTAAAAGTTTCTACATGCACTGCGTCATTCACTAGAGAAATCACTTTCCTTGCTCCCATTTCTTTGGCTAACATACAAATCATTAAATTATCTGAGTCATCATTAGTTAAGGCAACCAAAGCGTCTGCTCTCTTGACCCTCGCCTCCTCCAGAACTGACTTGTTAGTAGCATCCCCGGTTATCACCATCACGTCAGAGGATGTTGCCATTTCAGTGCACCTTGCCTCATCTGAGTCTACAACCACCACCTCATTCCCTTCTTTAACAAGAAGCTCAGCAAGGCTTTTCCCTATGCCGCTTAAGCCGGCTATTATAAGATACATTTCGTTACCTCCGTCACAAAATTTTGGCTCATCCCTTCGAAGGATGAGCTTTAGCTCGAGGACGGCGAGCAAATTTATCGCCAGGTTTGGAATGCCAATTCGTATCCAAAATTAATCCATCCCATAATTAATTTCACTTGCTGGGCGATTTTAATTCCTCCCACAATTGTTGTCAACTATTGACTCTTTCCTTAACTCCCGTAGCCAAGCTATCGATTTAACTTCTCGCTGCAAAAGATATTTTATATACCCCGGCATCACTTGTTCTAACTCTGACCTCAACTCTGATCTTACTTTCACCCGCCTTGCCGTGGCATAATCAAAACTTTGCCACAAACGAAGAATTTTCAAAGCACCAACCGATAGAGGACGTGAATCAGGCTCTTTTTGACCACAATGGGAACACAGAATGCCACCCTGGCTAGAACTGAAAAAGTTAACCACTGGTTTGATAGGTGAATTACAACCAACGCATCGGTGCAACTGAGGACGATAGCCAAGATAATCAAGAAGATGAAGTTCAAAATAACGTAACACAGTTTCACTATCGTCTCCTTGACACAGTCGCTGTAAGGTATCAAGTAGTAAATCAAACAAGGGGTGATTCCCACTATTCTCTAAAGTAAAGGAATCAATGAGTTCTAAGACGTAAAGGCCACAAGCCATGCGCCATAAATCACTTTTCAAAACTAGAAAACCATCAATGGTTTGGCTTTGGGTAACGATGTCTAGGTTACGTCCCCGGGCTAACATCAGCAAGCTGTGAGTCAAAAGTTCCACATTGCCACCCAACTTGCTTCCCGGGCGGCAAACCCCCTTAGCTACCGCCTTCAGCTTGCCAAACTCGGGGGTATAAATAGTAAGAATTTTGTCAACTTCTCCAAGCTTGGTTTGTTTGATAATGATAGCTTGAGTTTGATAACTTCGAGGTGCTCCCATCCATACCCTTTTAGAATTCCTGTCTGTCTTCCAAGGCTTGACTCAGGGTCATGTCATCAGCGTATTCTAGATCAGCACCAAATGGCAAGCCACGAGCTAAACGGGTAATGCGAATGCCTAAAGGCAGGATCATGCGCCGAAGATACATAGCAGTGGTTTCACCCTCTAGATTAGGATTGGTTGCCAAGATCACTTCAGTTACCGAACCATCCTGAAGACGGGATAAAAACTCTTTTGCCTTTAGCTCCCCAGGTCCTATTCCCTGCGCTGGGCTAATGGGCCCATGGAGCACGTGGTAAACACCATTATACTTCCCAGTTCGCTCCAAAGGAGGAATATCTGAAGGTCTCTCAACAACACAAATTTTAGAATGGTCACGCTCTCTATCCTGGCAAATGCGGCAAGGGTCACAATCAGTGATATAAAAACAAACTGAACACAGCCTTGTCTTTTCCTTCAGAGCCAAAATAGCTTCAGCTAAAGCTTTGGCTTCTTCCCCTGGCCGGCTCAATAAATAATAAGTTAATCTCTGTGCACTCTTGGGCCCAATCCCAGGTAGTTTATTAAATGCCTCAACTAGCTTAGTTACAGGCTCAGCAGTGGTTACCATTTTTATTCCTCTCTTATTTCAGCTCCCATTTCCAGCGCAGCCTTAATCAAAGGATTTTGCTCCTTCTCTTGAGGTGGGATTTTCCTTTTGTAGTCAACTAAGATACACTTCAGCTTGTAAGGCTGACCAAAAACCTCTTTAAGCTTTCTCTCCACCAGATGTTGATATTTGGGGTCTTCGATCTTCTCTTTATGGAAAGAATAGTAAAACCCTAATACTAAAGTATCATCCTCCAGAGCTACTGGCTCACAGGCACTACGCAAAAAGGCATCCAAATTGCCGCTGGAGCCCTCCCCCCGCAAAGACTGAATGAATTCCTTCCACCGACTACGCAAGTAGTCAATATCTTGAGAAACCTCTGTGCTTGCCCCGTGAGATAGTAAATATCTCACGGGGCTTGAAGTCTCAATATTGTTTGCCACTACAGGAAATTCAGCTTCTTGAGTGGGCTGGATTGACTCCCGAGACGTCTCTGGAAGTTCCGTCATTGTTGACTCATCTCGTCCAGTCACCAGAGATAAGGCACAGTCCATTAAAGCTAACTCTAAAGGCAAAGTGGAATAATTATCACTGCGAAAATCTACACTGGAGAAAAGTTTGACCGCCTTGAGTAGATATTCAAAAGTGGCATTAGCCGCAAGCCCATTCATCTCAGCTAAATCTTCCGCAGTAACATCCAAAGCCTCATTACATTGGGACTTAGCCAGCAACAACCCTCGGAGATATTCCACTAGCCCCAGATTAAACTGGCGAAGGTCAACGCCATCGCTATTGACGCTATTTATAACTTGAAGACCAGCAGAAACATCCTTATTGACAATATGCTTTGCCAGTTGCCTAACCCGAGGGTCACTGCTGACACCAAGCGCTGTCTGAACTTGTTCCAAATCAATTTGATTGCCATGGTAAGCAATTAGCTGCTGCAATATATTTTCCGCGTCTCGGAGACTTCCTGTAGCTGCCCGAGCAATAAGCTTCAAGGATTCAACTCCAATATGAATACCCTCTTTTTGACATATTAACTCCAGCTTACCGATTATCGCTGTTTGGGACAGGCGACGAAAGTTAAAGCGCTGACACCTCGACATAATAGTAGGTATCACCTTGTGAGGTTCTGTAGTAGCCAAGACGAAAATGACATGAGGAGGTGGTTCCTCTAAAGTCTTAAGCAAGGCATTGGAAGCCGCCTCAGTAAGCATATGGACTTCATCTATAATATATACCTTATAGCGAGCACGGCTGGGGGCATAGTTAACCTTTTCCCTGAGGCTACGAACTTCATCAATACCACGATTACTAGCAGCATCTATCTCTATTACGTCTAAAGCTTTGCCTTCAGTGATTGAGTGACATATATCGCAAGCATCACATGGCTCACCATCTACCTGATTAAGGCAGTTAACCGCTTTAGCTAGGATACGCCCGGTGCTAGTCTTCCCCGTGCCTCGAGGACCACAAAAAAGATAAGCATGAGCTACTTTCCCATTCTCCACAGCATGGCGTAAAGTTTGAGTCACCGGCTCCTGCCCCACCACCTCAGCTAAGGTTTGCGGACGCCACTTACGATAAAAAACCTCCGAGCCCATATGCTAACCTTATTATACTCCTCACCGCCTAATGAAGGAAGATTTTTAACAAAATTACTGACTTGAGCCACTTTCTATGATGGAAATTGTTTTATTGTAATCCTCTTCCATGTCCTCAATAGCCTGCTGTAAAACTGGTTTTAGCTCTTCAGGGGCTTTGTCTAAGGCATTCCTTAATGCAGCTAAGCTCTTTGCCCGGCTTTGGCTTAGCACTATCTCCAGTTCCTCAGCATCTTTTCCTTTACTATAAGCTTCAGCTCCACCGGGTAGGGCTGGAGTCAGAGTGGGAGCCGATGCTCTTGGCCCTTTTTCCTCGACTTCGACTTCCGGCGTTTTCTCCATCACATACACCTTGTCCAAATGATTGGCAACTTGCTCGGTTAGCATAAAAATCTCATCGGATTTGCCCTGGCACGCCATCTCAACCATCTCACCTGCTCTACACTCAGCAAATTGGATATGAAGCTTTGCCTTGTCTATATCAGAAAAAGCTAATGCCACCTTCACCTGCTCCCCAGCTAACTTGACAGGATAAAGAGACCCATCGGGCAAAGCATATGCTGAAGCAGCAAGTGTTCCCACACCAATAAGCAGAAACCCTAGAATAGCAGCCATAGCCAAAGCCCACCTCCTCTGCCAAATAGGAATCCTTGCTCTCCTTTCCTCTTTCTTCTGTTTGGCATAAAGCATTGCTTGAAGCTGAGAATGAACTCTTGCCTTAAACTCAGGGTCGGGTTGAATAGCAGAGGACCGTTGCATAAAAACAAGGCTAACTTTGAGTAAAGGCTCTAGTTCAGGGGCTTGCTTAGGATAAGCCTTGAGGCAATCCTCAATGCTTTCACTCTTAAATATGCGCTCCAAACAATTGTCAAGAATATCTTCTATCTTTCGAGTCATCTCTACCTATCACCCAACATTAATTTCCTTAATGCCACTATGCCATTATATTGCAAAGCCTTTACCGTGCCTTCGTTTTTCCCCAAAACTTTAGCTGCCTCTGCGACTGAAAGCTCACTTCCAAAACGGAGTGAGATTACCTCCCGCTGCGCCGGAGATAATTTCTTTACATTGTTAATCAATTCCTCAATTTCAAGCTCCCGTTCAGCCATAAGCGCTGGATTTGACCCACTAACTAAGGTTATATCGTCCTCCAAAGCTACCTTTCCCACTCTACCTTGCTTTCTTAAATAATCTATTACCTGATTATGGGCAATGCGAAATAGCCAAGCCACGAAAGGTAAATTCCGCCACTTGTAAGAGCCAATCGCCTCCAAAGCTTTAACAAATACCTCCTGAGTTAAATCCTCAGCTTCGGCTTGATTCCCCACTTTGAGGTAAACATAGCGATAAATCCTATCGAAATGTTCCTCGTAAAGTTGAGCAAAGGCTCCTCCATCGCCCTTTACTGCTCGGGAAACTACATCCTTCTCAATAGACATCAGATTGATGTCTATTATATATGAAAACGAAAAGAGAGAGAAAAAGTTTATAGTGGGCGCAGAAACCTTAAGCCATCGACTTCACACTAAAGAAAGTTCAAAATTTAGATAAAGCAGGGAAGGTCTGCCAATGAGCAAAGTAAAGCAGATCTTCAATAATGCAGCTTGATTCGTAAAGAAGCGCTGGCAGAGCTTGAGCTCCTCTATGGCGACTACTTCTATTCCGGAACTCTAGAGCCCAGAGACCAAACAGAACGAAAGATTAGAGAAACAAGCCTCTATATTAACGACGCTAAGAAGCTGGCTGGAGTTCAAAAAGGGCAACGAAGCCTAAGAAGCTTTGCTAGCCTGCCTCTCAGCCCAGTTACCCACCCAGGGCAGTTTCCACATCTTGCCAGTCCCCGCTTGAATCATCAAGACAATCCATAAAACAAGGCCCAGAATTCCAATAATCCAGTCAAAAACCAAACCAATGATGGGAATCCAGCCCAAGACCAAGCTTGCTACGGTCAATACGCCAAAGGTCATGATGGATTGCCAGGCGTGGAATTTGACGAACTTGTTCCTTTTTTCAATCACCAGGAAAACTATTCCTGAAATCCAACCGAGAACATAACACAGAAGCCCTGCTACGTTAGCTGACAGCCCTACGCTGGTTTCCGAGGGCTTAGCAGAAACACCAAGCTCGGCACCACACTTAGAGCAAAACTTAGCCCCCTCGGGATTTTCAGCGCCACATTTGGGACAAAACATATCTCACCTCCTATATCCAATTTAGTCCATATCACAGTTTTGCCAATACATTATAAGCCTTTGCCAGCAATATAACTAGCAAGGTCAGCGAGGCGGCAGCTATAGCCCCATTCATTATCATACCAAGCCAACACCTTTACCATGTTGCCACCCATGACCATAGTGCTCAAGGCATCAAAAATAGCGCTGGCTGAATTGCCTTTAAAATCTGAGCTCACCAGAGGTTCATCACAATATTCTACAATTCCCTTGAGTTCCCCTTCAGCAGCTCTCTGAAAGGCATGGTTAACTTCCTCGGCAGTTACCTCCCTATCTAAATCAGCCACAAAGTCAACGATAGACACTACGGAAGTAGGCACCCTTATAGCGATGCCATGTATTTTCCCTTTAAGCTCAGGAATGACTACGCCTACAACACGAGCAGCACCAGTAGTAGTAGGTATGATATTCATAGCAGCGGCTCTTGCCCGACGTAGGTCACGGTGAAACACATCCAGAATCCTTTGATCATTAGTGTAAGAGTGGATGGTGGTCATTAGCCCGCGACTGACTCCAAAATTTTGCTGGAGAATTTTGACCACAGGAGCAATACAGTTAGTGGTGCAAGAACCATTGGATATGATGTAATGCTTAGCTGGGTCATATTGCCCTTCATTAACACCAAGGACAACAGTTATATCCTCCTCCCGGGCTGGCGCCGAAATAATCACTTTTTTCGCTCCGCCCTGAAGATGGCTAGCTGCCCTGGCAGCCTCACGAAAGAGACCTGTCGATTCAATCACAATATCCACCCCATAGTCCCGCCAAGGAATTTTGGCTGGGTCACGTTCAGCTAAGACTTTTATCTCCCTGTCATCAACTATGATGGAATCATCTTTAGCCTCCACCTTGCCAGGATAGGCACCATAATTGCTATCATATTTGAAAAGGTGAGCATTAGTCTTAGCATCAGTAAGGTCATTCACCACCACCACCTCTAATTTATTAGCTGCACGCTGTTTTATTGCCTTAAGAGCCAATCTCCCAATACGCCCAAAGCCATTAATACCTACTTTCGTTGCCATTTCTACCCTCCTCTCTGAGCATAACATTATGAGATTGCTTCGCCTTCGGCTCGCAATGACAAAGAGGATTAGTCTTTAGATAAGTATAAAGAAATGCCCTCCTGGTCAATCTTGCCTACTTTACCCTCAACCATTAATAACCTAAGGTGAGCAATAGTTTCCAATATAGCTAATCGCCTGTCCCAAGGCGCTAAATCTTTAAAGGCAATACCACCTGCTTCAGGTTTCCAGGGAATCTCAGTAGCCACTCGATAGGCTGTTCTGAAACCGCTACTCATGGCCTTTATAATGGCTCTTTCTCTCTGCTCATGATGATGGAGTATTTCCGCTGCTCTCAGCTTCAGGCTATTGAACACTGGCCCATGCCCCGGAAAGATGAAATTAGCCTTAAGAGCCTCTAACCTCTCCAAAGAATCGATGTAGTCTCCCAGGGGATTATCTCCCGATTGGGGGTGGAAGCCCACATGAGGAGTAGTTTTAAACAAAACATGGTCTCCGCAAAAGAGCCACTTTTTCCTCGGCTCATAAAGACATATATGACCTGGTGAATGCCCTGGCGTTCGTAATACTTCGAATTCAAATGAACCATTAGAAAGCCTATCACCATCATCTAACATAACATCAGGTAAATCAGGCGAAACGAATTGCCTCATCCATATCGAGGCCTCAGTCAACTTAGACAGTTCAAATTGAGGAACGCCATTTCTACTGAGTTCCTCCTCTATCTGCTTGAGCAGTCCAGCAAAATCTTTATACCTTGAATTGATAAGTCCCGCTTCAACTCTATGCATAACCACTTCAGCCCCACAAAATTCTTTTAGCTTGCTTGCCAAACCGTAATGGTCGGGATGGATGTGAGTGATAACAATCCAATTAATGTCCTGGAACTTAAGATGATTCTCTCTTAGCCCCTCCCTAAAAGCCCAGAGCACTTCTGAGCTGCCCCAGCCACTATCAACCAGTATATTGCCCCGGCTTCCCTCCACTACATACACATTGGTATACTCTGGAATGCCCTCAGGAAAGGGAAGCTTTATCCGATGCACACCACTTACTACTTCCACGACTTCATCTTCTCCAGATTATAAAAAGCCTTTTTGCCCGCGTAGCGAGCACTATCCCCTAACTCCTGCTCTATCTTAAGAAGGCGATTATATTTAACCAGTCTCTCACCACGGCACGGAGCACCAGCCTTAATAAATCCAGCATCACTTGCTACCGATAAATCAGCTATGGTAGTATCTTCAGTCTCACCAGAGCGGTGACTAATGACAGTCGTCCATCCCGCTTTCTGTGCCCTTTTGATAACCGTTAAGGTTTCACTAAGCGTGCCTATTTGATTTGGCTTAATAAGGATTGAGTTGGAGGCTTTTTCTGCCATGCCTCTCTCAAGACGCTCAATGTTGGTAACATAAAGGTCATCGCCCACAAGCTGAATCTCCTTGCCCAATTTAGCCATAAACAGTATCCAGCCAGACCAGTCATCCTCCGCCAAGCCGTCCTCTATGCTGATAATAGGATAATTAGATACCCAGTTAGCATAATAGTTCAGCATCTCTACTGAAGTAAGGGTAACGCCCTCTCGAGACAAGACATATTTACCATCTTGATAGAAACTGCTCGCTGCCGGGTCAAGAGCAAGAAATAAATCTTCACCAGCTTTATAACCAGCTAAGTCAATAGCTGCCAGGATTAGCTCTAGTGCTTCTTTATTACAAGAAAGTTTGGGGGCAAAACCACCTTCATCACCTACGTTGGTATTTAAACCCTTATCTTTAAGAACTTTATGCAAACAATGGTATGCCTCACTGCCCATTTGCATAGCTCTAGCAAACGTGTCTGCGCCCAGAGGCACTATCATAAACTCCTGAAAGTCAGTAGAGTCCAAAGCATGCTTCCCACCATTCAGGATATTCAACATAGGAATAGGCAAAAGATTGGCTTCTACTCCGCCCAAATAACGATACAGTGGAATACCCAGAAAATTAGCCCCAGCTTTTGCTACTGCTAAAGACACCCCCAGGATAGCGTTGGCTCCGAGACGAGATTTGTTCGCCGTGCCATCAAACTGAATCAGCTTCTGATCTATAGCCGCCTGTTCCAAAGCCGGCATTCTCTCTATTTCTGGAGCTATATCAGCGTTAACATGACTCACCGCTTTAAGAACTCCAAGCCCACCATACCTGCTCTTATCCCCATCACGCAGCTCCACAGCTTCATACTTACCAGTGCTTGCCCCCGAAGGAACGGAAGCTACACCAACGGTGCCATCAACCAACATCACCTCTACCTCTATCGTAGGATTGCCCCGCGAATCGAGAATCTCCCTGGCCCTAATACGCTCGATAGTAGCCATTTCTATGTTGTCCATCTTAAACTCGACCCACCTTTCTTTTTAGCCAAAGAAATAGCTTTATCTACCGCCTCTACAGCGCTATGGGCTCTGATTATAGGATCATCCTCTTTACCATTTCGAGACAGCGCCCAGGTGTTTAAGCCGATAACTGGGATGTTTCTCTTTAAGGCATAAGCAATCTCGCTGAGTGTTCCATAATTACCCCCAATGGCAATCACTGCCTGAGCTGATTTCACCACCGCCATATTTCTGGCATAGCCTACGCCGGTGGCTATCGGAATATCTACCCACGTGTTGGCCATGCTTGAATCTTCGCCAGGCAAAATGCCAACAGTCAAGCCACCCTTTGATTTAGCCCCACGACAGACTGCTTCCATCACACCACCCAAACCACCACAAATTATAGTGGCACCCCGCTGTGCCAGTAGCTCACCCACAGTTTCAGCTACCTTAGCTTCTTCTGTGGAACAGGAAGAATCTCCAATAATAGCAATGATCATTTTTCAACTCACAAATTATACCATACTATCAACTAGAGCCTTGATTCGCTAATTGAACCTGCTCATCGCCACTTCCATCCCTTGATTAAGGAAACAATCAATAGCTTCAGCTACACTAGCAATTACTGACTTGATTAGTTCTTCCTCTTGAGGAGTAAAGTCGCTGAGCACATAACTGACTATAACATCTTCACCAGTATTAGATAATCCCCCTACTTGAGGACGTCCAATACCAACTCTGATTCGAGGAAAATCCTCGTTTTTCAGGACAGAAATGATAGATTCCATCCCCTTATGCCCACCCGAACCACCACCGGGACGCAGACGAATCTTGCCCAGAGGCAAATCGAGGTCATCATGAATTACTAAAAGGTCACCTAGAGGAACATTATGCTTACTCACCAAGCGACTTACTGCTTTGCCGCTGAGGTTAACGAATGTTCTTGGCTTGGCAAGCAGTAGTTTCTCGCCTCCTAATTCGCCGGTGCCTACCCTAGCCTGGCACTGCCTGCGGTCAAAACGAATAGAATGAAGCTTGGCAAAATAATTCAAGCAGCGAAAGCCAACGTTATGACGATTACGCGCATAAGCCTTACCAGGATTGCCCAAGCCAACAACGAGTTTCATTAGCACCGGTCTTACTTCATGATATATTATAGACTAAAAGAAGATATGTTTTACTCTTATTGGGAAAATAGATGAAAGAATATAACTACTGCCCAATTTGTGGAACTCCTCTTCAAGTAGGAATGATTGAAGGAAGGGAGAGAAAATATTGCCCTAAATGTGATTTTATTGATTACAAAAATCCTTTGCCAGTGGCATTAGCGGTTGCAGTAAAAGATAAGAGGTTTTTATTGATTAAAAGAGGAATGCCACCCAGAAAGGGTATGTGGGGGGCTCCTTCAGGTTTTATCGAAAGTGGAGAAACGCCAGAAGAAGCTTGTCTGAGAGAGCTAAAGGAAGAGACTGGAATATCCGGGAAGATAGTAAAATTAATCGGAGCAGTTAGACGAGAAGACAAGGAGATTTATGGAGATATGCTGGTAGTGAAATATCTAGTTAAAGTAAAGAGTGGAAAACTAATTCCTGGGGACGAAGTAGAGGATGCGAGATTCTTTGATATAGCTGAATTGCCTGTTTATTATGTCAACCTACTTAAAGATGTCATCGAAGAGATTCAAAATGAGGAAGTATTTTGATTTAGCAATTTTATAAACTCAGCCTCGCTGAGTGTCTTTATCCCCAATTTTTGCGCCTTAGCTAGCTTAGAGCCAGGGTCAACACCAACCACAAGATATGAGGTTTTCTTGGTGACATCTGAGACTGTCTTGCCTTCTAAAGCCTTTATCTTAGCTTCTGCCTCTGGACGGGTAAAAGATTCCAACTTCCCCGTTAGAACAAATTCTAATCCAGCTAAAGGTAATTCTTCAGGCTTGGCCTCCTCGACTTTCTCCCTTTCCAGCCTCACAGCGGCCTTCCTTAATTTCTCAATAATTTGCCTGTTCCTTTCCTGCCTGAAGAAAGTCACAATGCTATCAGCTATCTTGGGTCCGATTGATGGAAGAGATAGAAGGTCTTCCTGACTAGCTTTAGCTAAATCACCTATGCTACTAAAGTTTTCCGCTAGTAACTCAGCATACTCCTCGCCCACATGGAGAATTCCCAAGGCAAAGATAATCCGAGATAAAGGCCTATTCTTGCTTCCTTCAATAGAATTAAGCACGTTAGACACACTCTTATCAGCCATCCTCTCCAAGCCTAACAACTGCTCCTTAGTAAGATAGTATAAGTCGGCAACGTCTTTGACCAGGCCAGCTTCAAATAAAGCTTGGCATAGTTTTTCACCCACGCCATCTATGTCCATAGTTCCACGGCTGACAAAGTGCTTAATTCGCTCCAGAGCTTGAGAGGGGCAGGCAGCATTGGTGCACCTGTGCATAGCCTCACCTTCAGGCTTTATCACCTCACTTCCGCATACCGGGCAGCGGCTAGGCATGACAAAAATCTTCTCTTCTCCAGTGCGGCGACTTTTCACCGGGCCAACTATCTCAGGAATAACCTCGCCAGCACGCTGCACAACAACAACATCGCCAATGCGAATATCTTTGCGGTGGATGTCTTCCTCATTGTGTAACGCTGCCTGGCTAATAACCACTCCACCTACTTGAACTGGCTCCAAAATAGCATAAGGATTGAGACTTCCAGTCCTTCCCACATTTACACCAATATCAACAAGGCGTGTGGTGCCTTGGATGGCAGGGAACTTATAAGCAATGGCCCACCTGGGCTCGTGAGCTACCGTGCCAAGTTCTCGCTGAAAGGCAATTGGATTAACCTTCACCACCATACCATCAGCCTCGTAAGGCAAATCATTCCGCTTTTCCACCCAGTTCTGATGACATTCTTCCACTTCATCCACAGTGTGATATAGAGCAATGTTAGGATTCACTTTGAAGCCCAAAGACTTGAGGTATTCCATAATCCCCCAATGGGTATCAGGCACCGCCTTTCCTTCCACTGGGCCTAAGCCGTAGATAAATATATCCAGAGGACGCTTGGCGGTAACACTAGAATCAAGCTGCCTTACTGACCCGGCAGCGGCATTCCTAGGATTAGCAAAAAGGGGCAAATCCTCTTTAGCTCTCTCTTCGTTAAGCTTCTTAAAACCAGCCTTGGGGAGATAAACTTCACCTCTTACCTCAAATCTGGGGGGTGCTTCCTTTGGTACAGAGAGAGGAATACTTCTAACAGTTCTTAGGTTCTGAGTGATGTTCTCACCCCGGTAGCCATCCCCCCTAGTTGCGCCAGTGACCAGCAAGCCATCAACATAAGTCAAAGCTACCGCTAGCCCATCAATTTTAGGTTCACAAACAAGGTCAAAGCTACGCCCAGCTAAAAGATTACTAGCTCTCTTATGCCAAGCCGCTAATTCCTCATAAGAAAAGGCATTAGCCAAACTCAACAAAGGCTCAGGATGCTCCACCACTCCAAACTCTTCTACAGGTGGGGCACCAATCCTCTGCGTAGGCGAATCAAGCGTGATAAGCTCAGGATGCTCAGACTCGAGTTGTTTAAGCTCCCTCATCAGTTCATCATATTCAGCATCACTGATTTCGGGGCTATCCAGCACATAATAACGGTAATTGTGGTAGTTGATTAAACCCCGTAGCTCCTCTATTCGCTGCCTTACGTTAGTTATATCTCCCATAAGACCCCCATTAATTATAATATACCATAGCTAAAATAGGCAGACAGAAATGCCGTTTACCGAACGCAGACCTGAAAAGCAAACTACAGGCATTGCCAAGGAAAGTTTTTAGTTAATTCTTTTGCCCGAACGGGCAGATATAAATACACATACCACAGGCGCGTGCACCAATGGTCTGCTCTTGGTCACTAACATAGCGGTCGCATGCTTCAGCAGCAAATATCTCGCTCCTTGGTCGGGGCCTATCAAAAGCCTGTCCAGTAAAAGCATGCACGGGACAAGCTTCCACGCATACGCGGCAGTCTTGGCACATCTCATCCATAGGCATTCCAGCTTCCAACGGAGCATCCGTGAGCACGGTACCCCACCTCACGCGGGGACCATGTTTTGGCGTAATGAGCAAAGCGCTCTTGCCAATCCATCCCAGTCCGGCTAAATGAGCTGCTAATTTGTGGGAGAACACACCAGCAAGTCTAGTTTTACCCACCCTTTGAGAAGATGGGACAATGAAAGCTTGAAAACCGGCTTTATCCAGGGATTGGGCTAACATCAAAGAAATCGAGTCTATGCGGGGATTTACAATTTGATGCGCGTGATACCAATAGGTATGTATGGCAGCAGCATCGCTATGATATCTCAGCGCATTTACAATGCTATCCATAAGAACGAAACCATGAGAAACAGCTCGCGGAAACTGAGCTAGAAATTCTCCGCCTTGCTCTGAAATACACTGCCTGGCAGGAGTAAGGTCAGCTATGCCGAAGTAAGTTGCCCCCACATTCTTGGCCAAAGATTCTAGCTTGCCTCCAAGATTTACCTTATCCCTATCTTTCATAGCTAACTCCTATCTATCTATAAGTATAGCACAGCAAAGCTTCCCAACCTCAATTTTACTCTCAACCGATACCGAAACTACTAACTCTGAGAGCGTTTCTTTTGTCACCCTGAGCGATAGCGAAGGGTCTAGATTCTTCGCTTTGCTCAGAATGACAGGAGGGGGGTGCTAAACGACCTCCTAACTCCACGATATTTGCTATAATCAGAGCAGGTACATAGAAATGGCTTTCCTCTACTTCATCTAATCAGATGTTAGCCGCAATATGCAGGAGGTTTTAAAATGAAATTCCTTCTATTCTCAAAAATACCATTCGAAGTTTTTGACCCCGTTGCTTTAATTGAGTCCTACTGTTTCCAAAGCGATTTTTATGAGAACTACGACCTTCTGCTTTTGAAAGGTAAAAGGAAAGTTGAGGATGCAAATAAAATAGGCGCACGTATAGGGGAAGAGGTACTTCCAGAATGCAAGATTGTAACTGAAGGCGCAACGGATTTGCGCATATTTCAATATGATAATAAATATGGCCTCGATAGTTTTTTGGAACTGGATGATGAAGCTATTAATGATTATGTTAATGAACTCAATGAGAGGGTTATTAAGAAACTGTTGAAAATCAAAACAATCGGGTTGTCAAAAGCTACGAAGGTTCTACATACACTTTATCCAGAGATCATTCCAATACTTGATAATGCACTTCAGGAAGAATATTGTAAGGAAATCAATCCTCACTGGACGGAAGAGCAATCCAATCGAATCTTCATTGATTATTATAAGAATCTAGGCGAGGGCGATAATATGCAAAATCTAACTCTGATTTTGAAAACCATTTCTGGAAATAACCTTGTATGCCTAACAAAGGTGATGATTTTTGACATTCTCTGGTGGTCATATCTAAAAGCTAAGAAACTAAGCCAAGAAAAGAAGATTAATTGGTCTACGATAAAATAATGAAACTATGAATGAGATAAAGTACAAGCCAATCGGAGTCATCCATTCTCCGTTCAAAGAACCCAAAGGAACACCTATACAACCTGCGGGTGGCAAGGGTATCGATGGAATGGTTGAGGTATTCCCAGAATATGCCGAAGGCTTAAAAGATGTTGAAGGCTTTTCTCACATTATTTTGATATACCACTTCCATTTATCCAAAGAATCGCTCTTAAAAGTAAAACCGTATATGGATAACGAAGCGCATGGAGTCTTTGCCATGCGAGGTCCAAGTAGACCGAACTCGATTGGCATCTCGGTAGTGCGTCTTATCAAGATTAGAGAGAATATACTCCATATTCAAGATATAGACATCGTAGATGGAACTCCCCTTCTGGATATCAAGCCTTATGTGCCAGAATTCGACATTAGAAAAGTAGAGAAAATAGGATGGCTGGAGAAAAAGGTGCATAAACTTTCAACCTCAAAAGATGATGGGAGGTTCACCATATGTTAAACAACATCAGCGTTATTTTAAGGAGGAGACAAACATGGCTACGAAACTAGTGGTAATTAAGTTCTTCGCCCCTGTCATAGATGCTACAGTCAACGCTCTTATGAATGCTATTGACCAGAAAATGAAGCAGGGAGTAAGGGATTTTATCATCCTTATCTCCTCACCTGGCGGCTCTGTTATTCACGGTTTGAGCACGTATAATTACCTGAAAGGGGTGCCCGCCACGATAACTACGCACAACTTCGGTAGCGTGGATTCAATAGGCATCGTCCTATATTGTGCTGGCTCAAGGAGGCTGTCAGTGCCCCAAGCGAGATTCTTGCTTCACGGTGTTAACGCCCAATTTAAGGGAAACCAGAATTTAGAAGAAAAACAGCTAGAAGAAAGGTTAAAAGGATTAAGAATTGACATCGAGAACATCGCAAAAGTAATTGCGGCAAACACGGGCAAAAGTGTAAAGGATGTAACGAATGCCATGCTTGAAAGGACGACATTGAACCCAGAGGAGGCACAATCCTGGGGTTTAGTGCATGAAATCAAGTCACAGTTATTTGAAGCGGGAAGCGAAGTGATCTCCATACAATTTCAGCAACCGCAAAAACCATGACATTGCCTATAAGCATGGTTAACCAAATATGGGGCTCATAAGGAGGAGAGTATGGTAAAACATATTTTTAAAGGGCTGGCTGCCATTCTTATAGTCACGCTACTGATGATATTCACTGCAGAGCCAGTTTTAGCATTTGATACTCGCAGTGGAGCAACTGTCACCATAGTTAGTGGAGAGGTAGTTGACGATGACCTTTATGTGGCTGCTGAGACCATTACCATTAGTGGCACTATTAATGGCGACCTCTGGGCTGCTGGTAGCACAATCACCGTCACTGGCGTAGTTAACGGCAGCATTATGGCTGCTGGCAGGACAGTCAACATCGATGGTGATATTAGCCATGCTGTGCGGGCAGCAGGCGAAACTATCAACATTAACGGCGATGTTAGCGGTGATGTGATGGTTGGTTGTAGCGAGGTGAATATAGCCAGTACAGCTAAAATTGGTGGTGACCTCCTTTTCGGCGCTGGAATTGCACGCATTGCTGGACTTATTGAGGGTGACATCAAGGGTGGAGGAAGCAAGGTCACCATAAGCAACGGGGTAAAGGGAAACGTTGCTCTCAAAGTTGAGAGCCTGACAATATTGCCTACGGCAAATATTCAAGGCGACCTAACCTACACCTGTGAGGAAGAAGCTGATATCCAATCCGGTGCCCAAATTGGTGGCATGACCACTCATAACCTGCCTGAAGTAAAGGAAAAACGAGCTAAACCCTTCCCCTTCGTCCTTTTCTCTGGCATAGGAGGTAAGGTAACAGGCTTCATAATGGCTTTGATAGCAGGGCTAGTTATCATTCTCCTTGCCCCAAGACGATTGACATCTATCGCTGAGTCTATACGAAGTAGACCTGGGGCCAGCGCTGGCTGGGGAACTCTTATCCTGTTTGTTACTCCTATCGCCGCTATAATAGTGTGCATCACTATTATCGGTATCCCCGTGGGATTAATTGCCTTGGCTCTCTGGGGGATAGCTATTTACCTGGCCCAAATCCCTGTGGGCTTATTTATCGGGCGGTGGATTATTGGCCGCTTCAGAAGGGTGGAGAGTAAAGCCATCATGGTCGGAGCCCTAGCTTTGGGACTTGTCATCCTTAGGCTCTTGAGGCTAATCCCCTACTTAGGCTTCTTCATTGGACTGGCTGCCATCCTCTTTGGCTTGGGAGCAGTAGTAGTCTCAGAAAGGGGGCGACGAGCCAGGGCCCGGGAGGCAGAGTCAACCTAGTTACAATGGAAACTGAATGAAGAAATCGAAACTGGCAGTAGCTTATTCGGCTAGATAGAAGGTGACCACTTGGTTAGGGTGGCCAGAATCCACACATCGCAATGACCAAAAAGCTAAATAAACATTCACCACCAAACATGACTAACTTAATAGTTAAGAAGGTTGAGACTTCACAAGAATTAAAAGACGCCCAGGAAGTAAGACGCCAAGTCTTTACCGAAGAACAAGGAATAAAACGAGAGGTGGACATTAATGGGCTGGACCAGAATTCAGACCATGTTATTGCCTATGATAACGACATTCCAATTGGAACTGCGAGAATTAGGTACAAAATTGGTATCCAAGCGAAGCTTGAGAGGATTGCTGTGTTAAAACCCTATCGAGGCCAAGGAATCGGTAAAAGAATAATCGCAGCATCCTTAGGATTGGCTAAGACAAAAGGGGCATTAGAAGTAATATTGGATTCGCAGCAGTCCGCTGCAGGGTTTTATGAAAAGCTCGGCTTCCGACAAGAAGGAGCGCCATTTGAAGAAGTGGGAATCCCACATATAGCAATGACCAAAAAACTGTAAAAATGATTCGCAGTCTATCGCCCTCAGACTTTGACGCTATCCTAAAGGTCATAAATGATGCTGCACAGGCTTACAAAGGTGTAATTCCGAGTGATAGGTGGAAGGAACCTTATATGTCAGCCAAGGAACTAAAAGAGGAAATTGAAGCTGGTGTTAGATTCTTCGGATGGATAGAAGATGACCATTTACTTGGAGTAGCAGGAATCCAACCTGTCAAAGATACTACGTTGATCAGGCATACCTATGTAGCTACAAAATGCCAGGGAAGAGGAATCGGCAGTAAGTTACTTGAACACCTAATAAGCTTAGCCGAAACTCCCGAAACCCTGGTGGGAACCTGGGCCGATGCCACCTGGGCCACCCGATTTTATGAGAAACACAGCTTCAAGCTAGTACCACTCGAGGAAAAGGATAGACTCCTGCGAACATATTGGAACATCCCTGAGAGGCAGATTGAAACCTCAGTTGTGCTAAAGTTTACCAAGTAAATTTGGGCCTTAAGCCGATGTTACCCAAGGGCGGCTGAGGTCAACACCCGCTCCATAAGCGATAGAAAACTCCACTTGAATACGCAAAATCAGAGCTAAAATGCAGATAGTGCAAACAAAACGCTATACTTATATAAGAAAGGAGGTATTCACATGGTGCCAAAGAAATCGATTTCCACAAAGGAGCCACAAATCCTTGAAACGCCATCGCGGAAGATGGCCGTGGTCTATATGAAGGGTGACCCAAACAAGGTAATGCCAGAATTCCTGCCAGCGCTCTATGGTTCAGTCTACAAACTGAAGTTCGAACTCAAAAAGAAAGGCATCGAATTTAAAATAGACAAGCTGCGAGCAAGGTGGCCCAATGCCCACCTTGTCCCTAAGGATGAATGGCTTGGAATCTGTGGTCTGCCTATTCCCGAAGATACGACTTCTCTGCCACAAAAAGTCCTCGACATCGAAGTCAAGATTGAAAAATGGGACTACGGCACAGTGGCACAGATTCTCCACATCGGGCCTTATAGTGAAGAGGGAGCCACGGTTGAGCGCCTGCATAAATTCATCGAGGAAAACGGTTACGAGATAGCCGGCGTTCATGAGGAGGAATACCTCACGAGCCCTGATGCAAAAGTCCAGAAGACCATCATCCGCTACCCCATTAAGAAGAAATAGGCGAACTTGTTATAATCATAGAGAGTGGGCAGTTACCGAGATACCTTTACCACACGGCTTTTCAGCCAACGAATCCTGTAGACAACTGGTGTGGCTTTTGCCCTAAGCTAAAATGAGCGTAATGGAAGAACTTAATCTCGCAGGTTGCTGCGGAATATTTTGTGGTTTGTGTAGCAAATATCAGTCGAAAGCGCCAAGCAGGTGTATCGGCTGTCGATTAGGTGAGCAGCATTCATGGTGTAGCATCTACCGATGCTGCGTGATGAAGAAAGGATTCACTACCTGCGCTGAGTGTCAGGAATATCCTTGTGAAAGGTATTCTCGAAGGGGTTGGGGAGCAGACCAATGGAGCCAAACTGCCGTGCAGAACCTGGAAAGGATTAAGGGAACTGGGATGAAGGATTGGCTGAAAGAGCAAAGAAAGCGGCGACTACTACTGGAGAATCTGCTCACCAACTACAATGAAGGCAGGTCAATGAGCTTCTATTGCCTGGCTGTGGCACTTATGCCTTCTGGACTGATTGATAAAGCGATAAGTGAGTTAAAGGAAAAGCTGGCTATCAATCAGATCGATAACTCGGACATAAAAGCCAAGGCAACCACACTCAGGGGAATTATTCAAGGCTTGGCTCGAGAAGCGGGCATCGAACTAAAACTTAGAAAGAAGGGAGGATAAAAGTGGTTACTAAAGTAGAAGAGGTCAAAAATCTGGTTGAGCTGGGAATTAAACAACCCCAAGAAGCATTTCCTAGAATTAAGCAGTTGGCCCAAAGTGATGACTGGAAAGTGCGGGAGGTAGCCGCCACTTGCTTGGTTGAAATTAGTAAGAAGAAAACCGATGAAATGATTCAAGAGATGTTACACTGGGCCAATGATAGTAACCCGAATGTTAGAAGAACTTCAAGTGAGGGCTTAAGAGAGGCTGCTAGAAGAAATCCTGACAAAGTGCTCCCTGTTATTGAGAAATTAAAGAAGGATGATAACCTTTATGTCAAGAAATCCGTGGCCAATGTGCTCAGAAATGCCTCAAGATACAATCCAAACCTAGTATTTGAGCTATGCCAGAAATGGGCACTCCTTGGAAATCCCAATACCAACTGGATAATCAAAGACGGCATTAAAAAGTTATCCTCTGAGCAACAAAAGGAGATTCTATCTCTTATCAAAAGAGCATAACTAAATGAAGTGCTCGATCAAATCCCGATCAAATCAATCCTAAATAAGCACGGAATCAAACATAGCATTATTTAGCCGCAGCTTGGGGCGGGATACTTTACATTTATCGCCTATTTGCCATCTCCTCTCAAACTGAAAACCACCCAACTAGCATAAAATTGGCTTTGTTATAATTGTGATATATTAAAAGATATGGCATGAGATAATGCAGGCTAGGCCGAGACACGCACAGAGTTCGTATATTTCGATGTTAAACGAAATCGAAAGACCTAAAAACCAGAATATCCATATCTTAATTTATTAATCCACCAAATAGAGGAAATATTATGAAAGAAGAAGCAAAAATATCTCTTTCCCGCAATGCTGTAATAATATTTTTTGCCATTGTAATTATCACAGTGATTCTGATTGAAGATATAGCTAAAACCTCCTTATCAAAGCTATATATAATGCTACCGGCATTATTTATCTTGGGTGAATGCATTAAGGCAGGTGATACAAAAAAGATAGTTCCAACAACAATTAATGCTTAATGTTTTTGCCAGTGCACGAACTTCCCTTATCTGCAAAACGTGATATGAAATCATGGACATTGGGCCTGGAAAATGATAAAACATTAAGAAGGGTCGAATTTATAACAAACAAGTAGGAGGTGGGAAAATGCTATCAACAATACCGATAAATCTTGACAAGGTAAGAAAAGAGGATTTGGATAGAGAGACACTGAGAGTCGGAATAATAGCTGAATTAGATGCTGTAAATCTCTACGAGCAATTGGCAGTCATGACTGAAAATAGAAATATTAAGAAGCTTCTTTTGGATATAGCAAAAGAGGAAAAGACCCATGTAGGAGAATTTCAAGCTCTGTTGCTAAAACAAGATGAAGAGCAAAAAAGGGAATTAGAAGAGGGCAAGAAAGAGATTGATGAGTTAATAAAATAAAGGGGGGGAAATATGGAAACAACCAAGTTTTACTCTTTGCCAAAACTGCCCTATGAATACAAGGACCTAGAGCCATATATATCTGAAGAGCAATTGAAGATTCACCACAGTAAACATCATCAAGCATACGTTAATGGCGCGAATGCAATACTTGAGAAGCTCGACAAAGCACGAAAAGAGGATACCACCCTAGATATTAGAGCCACTTTAAAGGAACTGTCCTTCAACATAGGAGGGCATTTACTTCACTCATTGTTCTGGGGCAACTTAGCGCCAACTGGCAAAGGCGGTGGAAAACCAGGCGGGGTTTTCGGCGAGATGGTAGAGAAAGAGTTTGGTAGCTTTGAGAGATTCAAAAAGGAATTCACTCAAGCCGCTATTGGCGTAGAAGGCTCCGGATGGGCAGCACTAACTTTCTGCAAGCAAACCAATAGACCGATAATAATGCAGATAGAGAAGCACAACACTAACATCTACCCTATGTTTCGAATTCTAATGGTTCTCGATGTCTTTGAACATGCATACTACCTTGATTACAAGAATGAAAGAGCCAAATTTATCGATGCATTCTGGAATATCGTTAACTGGGGTGAGGTAAACAAAAGGCTTGAAGGATTATTGAAGTAGTATATTGCAACGTTGATGCCTTGTGGTAAACTGGTTAGAAATTAGAGCGCACCGTTGGCCTATAACTTCATGGTTGCTTCGCTCTACTGTTTTTGCGCCTATAACTCAGGCTTTGCCACCACTTCGTTCGCCCAGGTGCTTCGCAAAGCTTGGGGATGTTGTGCGGCAATGATTACTGCATCACATAAAGGAAGGGATGATGCCACATGAAACGCTTAAGTTGGCAGATTCGCTTGGGTTTATTGCTGCTTGCATTATCTGCGATTGTTTATCTCATCCATTACGCAATCTTTAGAGATCCCCACCATATCTTCCTTTGGAGTATAACGAGCTTTGCATTTCTCCCTATTTCGGTTCTGTTTGTTACTCTGATAATAAATCAGTTGTTGAGTGGGAGGGAAAAGCGAGTCCGGCTAGAAAAGCTAGAGATGGTCATAGGAACCTTCTTTAGTGAAGTTGGAACAAGACTGCTAGCTTTCCTTTCCGACTCTGACCCTAAATTGGATGAGATTAGAAAAGAACTTATTGTAACCAACGATTGGTCTGAGCAAGAATTTTCTGGTGTTAGCAACCGCCTCAAGAATTACGATTACGGGGTTGAGATGGAGAAGATCGACTTAGAAGATTTACGAAGTTTCCTTGGAGGAAAAAACAACTTCTTACTGAGGCTACTGGAAAACCCGACTTTATTGGAGCACGAGGCCTTTGCAGAGCTACTTCGAGCGGTGTTTCATTTGACTGAGGAATTATCCGCCCGGAAAGATACAAGGCGGTTGCCCACTTCCGATCGTGAGCATCTCGCTGGTGACATAAAAAGAGTATATGTCTTGCTTGTCCGTCAGTGGTTGGATTATATGAGATATTTGAAGGATAACTATCCCTATCTCTTTTCTCTTGTCGTGAGAACCAATCCTTTTGATCAAAATGCATCACCGATAGTGAAATGAATGGCTTTAGCCCTTCTTGTATTTGCAAGTCATCGTCTCTGTTGATATCTCCTCTCAAAGTGAACCCCCCAACAAAGGAAAATTAACTCTTATGATTGTGATATATTAAAGATGTGGCCTGAAACAAAACAGGCTAGACCAAGACACGCACAGAGTTCGTATATTTCGATGGTGAGGAAATGGTGGGCGGCGCACACAAATGAATCGTATGTGGTAAGCAACAGAATCAGGTTAACAGGATGATAAAGATTAAAAAAGTTGGACTTGGAATAATAGCGGTAATAGTGGTGCTTGTTGGCTTATGGATGTACCATGCTCACGGACTCTATGAGAAAAGTTATAGAAGCGAATATCACTACGGAATTAGGATACAACCTGATTCAGTCCTGCACAACATTACATTATTCGTGCCGTTGCCTGTATTTGAGGAAGAATCGAAAATAGGTGATGAGATTATAGTCGGAAACTATTTTATCATGGGTGGAAAGTTCTCAAAACCAGATGATTGGGATTGCCGCATTGTCGAAACAGAGCACGGAAAGATGCTTAAAATCAATGCAGAGAAGATAGCCCCAGAGTTTCATTCTCTTCCTGTGCCTATAGAAGATGCCGCCGAGCAAATTGTTATTGCCAAATGGATGTTAAGGATGATGGGATATAAGTATGGGGTAACCATCAGCTTTGCCCCCAAGATTTTGGTTGGACATGCCGGTAGTGGTCTTCATATTCACACAAGATTGGTCAGAAATGGGAAGAATATGATGATTGAAGGAAGTGGGTTAAGTAGTATAGCCAAAAAGGCTATTGCTGGCTATTTAGCGCTGGCTCCCTCTCTGACTGCCTTCGGTAATACTATCCCTACCTCTTATCTGAGATTAGTCTCCCATCAGGAAGCACCAACAAATATATGCTGGGGTGATAGAAACCGATCTGTGTTAGTAAGGGTTCCTTTAGGATGGATAAATGTTAAGAATATGGCCAGAGATGCCAATCCACAGGAGAGGACAGAATCTTCAGGATTTATTGATAGGCAGACGGTAGAATTTCGCTGTCCTGATGGTTCGGCTAACATTTATCTTCTACTAGCTGGACTAGCTGTGGCCGCTCGACATGGATTGGAGATGCGAGGTGCGTTGGAAGTGGCTAATAAATTCTATGTGGATATAAACATCTTTTCCTCTGAACATAAGGGGATTCAGGAGAAACTGCCTCAGCTACCTGCCTCATGCTGGGAATCAGCCAAAAGTCTTTTGAGAGATCGTGAAATATACCAGAGGAACGGTGTCTTTTCTTCTACGGTAATTGATGGGATAGTGAAAAAGCTTAAGAGCTACAACGATAAAGACCTGAGTGAGAAATTATATGGTAGGGAAGATGAGATTAAAAAGTTGCTCGATGAATAGCTCCATTGTTCGTAACATTGAAAGCCATCGCCGTGCAGTATTGAGAGCTACCACAGCGGATGGTAGAATTCCACAAGTCGAAGCGGATTAGACGAACTCTGAGCTCGTCTATATACCTGTTATCGGCTATTTGTGCGGCTCGTATTAAGGGAATGTGCTCATGTTGGAACACGAACCTGGATATCTGAGGGAAGAAGATCTTGGATATCTGAGGGAAGAAGATTTTAGATATCTAACGAAACTATTGCTGTATCCTGTAGAATCAAAAGAGGTGGATTATAAGTCTGCCATGAAATTTGAGGAAGGAAAAGATTTTGCTGACAAGTTGGTAAAGCATATTTTAGCATTTGCAAATTCGGGTGGGGGACACCTGGTTATTGGCTATAAAGAGCAGGCTGATGGTAGCCTTGCTCCTGACCCAGGTATTACAGATGAAATTGTAGCCTCATATGAAGTTACCAGGTTGTGTCAGTATGTTGAAAAATACTTGGACGGGCAGGATAGAATTAAAATTATAATTTTTAAGGTAGAATTTGCAGGAATTAAGTATCCTGTAATACGTATCTATCGATTTCAAGAGTGTCCGTTTGTTTGCACTAAAGATTGTGCTTCTACAGGAGCTAGGGGAGCTATTCTTAAAGCAGGTCGGGTATATATAAGGACTGAGGGTGCAAGGACACTTGAGGTTGCGATAGTCAAAGCATCTCCTGAATGGAGACAATTAATAAGTGAATGTAGAAAGCGTGGTAAGGAGTAGAGGTCATGAAGAGTGTATCAAAGCAAATATTCTTGAATGCTCTCGTATGCCCCACATTGGGATGGCTATTGAGGTCTGGGGAAGTTGCTAAGCAAATTACCAAGACAGAACTGACCCTGGGCGAGAGGTTTCGGATAGAGCAGGGAATTGAGATTGGAAGGAGGGCAAGAGAACTCTACCCAGGTGGCTTATTAATAGATGACACGGATTTGGTGTCTGCTTCAAGGAAGACAGAAAGGTTGATGAATGACCAAAATGTTTCGATAATCTTGGAGGGAGCCTTCCTTATTGACGGGTTTGTAGCTAGAGCAGATATATTGAGACGAAAAGGTAAAGGCTGGCATCTTGTTGAAGTAAAATCCAGCGTGAACGACAGAGAGGAATTCATAGATGACATGGCGTATACAGCTATGGTTGTTGACCGCTGTGGTTTTAATATCTCTAGTGTCTCGCTGTTATTAGTCTCCAAAGATTTTCGGTTAGGAATGGAAAACGAAGAACTTTTCGCGCAAATAGACCATACAGATAAAGTTCTGGTTCGAGTTGAGGAATTCAAACCTTTTTGGCAGCAAATCGAGGAAATAACCAGGACACCGGTAAAGCCAGAGCCCCGACTTCTATTTGAGTGCCGCAAATGCGAACTTTTCAAAGAGTGTCTAGGTAAAGATATTGATAATCATATATTCGACATTCCACGACTAAGTCAATCCAAATTCGACCAATTAGCAGAATTGGGAATAGTTTGTATTAAGGCTATCCCAGATGGCTTTCCCTTGACCGAAAATCAAGCCAGGGTGAGGGAGTGTGTACAAACAAAGAATCCATTCGTTGGAGATAGACTTAAAAGTGAATTGACATCTATTTCATGGCCTGCTTATTATCTGGATTTCGAAACAGTTATGACAGCAATACCGTTATATCCCGATATCGCGCCTTATACTCAGATACCAACACAATACTCTATACATAAATGTTCTGATGTTGACCTTATCATTGATAACTTAGAATATTTAGCTGACCCAAGTAAGGACTGCAGAAGGGAACTTACTGAGAATTTGATCAACAACCTTGGAGAAAATGGTAGTATAATTATTTATTCTAATTTTGAAAAGGCTGTTGTTAACAGCCTCGGGAGATTATATCCTGACCTTTCAGAAAGACTGAATTCCTTGGTAGGACGGATGATAGACCTTGGAGCAATCATTGGAAGGAATTATTATCACCCGGATTTTCACGGAAGCACATCAATAAAGGTAACCCTTCCTGTTCTAGTGCCTGAGATGTCATATGATAATTTGGAAATTGCAGATGGCGATTCGGCTATGGCAGCTTTCGCCTATTTGGCACTTGGCAAATATGAAGATGAGAAAGTCGAAGCAATAAAAAGGAACCTTTTGGAATATTGCAAACAAGATACACTAGCTATGGTTAAGTTACATCAACGATTGACTGACTATGTATGATCCTGCAAGTGATAGCAAAATTTATTTGGCTGCTTGCCTTCGGCACTCCGCAAGCATACAAAACAGTGATTAAGGAGAGTAAACCATGTCCAGAATAGCCATCCTTAGCGATGCACATCTTTTAATCCAAGCTGAGCGCTTTAGGGACGAGAACTACCGGTCTCCACGGGGAGAAATCTCGCTCAAAAATTTTAGCCAAGTTATCCGGCAAGTAATAGCGGAGGAACCTGAAGCGGTCATCCTTGCCGGTGATATGTTTGACGAGAGGGAAAAAGGAGGAGAGTGGATAGCGGATTCAGAAGCAGCCAAATACTGGCCCACTATTCGCAATGAACTAAAGCGCTTAACGGAATGCACTAAATATGGCATTTACGCCCTGAGAGGAAATCATGACTCTGCACCAGTGTTGAAAGAGCTTCAAGATTACCTGGGAGACAGATTCTGCTTTGTTAGAGATGAAGACAAGGAAATCGGCGACCAGCACCTGTATTTCATGGAAACCCGCTATCGGCAGGGCACTTATAGAATCCCCGAGGAAGACCTTCCCAGGGAAGGGGAGTTGCTCATCATGCATGAAACCATACCCTGGGGTATGCCTGGACTGGAGGAGAAGGTGTTTCAGGAGTTGGGCAAAAGGTTCTCTCTTCTATTTAACGGTCACATGCATCATTATGCCCAGGGTCCACTCGATATACCCCATCTTTATTCCCTGCCAGCCTTGATCCCATCGCAGGAGCTGAAAAATAATTTCACCATCAAATACCAATGGCCCGGCGATTTAGACCACCCCGAAGTCAAAAACTCCCCCTTTGGCTATCTAATACTGGACGGTCATGAGATTTCATTCCAAAGATATACCCCTATACAGAACATAGTTAATGTTCGCATCGAAGGGAAAACTCCTCGCGATGTCGTCGCTGGAATCAACGAGGTCTATTCCAGACTGATGGAGCGGGAGGACAGGGATAATCTCTGGATATGGGTTTCCGCTCAAGGGGTCACTTTCAAGGACACTGTTCAAAAGGAAACCAATAAGTATTCCGAAATAAACACCATGAACATAGAGATCAAAGCGAGGAAAGAGCCTACCACGCATGCCGAATTAAAGGGACTGGAGAAGATGATAAGCCTGTCCGACCTGGAGGCAAAGGTGTTAACTTCCCTGCCCTGGCCCGATAGAGATTTAGCCCAGAAGCTATTCGAGGAAATCTTCACCGCCGACAATTTATCCAGGAGAGCAGATAGCAACCTGGGAAGGTCTCTCTTTCAAAGGCTTCTGGAATTATCCGCTCCTCATTACGGCGTGTCACCAGAACATGTAATTGACTTTCTTAAGACAGTAGACCCGCTGTGGAAGAGAAGGTAAGGGAAAATGAAACTGGCTAAGGTTGCTTTTGAAAACGTGATGGAACTGGAAGGCTCCATCGCCTTTCCCGAGGGGAGAGCTGTCGTTATCTATGGCGAAAACAAAGCCGGGAAGTCCAATATAATCCATGCTCTTAGGTATGCTTTCCTCAGCAAAGTAATAAGGCCCAGGAAAAGCCCGGGATACGATGAATTGAAGCTGGTGACAGGAAAAGAGATAGCTCCTGCTGAGGGTGTGGGAAGGATACTGATAGAGTTCGAGCATAATGGTGAGCAATTTGAAATCCGCCGAGAAATCGACCGGTATAAGGATAACAATAGAATTCTGAAAAAAGAGGCTGGAGGACTTCGAGAGCTTGATTTCAATAAGACCATAGGTAAGGAACTGAAGGCGGGATTGCTTGATGCTCTTTTCGCTCCGGATAGTGCTATGGGTTTCAATCACCTTAACGAGAAAAATATTGATGCCGTTATTCGGGAGTTATTCAAAGAGATTGGGAATGCCAAGGTGCTGGTTAAAGATTTCAAGCAGCGCGTGGAGAGACTGACGGAAGAGGCACAGGCAAAAGTCACCGGCATAGAAAGAGATTATAGCTCCTTCATAGGCGAATTGAAGGGAAATCTGAGAGAGTTACCCCTTGATTTGAGCAGCTTTGAAAGATATCAGCCTGGCAAGACAGCAGAGAAAATAAGCTGTGTCGGCGAGGAGTTGAAAAGGTACATTGATAGCATCGAGAAAGGCGAGCTCAAGGAATGGCTAAACGAAATGAGAAACCGGGCTAAGGTAGCAGAGGATGTGGAAGGGCTGCTTACTGATAGCTATCAGCTGACAGCTGACGGCTTTCGTAAGATGAAGGAGATTTCACAGGATGAGGAACGCTTGAGTCTGCTGTTGGCTGAACTTGGGGCGGTGAAGCTCGGTAGTCCTATGCCACAAGAACCGGGCAGGTTCTATGATGGCGAGTTAGATAATCGTGCCAGAATTTTTTATCAAAAACTTAGAGAGGCACAAACTCGTTATTCTAACGCCCTGTCTCTGGCTCAAGAGGAGAGAATTGACTTCAAGATTGATAATCCGGCGAGGGTTAGAAGCGACAAGGAGAAAGTGCTGCGGCTGTTGACCATGGACGTTGCCATCCCGGATGCACCCAGAGTCAAAGTTGACCTGGTCAAAATTGGTTCTGAGAGTGGTGAAGAATCTGTGCATGGACTTGTTCCCCTAAAACTCATGGACGAGGACCCTGCTTTCACCAAGCTGAGCTCAGAGCCAATTCCCGATGCACCCGAAGAGCACAAGAGGCAATATGCCGAAGCCCTCGGGAAAAGAATAGAGAAGTTAAGAATCATATGCGAGGATAAGGATAGGGCTGAGAGCTTCTTTAACAATGAGTTTACGCCCAGGCTTACTGACCTCAGCAGTTATGGCACTACCTTGATGGAAAGGGAAAAGGAGGAGAGAGAAAGGATTTCAAACCTGGCTAAGGACATATATAACAGACTGCTTCTATTCGCCCGGGAGGAAATTACAGTGCCTGCGTTGGAGTACGAGGGAGATGTAGAGCCATTCACGCTGGCCGTAAGACAAATTCTATCCCGTAAGAAGTCAGACTACACAGGGGATGTCAATGCCAAGGTGAAGTCTCTGGGCATACAGACAGAGGAGTTTAATACCCATGAGATGGATAGTCTTTTATGTCAACTTGCCGAGATGGAAAAAGGCATACCGCAATATAGCAGCACCTGGACTGACCTCACGAGGCAGAAAAGAAACGAGTGGGAAAACAACGATGCTGAATATGCCGATTTAGCCTATGTGCCTGCAGTGGTAGAGGGACTTAATAGAACCCTCGATACCATCTTACTTAACGCTTTTGATGAGCAGGAGGTAATACAGGGAATAAAAGAGATCATAGCTGAGATAAATGACAAACTCATAGAAGAAGGGTTAGTAAATTCCTGTATTGAAATGGGCGAAGATAGCCTGCAGCTCAGCAGGACGACTTATAAAGATAGAGAGATAACCCACCCCTGCGGAGCAGAAAGGTCCTTCTTTAGCCTGGCGGCACTGACTGCCCTGGCAATATATTTCAGGCTTCCTGTTATCATAGATGAAGCGGCGAATAACCTTGATAAGAAGCGCTTGCGAGACTTCATCTCGCTGATAAAGGAGTTTGCCGCTAGTTACGATGTTCAGTATATTCTCTCAATAAAAGAAACCGATGACTTTCCCCTTGATGGCTGGGTTCAGGAATTTGCCGATGACCTGCAAATATACCGCGTAGATTACGACGGCCACAAGAAACATATCAAGCCCATTGAGCTATATGTCTAGTGTCATCTTGTCGTTGCGAGGCATAGCCGAAGCAATCCCCTCTCCCTTGACCCCATAATGTCACTACGAGCCCCCTTTTCTGTCATTGCGAGCCGCAGGCGAAGCAATCCCCCTCTCCCTTGACGGGAGAGGAATAAGGTGAGGGTGAAAAATAGTGAGGCGTCTCCCACCATCATTACGAGCCCCCTCTCGTCATTGCGAGCCAAAGCGAAGCAATCTCTTTTACAATTAAAAATGTAGTGCGAGGCTTTAGCCTCGTGCACGACCCTAAAGGGTCGCACTACGAAAATCTTGGAGGCGAAGATTATTAAAACAGGAGAGGAGTCCTTCCAAATTTGTGCCAACTGTCATTCTGAGCGCGGCGAAGAATCTCCCCGTCCCAAGCCCTTCACTCTCTGTCATTCTGAGGGAGAGAAGCGACCGAAGAATCTCGCTCAGGACAGGCTCCGCGAGGGAACTCGACAAAACAATCTCAAAACTGAACCCCACCCCACAAATGAAAACTGGCTTCGCTGTAACGGTGATATAATAGATATATTAAAGATACAGGATGATACAAAGCAGGCCAGACCAAGCAAGCACGGAGTTCCTATATTTCAGCGTCAGGTGATCTCTTTTTGAGCAGTTTGAAGGGGGGTGATGAGGATGAGACGCTGCTAGATGTAGGACGAGGATAAGTTCTTGTATCCTTTGGCAGAAAACGGCTATGGCGGAGGAAAAGTTAGCATAAGGAGGTGCGGATATGTCGGCGAAAGTTATCGTTGTTTATGACTCAAAGTATGGTAACACTAAACTCGTAGCAGAAACAATCGCAGCAGGTACGAGACAAGTTGAAGGAATGGAAACTGTCGTCAGTGGAGTCAAAGAGGTTGACCTTAACAGAATCCCCGATTATGACGTGATTTTAGTAGGCTCTCCGAATCATATAGGTGGGCCAACCAGGGGTATCAAGAAGTTTATTGACAAACTTGGCAAGCTTCCCTTAGAGGGGAAAATGTTTGCTGTTTTTGACACATACCTTGGAAAAGACTTCGAAAAGGTAGTGAAGAAAATGGAGAGGAGGATAAGCGAGAAGATCCCTGGACTGAAACCAGTGGCTCCCGGCTTATCAATAAGAGTTGAGGGGATGAAGGGTCCGATTTCAGAGGGCGAGCTTCCCAAGTGCAGGGAGTTTGGAAAGAAAATAGCAACTCAAATAAAAGCTTGACTTATTTCCATAGGTGGCTAACACTGAATAAAAGAGAAATGGAAACATTCCCCCAACTCTCGACAATTCAGGACCTCTTTTATCCTCAAAATGGTTAGTAAGATGGACAACACTCCATCGGGGGGCAGAAAAATGGGACAGAAGTCAATAATTATCGTTGGTGCTGGTGTCGCCGGCCTATCAGCGGGGTGCTATGGCCAGATGAACGGCTACCACACCCAGATCTTCGAGCTACAGAATAAACCAGGCGGCCTGTGCACCTCCTGGCAGCGCAAGGGATACACCATTGATGGCTGCCTGCACTGGCTAGTTGGCTCTAGCCCGGCAAACAACTTCTACCGCATTTGGGAAGAGTTGGGCGCGGTGCAGGGGCGGCGTATGATTGACCATGATGAGTTTATGCGGATTGAGGGCGCTGGTGGCAAAGTCTTTATCCTCTATACAGACATTGACCGCTTAGAGCAGCACATGAAGGAGCTTGCTCCGACGGACAAGGAGGTGATCGAAGAGTTCATTGAAAGCATACGTGCCTGCACTCGCTTTGACCTACCAATCGGAAAAGCGCCTGAGTTATATGGTCCCCTTGATGGGCTTAAGCTGCTATCTAAAATGTTCCCTTCCCTGAAAGTTATGAGGAAATGGAAAAAGATTCCTGTCCAAGAATTTGCCCAGCGGTTCAGCGACCCCTTCCTGCGCGAAGCTTTCCCTCTTTCCTTTGACCTTCCTGATTTTCCCATGATGGGTATGCTGATGACTCTGGCCTGGATGCACAAGAAGTCGGCTGGCTATCCCATAGGCGGCTCACTGGAGTTTTCCCGTGCCATCGAACGGCGCTACCTCGACCTAGGAGGCGCGATTCACTACCGTTCACCGGTAAGCAAAATCCTGGTAGAAAAGGATCAAGCTGTAGGTGTGCGATTGGCTGATGGCACGGAGCACCGTGGTGATATCATTATCTCTGCCGCCGATGGTCACTCAACTATTTTTGACATGCTGGAGGGAAAGTACATCAATGACAAAATTCGGGGGTACTACGATAAACTGCCCATCTTCCCTCCACTTGTTCACGTAGCGCTAGGTGTGGCGCGGTCTTTCGAGGGATTGCCACATTCTATAATCTACCCTCTTGAGGAACCAGTGACTATTGCCGGGCAGGAATACAAGTCGGTAGGTGTGGAGATTCACAACTTTGACCCCACCCTAGCCCCGCCAGACAAGACGGTGCTCAAAGTCATGTTCCTTTCCGATTATGACTACTGGAAAGAGCTGAGACAGAACTCTGCTCGCTACCAGGCGGAGAAGGATAATATTGCTGATAAGGTGACTGCTATACTCGATCAGCGTTTCCCTGGGCTGGCTGGTCAGGTTGAGATGTGTGATGTAGCTACGCCCATGACCTGGGAGCGCTATACCGGCAACTGGCGAGCCAGCTTTGAGGGCTGGCTAATCACCACGAAAACCTTTGGCATGCGCATGAGCAAAACTTTGCCCGGGCTCAAGAATTTCTACATGGCCGGGCAGTGGGTTATGCCAGGGGGTGGTGTGCCCACGGCAGCTATGTCAGGCCGCAATGTAGTTCAGATCATCTGCAGCCAAGATAAGAAGCCATTTGTGGTAAGCATTCCATAAATCTGATCCGAGATTTAGGGATAAAGGCTTGTCCCCCTCCGCAGAGTTTATCTCGAGCGAGATTCTTCGGTCGCTCTGCTCCCTCAGAATGACAGGAGGCGAAGGGCTCAGGGCTTAGACTCACCCTTGCAATGACATAGTGATGGCAGTCCCGTGGTTATATTCCTGGCTTTTATGAGCTATAATTCAGTTTATGTAGGAGGTACCATAGTTCAAGGGTTAAGCTAAACCAATTTTCACGGAGGGTGTTTATTTGGTACTCTAAATTAAGTGGAGAGTGTTGAGATTCTTCCCCTTCATTTCGTTCAGGGCTCTGGCTCACACGCTCAGAATGACAGGGGGGCGAAGGACTCACAATGACAAGTAGCATTAGTAAACGCTTTCCGTCATAGGAGGTAAAAATGAAAGTAAGCACAGTGGCTCAGATGGGAAATTTGGACAAGTCTGCCACAGAGGAATTTAGCATCTCACAAGATCTTTTGATGGAGAATGCTGGCCAAGCGGTATATTTCGTCATATTGAAGGAATTTGGAGTAAAGAATAAGAGGTTCGTCGTTTTTTGTGGCATAGGTAATAACGGTGGAGATGGGCTGGTTGTTGCCCGGAAGATTCACTCCAATGGCGGAGAGGCGAAGGTCCTTCTTTTAGATGACGAAACTAAATTTAAAGGGATAGCAAAAAGGAACTTCGAGATAGTATCAAAGATGCCAATAGAGATTTCTAAGGTCAGTTCAAATGAATCCATAAGAGCCGCCATTCATAACTCCGATGCCATTGTGGATGCCATATTTGGCACAGGCCTTACCAAGAAGGTCAGCGGAACATACAAGGATGTCATTCAAATGATAAACGAGAGCGAAAAAACAGTGTTCAGCGTTGACATTCCTTCAGGAATAAATGGCGATACAGGAGAAGCGATGGGTATAGCCGTTAAGGCGAATTACACCATAACATTTGGGCTTCCCAAGATAGGAAACATGCTTTATCCCGGCTATGAGTACTGTGGGAAATTGTATCTCTCACACATCTCTTTCCCACCTTCGCTCTATAATGCTGACTCCATAAAAGTAGAAATAAACAATCCCGTAGAGCTTCCTAAAAGAGATAAGAATGCTCATAAAGGAGATTTTGGTGAGGTTCTCTTCATTGCCGGTGCTTCAAGTTACTTTGGGGCACCGTATTTCTCCGCTTTGTCTTTTCTTAAAGCAGGAGGAGGATATTCCCGCCTGGCTACGCCTATATCCATCTCGTCATTCCTGGCAAATAAAGGGAGTGAAATCGTCTTCATTCCTCAAAGGGAGACACCATCAGGAAGCATAGCATTAAAAAATAAGGATGAATTGCTCAAACTTTCGGAGAAGGTAGATATGGTGGTTATGGGCCCAGGCATTTCCCTAAATAAGGAGACTCAGGAATTGGTAAGGCAATTGGCACAAGAGATAAAGAGGCCTTTGCTTATAGACGGCGACGGAATTACCGCTATCTCAAAAGATATAGAAATAATTAAGAACAGGAAGGCAGAAACGATTCTTACACCTCATATGGGCGAGATGTCGAGAATTACAAAAATGGAGATAAGTGAGGTAAATAAAAACAAGATAGGCTTTTTGCAGCGCACAGCAAAGGAACTCAATGCCATGATTGTCTTAAAGGGGGCTCATTCGCTTATAGGCTATCCAGACGAGACTGTTTTTATCAATATGAGCGGGAATCCTGGTATGGCGACAGCTGGGAGCGGCGATGTCTTGACAGGAACGATCGCTGCTATGTTTGGTCTGGGGTTATCCCTTAGAGATGCGGTAAGAATGGGTGTGTTTCTCCACGGATTTTCTGGAGACCTGGCCGCAGCGGATAAAGGTGAGGATGGAATAACTGCCCAGGATATACTGGATTATCTCCCTGCCACGCTAAAGCGTTATAGACAGGATTTCGATGAAATCTCCGGAAATTTCTACGAGAGCATCTTTCTAGTATGAAAAGGGGGCTGAAAAAATGAAGGCGATGGTACTTAAGAAAATCTCCTTGGTTGAGGAAAAGCCTTTAGAGTTAGTAGATTTACCAAATCCTGCTCCCAACTCTAAGCAAATCTCAGTCAAGGTTTCCGCCTGCGGGGTCTGTCACACTGAGCTAGATGAAATTGAAGGCAGGGTCCCTCCCTCAAAGTTTCCCATGGTTCTGGGGCATGAAATCGTTGGCAGGGTAGAAAGTTTAGGGCCAGGGGTAACTAAATTTAAGGAAAGAGACAGAGTGGGGATTGCCTGGATTAACTGGGCCTGTGGAGAGTGTTCCTTTTGTCTTAAAGGTGAGGAAAATTTGTGTGATAAAGCGAAATGGACAGGGAAGGATGTCAATGGAGGCTATGGCCAATATACTGTGGTTTCGGAGGACTTCGCTTACCCCATTCCGGAAAGATTTACCGACCTACAAGCAGCTCCACTTTTATGTGCTGGGGTGATCGGCTATAGAGCCTTAAGGCTCTCAGGAATGGAAGATGGCAAAGTTCTTGGCCTTTATGGATTTGGAGCCTCGGCCCATATTGTCATTCAAATTGCTAAATATAAATACCCCAGTAGTAAGGTCTTCGTCTTTACTCGACCAAACCAGAAGGAGCATCAAGATCTAGCCCGAAAATTGGGGGCTAATTGGGTTGGAGCCACAGGAGATACTCCACCAGAAAAGCTTAACTGCGCCATTGACTTTACTCCGGTGGGGGTACCGGTGCGTGAAGCTCTAAGGAACTTAGAAAAAGGGGGGAGAGTGGTTATAAACGCAATTCGCAAGATAACACCCATTCCGGAGTTAGATTATGCCGAACATCTCTGGCATGAAAAGGAAGTAAAAAGTGTGGCCAATGTAACCAGAAGGGATGCCCAGGAATTTCTACCTTTGGCCGCTGAAATTCCCATCGTGCCTGAAGTTCGAGAATTCAGGTTAGAAGAGGCAAACGAAGCTTTAATTCTGCTTAAAGAGGGAAAAATCCGTGGTGCCGGGGTCTTGAGCATCCCAGAATAGAAGGTTAGTAAACTATGATAACTCAGATTTTGCTGGCAGTTGTTGTAATACTCCTGGTCATATTGATTTTCCTTGTTATCAAAGGGAGGAGTGTCAAGCCAAGAGATATTGAAAATGCCGTATCAAGCACCTGGACGAAGCTGGGCCTGGATGAAAAGATAGGTAAGCTGGCAATTCACGCCCAGGATATTAGAGATAGCCACAGGTCAATTGAACAAATGCTCCGAGTGCCTATGGAGCGAGCGGCGCTCGGTGAAATGAGTTTGGAAACAATCCTTTCAGACCAGCTCCCTCCAGATATGTTTGGTATCAGGAAGATGATTCTCGACGGGAAAATTCCCGATGCACATATTAGGTCAACCGTGGGGCTTATTTGCATAGATTCTAAATTCCCCTTAGATAACTATAGAAAAATGGCAGAGGTTGAAGATTCCAAAGAAAAGGAGGACTTCAAAAACGATTTCCGCAAAGATGTCCGAAGTCACCTTAACAAAATAGCTGAAGATTACGTGTGTCCAGAGAAGGGCTCAGCAGAGTTTGCTTTCGCTTACATCCCCTCTGAGGCTGTTTATTATTTCTTAGTAAACGAGGAATTCGAAATGTTGCGGGACTACACTAAAAGGGGAATTCAGGTTGTATCCCCGTTGACGCTTTCCCACAAGATTGAGCTTATCAAAGCTGGCGTTCATGCCAAAAAGCTTTCCGAAGAGGCGGAAAGTGTGAGAAAAGACCTTAATGTAATTTCCCAAAGGTTTAACGAAATTGACGAGCTATGGCGGGTATTTTACAACACACATTTAAGAAATGCCGGGGATAGGGCAGAGGAATTGGATACAGCCTATAGGAAACTAAGGGAAGAATTTGATAAGATTTCAAGAATGTCGAAGGAATAACAACTCTAAAACAAGGCTATTGACATTGCTGTATCGGGCTGTTTACAATAAGCCATATGAAATTATTAGTTATAGGTCTAGGTCAATGTGGCGGCAGAATTGCCGATAGGTTCGCTCGGCTAAATAAGAGGGCGCGTGCTCTGCGGAAAATCAATATCATTGCCGATGCCTTTGCTGTTAACACAGATGTTGCTGATTTAAGTGGATTACGCACTATCAAATCTGATTACAAACACAGAATTCTTATCGGGGGGCAACGGACCAATGGTCATGGAGTAGGTAAGGTAAGTGAACTTGGCGCCGAGATAGCGAGGGAAGATACTGATAAGATCATAGATGCTATAAGAAGGTCAGAGCAGTTCTATGAGACAGACGCCTTCTTGTTGGTTGCTGCTGCTGCCGGTGGCACTGGTTCTGGATCAATAGCAGTGCTAACGCAGTATTTGAAACAGCGCTATATAGGAAAGCCGGTCTACAATGTTATCGTTTTGCCATTTAGGCAAGAAGAAACAACAGAATCAAGAGCTGTTTACAACACGGCTATGTGCCTCAAGTCTACCTACTTAGTGGCTGATGCGATAATTCTTATTGACAACCAAAGGTATGTCAAAAAAGATTCTCCGGCCGGAAACAACCTGGCGGTGATTAATGCCCGAGTAGTTGAACCATTTTACAATTTGCTTTGCGCTGGTGAAGAGAGGAACAAAAAATACATTGGGGCAAGAACGCTTGACGCTGGAGACATAATACAGACTCTGGCAGGATGGACAATAATTGGCGAAGGTAAATCGCCAATCCCACGAAGGATACCCCTATTTGGACCAAAACGTGATTTCAGAGCCAAGATGGATGAAACCAGCAAAGCAGCTCACGCTATGGATCAAGCCCTAGGTGAGTTATCGCTCACATGCGATCCTAAAAATGCTGGGAGGGCTTTATACCTTGTCACCGCACCGCCCAAAGAAATGCATATGGAGATAATCAAGGAACTTGGGGACAATTTAAGCACTGTGGCTCCAGATGCTTTAATACGGAGCGGTGATTACCCTAGACAGAAAGGTTCGCTGTATGTCACTGTAATCCTATCTGAAATTAGCAGTGTCAGGAAAATCACGAACTACTTTACCAGAGCAATTGACTTAATTTCTGTTATCAAAGCTAAGCGTGGAGTAGAGTACTCAAACAGAAAACTCGCAGAAACCTTCGCTGATATCCCTCTATTACTATAATTAGTTCACTGAGCTGGCGCAAAAGAATTGGTATTTCTACTCTTCGGCAAAAGCCAGGCCATCAAGAAATATAGCTAGAGAGGCAGTTTGACTTGTTTCTCCCTTACTTTCTAGCTTTAGTAAAGACTGCCCATGTCCGCTCAATGGTCTCATTGCGGGCTTCCCTGGCTTTTCGTTCAGCCTCATCACGGGTTCTTAATATCTGAGCCACTCTTCCTTCATAAGCCTTTCTAGCCTGGGCTATGTTTTCCTCACAAGCCTTTCTAGCTTGCTCTACAGCCTCATTATAGGCCTTATCTGCCTGTCGTTCCTGCCCCTTATAGGCTCCTTCTAGTTGGCGTTCAGCTTCTATGTAGGCTGCATAAGCTGCCGCAGCTCGCTGTTGAGTTTCATCAAGGAAGCCAACAACTTGCTCCGCTTTCTTAGGGACCTTCTTGGCTTCCTCTTCTTCCTTCCCCGCAACAAAGACTTTCTCTGCATCTGGCATGGTATACCTCCTTTGCTCCTTAGATTTTTATTTTACTCTTTTATTTACATTCATACAAGGGTGAGATAAGCAAAAAAGAATTACACCTTCATCTTTGCCTCCTTCTAGCCTTGCTCCACTTCATCATTCTCGGTAGCTTCTTCCTCAGCATGTTCAGCTTTATGAGCGGCATACATTTGAGCCAGGAAATCCAACCTTGCTTGAATTTCCCTTCTAGACTCTTTTGGCTCCCTCTTTTCTTCTGCAACAGCTTCAGCCTTACTTAAAGGCTCCTCAATCCCCTTGCTTACCTTTTCAGCTCCACCCATCGCTTGCTCAAATACTCGTATTGATGCCTTTGCCGCCTTTCTAGCTGATTTAGTTGTTTCCTCAGTCCTATTGATCGCCTCTTCGAACGCCCTTACCGCTGTTATAACGGCCTCCTTGGCTTCCCTTACCGCTCTCTCAGTAACTTCCCTGGCTACTTGTGTTGCTTCCTCAGCGGCCTTCATGGCCGCCTGGCCTATCTCCTCAGCTCTGGCTATGGCCTCTTGGGAGGCTTTCTTTGCCTCCTCGGCAGTTTCCTTAGCCGCTTGATCTGTCTCCTCAAGCCTACCTACAGCTTCCTGGGATGCTTTTCTTGATCCCTCGGCATCCCCCATGACTGCCTGGCCTATCTCCTCAGCTCTGGCTATGGCCTCTTGAGAGGCTTTCTTTGCCTCCTCGGCAGCCTCCTTAGCCGCTTGACCTATCCCTTCAACCCTGCTTATAGCTTCTTGGGATGAGTTTCTTGATTCCTCAGCAGCCTCCACGGCCACCTGGTTCATCTCCTCAGCTCTGGCTATAGCCTCTTGGGAAGCCTTCATTGATGCTTCAGCAGATTCCTTGACCCATCTGACCGATGCCTCAGTTCTGCTTATAGCTTTCTGAGATGCTTTTATCACTGTTTTAGCCTCTTTCTTGGTTGTTTTGCTTATTTCACTGGCCCTGCTTATTACTTCCTCAAATGCCCTTGCGGACTCTTCGGTAGACTCCTTAGCCGATATGCTCACTTTATTGGCTCTGCTTATTGCCTCCTCGAATGCCCTGGCAGACTCCTCGGCAGACTTCGTGGCTGCTTGGCTTGTCCTTTCAGCTTTGCTTACTGCTTCCTGTGATGCTTTCTGCGCTTCCTTGGCAGCTTTGGCGGCTGCCTTGCCTCCCTCCTCAGCTCTGGTTATAGCTTCTCGGGAGGCCCACATCGCTTCCTGAGCGGTTCCCATGACCGCCTGGCCTACTTCCTTAGCTCTGGTTATAGCCTCTTGGGAGACTTTCGTCGCCTCCTGAGCGGTTTCCATGGCCGCCTGGCCTATCTCCTCAGTTCTGGCTATAGCCTCTTGGGAGGCTTTCATCGATGCTTCAGCAGCCTCCCTGGCCCATTTGACCAATGCCTCAGTTCTGCTCACCGCTTCCTTAAATTCCTTTGCTGATGACTCAGCAGAGTCCGTGACTGATTTGATCGATGCCTCAGCCTTGCTTATCGCCTCCTGTGATGCTTTTATCGATGCTTCAGTAACCTCCTTGGATGCTTGGCTTATCCTTTCAGCTCTGCTTACTGCTTCCTGTGATGCTCTCTTTGCCTCCTCAGCAGCCTTCATGGCTGCCAGGCTTATCTCCTCAACCCTGCTTATAGCTTCTTGAGATGCCCTCTTTGATTCCTCAGCAGCCTGCCTGGCCGCTTGACTTAGCTTCTCAGCTCTTGCTACTGCCTGCTCAAATGTCGCAACACTACTTTTCATATTCCCTGAGGACTTTTGGAAAACCTCGCTTGGCTCCGCAAAGTCCAGCGGTTTTCCTTACCCCTTATATTTCTTATTTTAATAGGAGTTACTAAAATTTTCAATGCCTAGCCCGTCAGGGGCAGGGTTATTAAATCTCCCTTGGCAACTTCCCGTAGGTGTTCTAGCGCTAGAATGTCCACGTTATCGAACCAGGCAAAGGCAAAAAGCCACCTCAAGTAAAGGACTTCAAAAAATCTTCACAGAGGCGGTGAGTATGAAGGGCCAACAGCCCTTAAGCAGCAAGGTTGATAGCTACCATAGTAAATGTTAGAGTTTGCTAGACCAAAGCGGATTAGATGAACTGTGGGTTCGTATACACTGCTGTTGTCTGCCATTTTCAATGAGATGTGAGTTAGATGGATATTGATCGTAGTATAAAGATGAGGTTGGTGTTTGAGGATCAAAAGAAGCCATATTTTTGGATGTTTCATCATTGTTTTATGACTTTGAGTTGCTGTACGATCTCTCTTTCCTCCTATATGCAAAGGATTATTATGATTATCGATTTTCACAGTATTTTTGGTACAGACGGGGGCGGCCATTAAAAGATGAACATAGACTTCGTGCATTCCGGATAATCAAGGAATCTCCACTTACAGTGGAGCTGATATTAAGTATTGTTGCCGTTTCTTCTGGAGCCATTTGGCTAATAGCACAAGCAATCAAGAAAATAGGCAATTGGAAATTAAATAGAGAGAAACTAAAATTAGAAATTGAAAAGCTTAGACGAGAAAGTAATCTTCTATCTTACGATGAGAAACGGGCAAGAATTGAGATGGAAAGGAAATTACAAGAAAGGGAATGTTTAATGATTTTTAATTCATTACTTAGAAGACTTGAAAGGAATTCAATTAAGCTTAAAGATATAGATTTAACTTTGGAAGAATTTAATGATCAAAACAGCAGATAACAGAGCGTACCTGGCTTCGTGCCTTCGGCGCTCCGCCAAAATTCCCCTTCGGGGAACTTCAGAGACACTCGAAACGTTAGCTGAAATACTTATTCAAGAGGGACACAGATGTTTAGAACTAATCTCCAAAATGTTGTAGATAAATATTTGCCCGTTCCTGCTTTCCAAGATAAATGGAAAAAGGACCAGCAAATAGGAGGTGGTTACTACTATGCATTGACATACCCTTCTATCCTCTCTTTTTTCAAAGAACATCAGCCCTTATCCGATGCCTTAAATCTAAAGGTGGCCTTAATCTTCTCATGGAACCCAACAATTTGTAAGGTAACCTCAACCCGATTCGAACAAGCGGAACGTGAATTGGCCGCCTTAGAATCTACCAGGGAAGAACTTGATACTAAAGGCATTTCAAATGTTGATATAAATGAGGTCATTCGTGAACTTTGGGGCCCGGTAAAAAAGGCTACTTCTTCCTGGGACTCGACTCCCGGGGTGAGCGTCACAAAATTCTTACATTTTAGTTTCCCCCATATCTTTCCAATGATTGATTTGAATACGATGAAGAATCTTGGAGGTACAACTGTCAACCTGAAGTGGTACTCCATTTTCCTTTCAGAATGGAAAGACCTGTATAAGCATTTGAAAGCATCTTTCGACCAAATCTCCAATGCTGTCGATATGCCAGTGACACGGGTACTAGATATAATGATTTTTACCCCACGGTAGGATGTTTAGTATGAGTACTTCAGCTAACAGCGTGTTCGCGGTTCGCTTCGCTCGCCCAAATTGCCTTCGGCAACTTCTTCTATCAGCGGAACCGTTAAGCGGAGGCATGTGTTACCGTTATGGGGCGCAAAAATGCAATACAGCCATATTCTTAAGAGGCTGAAATCCCTATCTAATCCCAAAGCAGTAGAGGGCATGGCAAAATATGGAATTACACCAGAGAAGACCTACGGTGTGTCAATCCCAAACTTAAGAAAGATTGCTGAAGAAATAAGAACAGACCACGAGCTTGCTCAACAACATTGAAAACCTAAACCTCTGAAGGTTTTTCTCGTTTATAGTGTTAAAATGAAGGAAAATGCTCAAAATTTGCAAAGGACCGAGATTGCTATTAAGGAGGCGGACAAATGACTAAGTGGCTCAAATTTTCAATTCCAATGCTGCTAATTCTGGGGTTAATGCTAGCCAGCGCTTGTGCACCAGCAGGTTCCCCGCCAACGCCGGCACCAGCACCTCCTGAAGAATTTCGTGATGAGGATAAAGAATACCCGAGCACGGCAGTGCCTGGCGAGGCAGCCGTAGAGCGTAAAATCGTAAAAACTGGCCACATAACTTTGGAGGTAGCGGATATAGCCGAGACTATGGGCAAGGTTGCCGAAGTAGCTGATGAGCTAGGCGGCTATGTGGTTTCCTCCCATAAGTATGAAGAGGAAAAAGAGACTTCAGGTAGCATTCGCATCCGCGTTCCTGCTGACAGATTTGACGAAGCCTTCGACAGGCTCCGCCAACTGGCGATAGCCATACCCTACGAGAGCACCGAGGCAAGAGACGTGACCGAAGAGTATGTCGACCTACAAGCTCGGTTACACAACCTGGAGGCAACTGAGACTCAGTATTTGGCATTATTGGAGAAGGCTGAAACTGTGGAGGAAATGCTAATGGTGCAGCAAGCGCTTTCCAATGTGCGAGGGGAGATTGAGCGAATTGAAGGTCGGATAAAATACCTGGAGCGAACCTCAGATATGGCGCTTATTGAGGTAAGCCTAAAGGAGACCAGGGGGTTGGCTGAGCCCTGGAGTATCTCTGACGCCTTCAAGTCAGCAGTGCGTGGCTTAACTACCTTCGGGAGGGGTCTGGCAACAGGGCTTATCTGGCTTGGCGTTTTCTGCTGGGTCTGGATTCCCATCCTGGTAATCTGGCTCAGGCGGAGGGGGAAAATCTAATTTCGGGATAAAAGCCACGGTGGCTATCCCATCACACATCTGTCATTCTGAGGAAGCGACTGAAGAATCCCGCTTAGGGCAGGTCCGGCGAAAAACCCTTCGTCATGCTCAGGGCGGCGTCTCGAGACCCTTCGCTAGCCCCTTCCTCTTCACTTTGTTCAGAGTCAGAGCTTCGGCTCAGGGTGACACTAATTACCTTCTATTGTTTTGCCTGAATAGCTTTGCTATGATGTGAGTATGTTTAAAAACGTAGCGCGAGGCTTTAGCCCTGTGTAGTAGCGGAGATTACTACACAGGGTAGCCTCGTGCATGACCCTAAAGGGTCACACTACAGAAATTTTGGGGGTGAATGGGTATTAAAACTGCGTGGGGCAAATCTAGTTTTGAAT
>WJOY01000018.1 GCA_009619075.1 Dehalococcoidia bacterium
CTGACATGGAAAGAGGGTTCATCCGCGCTGAGGTAATTAGCTATAGTGATTTGGAGAGATGTGGCAATTTAGCTGAGGCACGGAAAAGGGGTTTGCTTAAAATGGAGGGTAAGAATTACGTCGTCCAGGATGGAGACGTAATTACCTTTCTATTTAATGTCTAAGCAAGCCACCGGGCGAGTTTAATATCAATTCCCACTTTGACCTCCAGAGCCCAAATCTTAGCCCTAAAGTTTAAGCTTTAAGGTTACTATCTCAAAGGGCTTAACCTCTAACCGCAACTTATTACGCTCTACCTTGAGTTCGTATAGCTCCCGCTCGAGCAAGTCGACAACTGCAGCCCGCTTAATCACCCTGAATAGCTCAAGCTCGGCCACAGTAGCTTCTCCGATCGTTTCAAAGAACCTTAAGATTACTTCATCACTATCCTCAGCCTTTTTAAGCGCTGAGAGGATAAGGTTATCGGGGGAAAGTTTTAAGAAGGAGAATTCTTCAGGGAGCTCTCCCTGGGAGTTTGTTTGAATACAATAAGGCAAGTGATGGAAATCCTGGGCTTGCTTATACATTTTAGCTTGCCTCCAATCACCCTCATGAGGCTGAAGGGCATATTCAAAGAGGTAAGGTCTAAGCTCCAGGGCATCTGGGGTAGGAACTAGGGGGCCAGCTATTCCATCAGCGGAAAGCCCATACACACTTCTCAAAAGCCTGATGAAGACGGAGCTTTTCATTATCAGAACTGCTGGCAACCCTTTGTTCATAAAGGTTATCCCTCTTATTCCATTGCTCAGGTCAAACCAGCTGAGGAAATTAGGTATTCCTGAAGGCTTAAATCCTTCTTCTCTGTTGGTGAAGTATTCTGTGGGCTCAGGAACAACCCCAAATTGTGTCTCCCGGAAATATACTTTCCTCTCCATCCCCGTATCAAACTTAACACTGAGCCTTATGTTAGGATATTTATTCTCAATCCTAGTGATGAACTCAATTCGAGGAAGGTCTCGGAAAACTATAACCTCTTTATGGATATCCAGCGTTTTATATTTATAAAGCATGGGGGGAAACCTTTCCTTTAACCTATAAGGCCAGGTGAGGCAATAATACTCATCCTCGAAAATTATCTTCGCCTGCAAAACTCCCTTCTCTATCCTGAAGCTCTTGGGTTTAAAACTTCCGTATTTAAGCCCCTCGCCAGATTCGCTCTTTATAAGATCAGCAAATCTAGAGCGGTGATAGTAAAGGTCACCTATCTCATCATCGATAAAGATTTCATTTCCCCTAACCAAAAGTTCGCCTTCCTTATCTGAGACCTCGATTATGCCGGTCTCCTTATTCACAGTCACTTTGTAGAACGGAGTTTCTACGCTTTCCCCTTCAACCTTTATCCCGCCTTCGGCTTGCCATGCCTTCGGCTCACAATGACACGGGGGCGGGGTTAGTTTATACACTTTGTAACCCAAAGGTGGGAGGTCACAGGTAAAGCCTATTTTTGCTCCTTCAATCTTATCTTCTTCACTTTTCCCTATCTCTATAACCTCACTCTCTACCTCTTTTCTTTCCTTTATCCCCGGGACACCCTCATATCCTTGGGGCAATTTTAGCCCAGCTTCGCCCCAATTCCGCATTCTCCAGGGCAATGGATTGAATGCCATGAGCGCTTCACCACCTGTGTCAACCTTTCCAGCGATATAAGACAAGGATTGATTTAAGCTGTGGGTAAGTTTTGCTTTAAGGGAGGAGCAAATCTCTTTTACCTCTTCATAAATCTCATCCACCCCACAGCCAGTGACGATGTCATGGAAAGCGATAAAAAGAATATTTTCCCAGGCCTCATGCAGTTCAGAAGTGGGATAGTCAGCGCCGAGCAGCCAAGCGATGGTAGCAAATTCCTCTGCAGCCATAAGTAAGCCTTCGCATTCCCTAGAGCTTTGCACTATCCACAGTCGGCTGGTGCAAACCTGTGGAAATACATCTACAAGCTCATTGTCATATAGTTCCCCTTCCACAACCTCGAACTTCTTTTTAGTCTGCTCCAGCGCCTGGAAAAATTCCTCGGGGGTGACGATCTTCATTTCAATACCAGGATGCGTGGTGTTCCAATCCCTTACCGCTTGAGGAATTTCTGCTTGCGGCGGCATCGAGCCGCTACCACAGGGCATGAGGATATGAGGAGTAGCAGCATATTTATCAAGATCGCTAAATGATTGCTCTAATTGGTCTAGGTTGAGGCCAGCTCTGTAACCAAGGGGCATCCAGTGAGTCAAGATAGTTGACCCATCCAGGCCTTTCCAAATGAATTCGCTCTGTGTTATCTCCGCCTTTGCCCCTCTTCTAAATGCTAGCCATTTGTATCCCGCTTTCCTGTAAATTTGAGGGAGCTGGGCATTCATGCCAAAGCTATCCGCTGCCCAAGCTACAGGAACTTCAATGCCAAATTTCTCTTGACAATACTTCTTGCCGAAGAGTATCTCCCTTACTAGCACTTCACCCGTCGGGAGCATAGTATCAGGCATGAGATATTGCCCATCAACTATTTCAAGCTTTCCCTCCGCCACCATCCGTTTCAAGCCTTGCCAAAGCTCTGGGTTTCTCTTTTCTATCTCTTGAAGCAGAAAGGTCTGCTCCAGACAAAACTTAAATTCTGGAACCTCCATTAGCTTCATGACTTCCTTTAGGATCTCTTCATTTATTTTAAGGTAATCCTCTTTAGAGAAAGCCCAGGCCACATCATAATGGGTATGAGGCACTAAGTATATTGTCTTCATTTCACGCTCCTTTATTTTTAACCCTAAAAATTACTTCGTTAATTAGCACACTCCAGCCTTAGGGCTGCCTCTCTCTTAGAATGAAATGGCATCTGGCTCGATAGATTTATCCGGCCAAATTCTGATGCCCTGAGATAGCTTATTCCCCCTCTCAATCCTTACGTTATCACCCAAAACACAGCCATCCAAAACTTCACTTCCATCCCCAATATAACAATTGGAGGCAACCACACAGTTTTTAAGCTTAGCCCCTTTGCCAACTTTACAGTTTTGCCATAATACTGCCTCTTCCACTGTGGCACCTTCTTCTATCTGGCATCCTGAGCCTATCACAGCAGGTCCTCTTATTATAGAATTCTTGCCAATAAAGCAACCTTGGTCAATTATCACTGGTCCTTCGATTTGAGCTTGGGGGTGAACTACACTTTCGCCCTCAAATTTTACCCTTTTATTACCAACATAGCGCTGAAGTAAATCATGGTTTAGCCTCAAGTATTTCTCTGGAGTTCCTATATCAATCCAGTAAGCCTCAGACGGATAGCCATAAATAGCCTGTCCCCTTTCCAAGGCGGCAGGAAAGACGTTGCGTTCAAAGGTGAAGAAGACTTTAGGAGGAATGTAGTTTAAGATTTCCGGCTCCAGAATGTAAATACCGGCATTAATCATATTGGTAGTTACTTCATCCCAACTTGGCTTTTCTATGAAGCGCTTAACCCTATTTTCAGCATCCGTTTCTACTACTCCGTAAATAGTAGGATCCTCTACGGGCGTCAAGGCTATGCTTGCGCTAGCTTTCTTCTCGCAGTGCAAATCCATCATGGCGGTTAGATCAATATCCGTGAAGATATCACCATTAAATACGATGAAGGGCTTGTCCAGAAACCTTTCAGCATTCTTCACTGCCCCTGCTGTTCCCATGGGAAAATGTTCCACCGAGTAGGCTATTCTCACACCAAACTTATTGCCGTCGCCAAAATAACTCTGAATTTGTTCAACCTGCTTGCCTAAGGCAATGATAATATCAACAATGCTGTGCTTTTTAAGGTAATTGATAAGATGCTCAAGTAAAGGATGGTTTAATACGGGAACCATTATTTTAGCTGTGCTACAAGTAAGAGGATGCAGTCTAATTGCTTCCCCACCAGCTAAGATGACAGCTTTCATTACCCACTCTAGCGTCTTTTAGAGAGCAGAATCTCACCTCAATACATGGTATTTATCGAAATCACGTTGTATGGTATTTATAAACTTATTAATATTCACCTTCTTGGGGGGAGTAGCAATATGAATATGGGGAGGCTCTTCACCATCTTTGAGAATCCCCTGTTTAACTAATTCGGCTAAAATCACTCGTTTTAATTCCGCTCCACAAAGAGGTGAATGATAAATGGTGCTCATGGCAGCTAATAGCATCTCCTGAACGTGCTCATCTCCTTTTTCCTCATGTAGATGAGGGTTTCTGGTCTCAATTTGAAATATATCTATCCCTTGATCCATCACCTTAGGATTCTTTGTGGGCAAGATACCACCAAAATCTTCGAAGATAGACACTAATTCTTGGGGTTCCACAGCATATCCTGAAGCATAAGGCAAAATCTCTGCCAGCTTCATACTCATGGCATGCTCCCCAGCATTACCTGTTTTCACAACCTCGGTTTCAAACCCTGTTCTAGTGGATATCAGGTCATTCAAGTATTTATTGGTAACCTCCGATACCCTTCCCCATTTCTTGAAGAATAACCCACCTGAAATCTTGGGCTTATACTGCCATAATATTCTCACCATACTATAAGGAGATTGAGCTAAGCTAAAACCAGCGGTGTAATTTCTCACATACTCCAATACTGCGCCGGGGAAATAATTATCGGCATCAATGAAGCCGACATACTCTTTCCCGGCCGCCTTAGCCATAAGTAAGCCTATTAGCATAGCCTCACTCTTGCCATCACGCACCAATCCATCTGTACCCAAAAGGTCATCATAGCCAGCTTCCCCCATAGCCTCGCCGATAGCAGGGTCTTTTTGGTGAGCAATCAAAGCCTCACGGACGGTAAAACGACAAAGCTGATTCAAGGCATCTCCTTCCATTCTGAATCGGTCAACCTTTTCCCTCTGGCTATTGGAAACTACTATTACCAGACAATCATGTGGCACTCCGCTAACCACTCCCTCAATAAGCTTGAGCTTTTCATCTTTAACTGGAATGACAATCGCCATCCTGTCCTCAAAGTGCTTAATTGTTTCCTCATTTATTTTTATTACCCCCATAGCACCATGAGGAGGTAATTCGCTTTTCAACCCTGAGTCTAAAGCTATTACCTTTTGCACATGATTTAATCTGATTGAGCCAAAACGCTCTGTATACCTCGGACTCTCTATAAACACCTTTTGCCTCCTTCGGAACGAAAACATGGTAGCAGAACTATCTCACCAGTGGCAAATCACTGTCCCGCACTTCATCACGGGTTCCTTTGACCCCAAGGTAACTTACATGTTAATTTATTTGAAATGAAACAGGTGATTTTCACCGATCTCGATGGAACTCTACTTGATCCTATCACTTATTCCTACCACCAAGCTGTGGATGCCGTGAAATTGCTCCGCAGGAAGGAAATACCACTTATCTTCTGCTCTGCTAAGACAAGAGCGGAGCAAGAGGTATATCGAAGAGAACTAGGCATAAACGATCCCTTCATAGTGGAGAATGGAGGAGCTATCTTTATCCCGGAAAATTACTTCTCCTCTACTTTTGAACACCATAAAATTACCCCAGGTTATATAGTAATTGAATTGGGCACTCCCTACGAGCAAATAAGGGAAGCGTTAAAAAGAATTGAAACGGAAACAGGCCCAACTATTAAAGGTTTTGGGGATATGAGTGTCGAGGAAGTGGCTGAGGACAGTGGCTTAAGTTTGGAATTTGCTAGTTTAGCCAAGCAAAGAGAGTATGATGAAACCTTTAAGCTAAAAGGTGATGATAAAATAAGGCAAAATTTAACCTTAAACAAGATTAAGGAGGCGGGACTTAGCTATACCCATGGAGGTAGATATTATGCTGCCATGAAAGGAAATGATAAGGGCAAGGCTACTCGGATTTTAACGCGCTTATTTAGGCAAGAATTTGGTGGTGTGGAAACTATCGGCATAGGTGATAGTGAAAACGATTTGCCCATGCTGGCCGCAGTGGATATCCCAGTGCTGGTTCAGAAGTCGAATAAGCTATGGGAGGAAATAGATTTGGCTAATGTTCGTAAAGTACCAGGGATCGGCCCTAAAGGGTGGAAGAAGGTGATTGCGGATTTAATCGAAGGTTAAAAATGCAAACGATTTATGATGAAGTGATTTTAAGGCTGTTGAGAACTAAAAGGTGAAATGGGTATAGCTGAGATTGAATTATTTTCAGAAAAAGGCAGTATTGCTGATTTGCTGGGGAGAGAGACAAGCAAGAGTTAGCAACAGATAGCTATAAACTGAAGGTGACGTCTTTGAAATAGTAACCTTGAAGTTTAAACTCTAGCTCAATTACTCGAGCGATAAGTCACTAACGATTCGAACAGGTACAAGAACATATGATATAATTCAGGTAATCATTAAATTAAAGGAGGAATCTATTTATGACTGCTGAAACAAATAGTCTTTTCGAAGCGGTGGTAAGTCAAATTAATGCCGCCTGTGAACGGCTAAATGTCAAGGATGCATATCGTTTGCGACTGGGAAAATGTGAGCGTGAGCTAACAACCAATTTTCCTGTAAAAATGGACGACGGCACGGTAAAAATTTTTACCGGTTTCAGAGTCCAGCATAGTGATAGCCGTGGGCCGGCCAAAGGCGGAATTCGTTATCACCCAGATGTTACTTTAGATGAGACTAAAGCTTTAGCAGCTCGAATGACACTGAAGACCGCAGTTGCCAATATACCTTACGGCGGTGCCAAGGGAGCTGTTATTTGCAATCCAGAACTCATGTCTCAAAATGAGCTGGAGAGATTAACCCGGCGTTATGCCACGGAGATCTCGATCTTAATAGGTCCTGAAAGCGATATCCCAGCTCCTGATGTAGGCACAAATCCTCAAATTATGGCATGGATTATGGACACCTATAGTATGGCGAAGGGCTATTCCATTCCAGCGGTAGTCACCGGTAAACCTTTAGAAATAGGTGGTAGCAAGGGAAGGTTTGAGGCCACCGGCCGTGGTTGCACGGTGATTGCCAAACTCGCAGCCAAGCAAAAACACATGAGCCTCGAGGGGGCTACAGTAGCGGTCCAAGGTTTTGGTAATGTAGGCTCCGCAGCAGCCAAGTGGCTAGCCAGAGAAGGTTGCCGAGTCATAGCAGTAACCGATGTCAAAGGCAGCGTTTATAACTCGAAAGGCCTAGACATAGAGGCCTTGCTCAATTACAGAAACGGAGCAGGCGGGGGATTTGTAATCGGTTTCAAGGGTGGTGAAGCTATGGGTAATGGCAACGCCAAGCTTGCCAATGCTGAGCTACTGGCGCTTCCGTGTGACATCCTGGTACCAGCAGCTCTAGAAAATCAAATAACTGCAGCTAATGCAGCACAAGTGAAAGCGAAAATCGTTGTGGAAGGTGCCAATGGGCCAACTACCCCTGAGGCATCTAAGATTCTTTACGATAATGGAGTGTATGTTATCCCCGATATATTAGCCAATATAGGGGGGGTGATAGTATCGTACTTTGAGTGGGTACAGAACATAGAATCTTTCTTTTGGGAGGAGGAGGAAATAAACGATAAGCAGCGAAGAATAATGACTAACGCCTTTACAGAAGTATTGGAAATTAGCAAGGCTGAAAAAACAGATATGCGAACCGCCGCTTGTATGTTAGCAGTGAAGCGAGTGGTAGCTGCTATGTCCACTAGGGGAATATACCCGTAATTACATAAAAAAGCATTGTTTAAGAAGAGGATTTAATTGAAAGAGATAAGGATTATACCTTGCCTTGATGTCAAAGATGGGCGAGTGGTTAAGGGGGTGAAGTTTGAAAATCTCAGAGATGCCCGAGACCCTGTGGAGGCAGCAGAGGCTTATTGTCGAGAGGGTGCCGACGAGCTGGTCTTCCTCGATATCACCGCCACTGTAGAGAATAGAGGGACAAGACTGGAGTGGGTTAAGAAAGTAGCAGAGAAGGTTACTATCCCTTTTGCTGTAGGGGGTGGAATTAGAAATATCGAGGATATGAAAGCCTTGTTTGATCTCGGCGTAGACAAGGTTTCGATAAATACTGCTGCTGTGAAGAATCCTGAACTTATAAAACAAGCCTCAAAGGAATTTGGAAAGGATAAGCTCATTATTGCCATCGATGGGCGAAAGAATCCACTTGAAAGTGGCCTTCCCAGATTAGAGGTGGTAGTCAAAAGCGGGAGTGAAGCCACAGGAATAGACATTGTTGAGTGGGCAAAAAGGGTGGAGGAGCTAGGGGCAGGAGAGATATTACTCACCAGCAAGGACACCGATGGCACTAAACAGGGTTATGATTTAGAGATGACTAAAGCTGTGGCTGAAGCTGTTACTATACCGGTTATTGCTTCGGGCGGTGCTGGTAAACTAGAGCACCTTTACGAAGCTATAACAATTGGTAAAGCGTCGGCGGTTTTAGCTGCCTCAATCTTCCATTTCAGGGAGATTTCAATACCTCAGGCAAAGCAATATTTAAAGGAAAGAGGCATATCGGTAAAGCCATAAGGAAAACCTTTATTATTTCCCTTTTCTGATTTGGTGCCACGATCTTGAAGACTTTATTTAAACCGGGGGCGAAACAATGGTCGAACCATTGTTGGTTTTCCAAGAGCAAAGCAGATAACAAATGAGGAGCTTTTAAGCCTTGAGTGTGATTTCTTGATACCTGCGGCTTTAGAAAATCAGATACCTAGGGGAAATGCTAGCAATGTAAATGCCAAGGTAGTTGCTGAAGCTGCTAATGGCCCTGTAACGCTGGAAGCAGATGAAATCCTATCTAAGAAAGGCGTTTTCCAGATTCCAGATTTTCTTTGCAATGCTGGTGGAGTAACAGTTTCTTATTTCGAGTGGGTTCAGAATAACTGTGGATACTACTGGACAGAGGAAGAAGTATACGAGAAATTGGACAAAAAGATGACCAAGGCACTCTATGATGTATATGGGCTGGTGAAAAAGGAAGGCGTTGATAATAGGACAGCCGCCTATATGGTGGCTGTAAGCAAAGTAGCCGAGGTTGTTAAGCTTCGAGGATGGGTATAGTAGACACCAATAGAGAGCCAATGGTATAGTGGGATACTAGATTTGTAATCTCAATGGTAATTTCTCGTGTTGCCGAAACAGTAGCCCGTGGAACCAGGACAAAGGTGGTGTATACCGCCGCTAACGAAAGGAGGCAAATATGCTTTTGACGACGGAAGAAGTGCTCAAGTTTGCTAAGGATCAGAATGTTCAGATGGTAGATCTTAAGGTCGTTGACCTAGTTGGCCGTTGGCACCATGTGACCATCCCGGCAAGCCAACTGAACGAGTCAACGTTCAGCGATGGTATTGGAATAGATGCTTCTAGCTATCCTGGTTACAAGAAAGTTGCCGCAGGAGATATGAAGATAATCCCAGACAGTAGCACATGCATCCTCGATCCATTTAGTGAGCTTAAATCGCTTAGCATGATATGTGATATCTTAGAACCTGACGGAGTTACTCCTTACTCCAGATATCCACGCAATGTTGCCAGGAAGGCAGAAGAGTACCTAGCTGCAACTCAAAGAGATATAGCCTTGTTTAGCCCAGAACTTGAATTCTACATCTTTGATGATATGAGATATGCCTCCAATGTGCGAGAGGCATTTTACTATGTAGATTCAATCGAAGCCTTTTGGAATACGGGAAGCGGTGACGAGCCAAATTTGGGATATAGATTCCCCCCGAAGGGCGGATATCACGGCATACCACCTGCCGACACTACATTTAACCTGAGGTCAAAGATGATCAAGCTTATAGAAGAGGCTGGCATACCAGTAAAGTATCACCATCATGAAGTGGGCAGTGCAGCTCAAGTGGAGATCGAGGTGCTACATGATACTTTGCTCCGATCGGCTGACGCAGTGATGCTGATGAAATACTTTATTAAGAATCTGGCACGGCAAAATCATAAGGTTGCTACCTTTATGCCGAAGCCATTATATCAAGAAGCTGGGAGTGGTATGCATGTCCACCAGTACCTATCTGATGGCAAGATTTCGCTCTTTTATGACCAAGGTGGTTATGCTGGCCTGAGTCAGTTGGCTTTAAATTATATTGGTGGGTTATTGAAACACGGTCCGGCGCTTCTAGCATTTACCAGTCCCAGTACCAACTCTTATAAGCGGCTGATCCCAGGCTTTGAAGCTCCTGTAAGCCTTTTCTTTGCGGCAGCGAACAGGACAGCAGCTGTGCGTATACCCACGTATGATGTGAATAGACAGAGAGAAAGGGTAGAATTTCGCCCCCCTGACTCAACTTGCAATCCATATTTGGCCTTGCCAGCCATGCTGATGGCAGGACTTGACGGGATAGAAAATAAAATAGACCCAACTGCCGAAAAATTTGGCCCATTTGAAATAGATATCGCCGAGATGGAGGAACAACAGCGGGCTAACATTAAGGTCTTACCTAGCTCTCTGGAGGATGCCTTGGAGGCCCTAAAGACAGACCACGACTTCTTATTAAAGGGAGGGGTCTTTACCAAGGATTTGATAGACGCTTGGATTAAATACAAACTGGAGAAGGAAGTGAATCCTTTGCAGGCCAGGCCACATCCTTATGAGTTTGAGCTGTACAGTGATATATAGAAAGGCCTCTCGACTGCCATGACTTCGCATCTATGATATGCATGAGCTGGGGATAACGGAAAGTATTGTCAATATTGCCGTAGATAAAGCTAAAGAGGCGCAAGCTAGCAAGATTACTAAAATCAACTTAGTTGTTGGCGAGTTGTCAGGTTTCGTACCTGATTGTATTGAATTTTATTTTGATTTCCTCAGCAAGGATAGCATCGCCGAAGGGGCAACTCTCCACTTTGAATTGACACCAGCTCAATTTCGCTGCCGAAGTTGCTCCACTGTTTTTCGTCCTCAAGATACCATATGGACCTGCCCCAAATGCCAAAGTCAAAGCGTGGAAATAACTAAAGGCCGCGAGCTATATATAGAAAGCATAGAGGCGAAATGAGGAAAATAGAAGTTATACAAAACATTCTGGAGGCCAACGAGGCTATAGCATCTCAAAACCAGCGCCTTCTGGATGAACACAAAGTTTTCGCTGTTAATATTATGTCATCTCCCGGCGCAGGCAAGACAAGCCTCATCTTGCAAACTATAGCTAAGCTGAAGAATAAACTAAGAATTGCAGTTGTCGAAGGCGATGTGGCCTCAACTCTGGATGCGGAAAGGGTTAAAAACGAGGCAGTAGCAGTTGTCCAGATAACCACAAGAAATATGTCAGAGAATTGCGCCTTAATTGCTAATATGATTAGCCACGCTCTCGAGAGTTTGCCCCTAGAGGACATAGATTTGCTTCTCATTGAAAATGTGGGCAATCTTATTTGCCCCTCTGAATTCATCCTCGGGGAACATAGAAGAGTAGTGATCTCCAGTTTGCCTGAAGGTGATGACAAACCCACTAAATATCCCATGATTTTTGCTGATGCCGATGCAGTGATAATAAATAAACTAGATCTTCTCCCCTATCTTGATTTCGATATTCTTGCCTTTCGGCATGCTGCTGAAGGGCTAAATGCAAAGGTCAAATTCTTCGAGCTTTCTTGTAAGACCGGCATGGGAATAGAAAATTGGTGCTCTTGGTTATTGAACGAGGTGGAAACCAATGCCCGCAAAATCATAAGCAAAGGAGGGTAAATGGAAAATAAAATCATAGAAAAACAAAACATGGCGCCGTTTGTTGACAATCTCATCAATGCGGAGGCTGAAGTAATAGGGCCAAAAAGGAAAGATGGCAAGTATGCTTTTGACAAGCTCATTGAAACTGGTGAGTTGTGCCTTGATTATGATACCACGCTGTTGCCACCAAAAATGTATCTCTTTCCTCCAAAAGAGACGCTTATTAAGTTTGAATTAGGTAAAGAACCTGAAGTTGAGCCAGTCGTTGAGGCTAAGCCGCTAATTCTTTTCGGTGTCCACCCTTACGATATTAAAGCTATTGAACTTCTGGATGTAGCATTTTCAACTACTAACCCAGATATCAACTATCTTTCCAAGAGAGAAAAGGCGGTGATAATCGGTGTTGATTGCTTAAACCCCAATCCCAATGCTTTCTGCCCCAGCCTGGGCACAGCTACCGCCGAGACTGGCTTTGATCTAATGCTAACCGATATCGGTGATAGCTATGTGGTAGCTATTGGCAGCAGCAAGGGAGAACAACTACTTACGAAATATGCTGAAACAAGAGAGGCAAGTCAAGTAGAATTAGCACAGCGCAACAGCGAGCGGCAAAAAGCGCTCGCTCGATACAAAGTAACCCTTAATATTTCGCCTGAAGAGTTGCCACAACTGCTAGACAAATCCTGGGATAGCCCCTGGTGGAAAGAGAAAAGTGAGAAATGTCTCAGTTGTGGCTCCTGCATCGTGGTATGCCCAACCTGTTTTTGTTTCGATGTTCAGGATGATGTCACCCTTAATCTCAAAGAAGGTGAGAGGTATCGCCAGTGGGATGGTTGCATGCTAGTTGACTTTGCCGCGGTAGCTGGAGGAGGAAATTTCAGAGGAGACAAAGAAAGTCGATTCCGACACCGTATGTACCGCAAAGGAAAATATATCTGGGAAAGGTATGGAAAGCTAGGCTGTGTCGGCTGCGGAAGATGTGCTTCCGCCTGTCTTGCCGAGATTGCCAGCCCGGCTGAGACTTTTAATAGATTAAAGGAGGAGAGCAAGTAATATGATTAGTCAAGCAGTTCCACAGGCATCTATCTATCTGCCACACCTTGCTGAACTAATAAGAATTGAGCCTATAGCCGAGAGGGAAAAAGTGTTTGAATTCAGGCTGAAGGATGGCAAGGAATTGGGCCATAAGCCCGGTCAGTTCGTCGAGCTTTCCATTTTTGGTATTGGCGAAGCCCCTATATCACTTTCATCCTCGCCAACAAAGAAAGGCAGTTTTGAGCTAGCAGTACGAAACGTCGGCAATGTAACCAATGCCCTACATAACCTGGATATAGGAGCAACGGTGGGTATTAGAGGACCTTTCGGCAATGGCTTCCCTGTAGATAATCTTAAGGGTAAAGACATCGTGATAGTAGCTGGAGGCATAGGTCTATTCCCTCTACGCTCCTTAATCAATTACATTCTAGACAAAAGAAGTGAATTTGGCAGGCTTATCATCCTATCTGGTAGTAGGACTCCACAGGAGCGCATGTTCGTCAATGAGCTTGAGAAGTGGCATAAAAGGGAAGATGTGGAGCTTTTGGAAACAGTGGATGAAGGCGATGAAGAATGGACTGGACATGTGGGAGTAGTAACTACCCTCTCTTCCGAAGTTCATATAGACCCCGAAAAGATATTCGCCGTCGTAGTAGGGCCGCCAGTGATGTACAAGTTTGTGGTGGCTGAATGCCACAAAAAAGGCATCCCTGATGAAAGAATAATAATGTCTCTGGAGAGAAGGATGAAGTGTGGCATAGGCAAATGTGGGCATTGCCAGATTAACGGTGTTTATGTCTGTCAAGAGGGACCGGTCTTCACCTATGCTGAGGTCAAGAAATTAAGGGAGGCGATCTAGATGAAAGCAAAGTTAGCCTTTTTCGATTTTACTGGTTGTGAAGGCTGCCAGCTTGAGGTTCTCAACTTTGAGACTGAATTAGTAGAGCTACTGAACCACGTAGATATCGTCAATTTTAGGGAGGCTAAAACAGAAAGCGAGGATAACTATGAAATAGCCTTTGTGGAGGGGTCCATCACCAGGGAATCAGAAATACCCAAGTTGAAGAAAATAAGGCAACAAGCAAAGATAGTAGTGGCTTTAGGTGCTTGCGCTTGTTTAGGTGGAGTTAACTGCCTGAAAAATTTTCGTCCTATGAAGGAAAACCTTAGGATAGTTTATGGCGATGCCGCTAAATACTATGACACCATCCCGGCGCGTCCCATCAGCAGCATTGTTCCTGTTGACTATTATGTCCATGGCTGCCCTATTGATAAAAAAGAGTTTCTTAAAGTAACCAAGGCTTTGCTTTTGGGCAAAAGGCCGGAGATACCTAATTATCCCGTATGCGTTGAGTGCAAATTGGCCGGGAATGTCTGCACCTTCGATAAAGGAGAAACATGCTTAGGCCCGGTTACCAGAGCCGGTTGCAACGCCATCTGTATTAGCAATGGTCGCCATTGCTGGGGTTGCCGGGGGCCGGTAGATGATCCTAATACCAATTCGGAAAAGGAGATACTACAAAAGCACGGATTGACTGTAGAGGATATATTGAACCAGTTCAGAATCTTTAACGGCTATCTGGAGGTGTCAAAATGACGCAGCTAAACATAAATGTCCACCATGTAACTAGAGTAGAGGGACATGGCAACATCACCGTCAATACCAAGGATGGTAAGATAGAAGAAATAACCTGGGCAATTCCAGAGTCCCCTCGGTTTTTCGAAGCTATGCTAAGAGGCCTAAACTATGCGGACGTAACTTGGATAGCTCCCAGAATTTGTGGCATATGTTCCATAGCTCATGCCACCGCATCCATTCAAGCAACCGAGGCTGCCTTCGGTGTCCAACTAAGTGAACAAGCAATGCTCCTGCGCAAGCTTCTGTATCACGCCGAGACACTGCAAAGCCATGTACTTCATTTCTACTTCCTGGCAGCACCAGACTTCCTAGGGGTGGGCAGCGTTTTCCCTCTAGTCAATACCCACAAAGAAGTAGTTTTAAGGGCTCTGCGGCTGAAGAAATTGGCTAACGATCTGGCTGACCTTATAGGTGGCAGGAAAACTCATCCTATGGCCTGCATTGTTGGTGGATTCACCAAATTGCCTGAAATTAGCCAACTGAAAGTCATGCAGCAAAGATTAGCCCAAGCGATGGATGATTTAAGGGAGACAGTCAAACTATTCAAGGGACTCAAAATACCCAACTTCGTCAGAGAGACAGAATATATCGCTCTTAAAGACCCGAAAGAATATGCCTTCATTTCTGGCGATATCGCTTCAACTGATACTGGCACTGCACCTATAGCTGATTACCTCAGCATAACTAACGAGTTTTGCGTCCCTCAATCCACAGCTAAATTCAGCAAGCATAACCGTGATTCCTATATGGTTGGAGCTCTGGCACGATTCAATAACAACTATGCTCAGCTTTCGCCTGAGGCTCAAAAAGCAGCCGAAGATTTGGGATTAAAAGCAATCTGCCACAATCCGTACATGATAAGCGTAGCTCAGGTTGTGGAATCGATCTACGCAGTTGAGGAAAGTCTGAAGATAATTGATCAACTTATGGCTCAGGGACTAAAGGAAGAGAAACCAGATGTCAAGGTTAAAGCAGGGAGGGGTATTGGTGCAGTAGAAGCTCCCCGAGGAATACTATTCCATGATTATACCTATGACGATAAAGGAGTATTAACCGAAGCTAACTGTGTTATTCCGACCAATCAAAACCATAACAACATCCAGAAGGATATGGAAGCATTAGTGCCGAGCGTTATCAACAAGAGTCAAGAGGAGATAACTCATCTGCTAGAAATGCTGGTACGTGCCTATGATCCATGCATTTCTTGCTCAGCTCACTTCCTGGAAGTAAAATTTGTTTAACCTATGGCTAAAATAAAAACCTTGGCGCTAGCTCATATCAGTGTTTTTGGTGTTGTTCAGGGAGTCGGCTTCAGACCTTTTGTTTATGGGCTAGCCACCAAACACAACTTAAAGGGATGGGTATGCAATACCTCTGAGGATGTCAAAATTGAAATAGCGGGGGAGGCAGAAGCTATTGAGCAGTTTAAGCTGGAGCTGCAAACAAAAGCCCCACCTCTAGCTCGCATTGAAAGTATAGCTATTAGCTATCATTCACCCATTGGCTACAAAAGCTTTGAGATCCGTAGTAGCATTGCTGAAGAGGGAAAATACCAACTCATCTCCCCAGATATTGCCACTTGTCAAGCTTGCCTGAGCGAACTACTAGACCCAGATAATAGGCGCTATCGCTACCCCTTCACTAACTGCACCAATTGCGGCCCACGATTTACCATAATTGAAGATATGCCCTATGACCGTCCCAAAACTACCATGCGCTATTTCCAAATGTGCCACCAATGCCAGGAGGAATATGATAATCCGCTGGATCGCCGCTTTCATGCTCAACCAAATGCCTGTTCAAAATGTGGTCCAAAAGTTGAACTGGTTGACGCCCAGGGCAAACCTGTAGCCAGTCCAGACACTATAGCTACCGCCAGCCAGTTCCTAAAAGAAGGGAAAATCGTTGCCATTAAAGGTCTGGGAGGCTTCCTCCTTGCCTGTGATGCCAGCAATGAAACTGCAGTTAAAACCCTGCGAGAAAGGAAAAAACGATGGTTTAAGCCCCTTGCCATAATGGTAACCAACATGGAAGAAGTCAAAAGGCACTGCTACGTCTCCCCAGAGGAGGAGAAACTGCTCACCTCACCACAAAGCCCTATCGTGCTTATGAAATGGAAGGATGAGTCATCTGTATCTCGAGAAATAGCTCCAAATTTAGCCTACTTGGGAATTATGCTGCCTTATACACCATTGCACCACATCTTGCTTAGAGATACCCAACTGCCTTTAGTGATGACCAGCGGCAACCTCAGTGAAGAACCTATTGCTAAGGATAATGATGAAGCATTGAGGAGACTAAAAGGGATTGCCGATTACTTTCTAATTCACAATCGGGATATTTATTCTCGTTATGATGATAGCGTGGCTATAGTGGAAAGAGGAACAAACCAGCTTGTCAGGCGGGCTCGCAGCTACGCTCCTTACCCCATCACTTTGCCTTTCAAAACCAAACAAGTGCTCGGCTGCGGTGCTGAGATGAAAAATACTTTTTGCCTAACCAGAGATAATTACGCTTTCTTAAGTCAACATATTGGTGATATGGAAAATATGGAAACATTAGAGCATTTTGGCAACACTATTTCCCTCTATAAACGGTTGTTTCGAATTGAGCCTGAGATCGTCGCTCATGACCTTCACCCCGATTATCTTGCTACCAAGTATGCCCAAGAACTGAGCAAATCTGGCCCGAAGCTTATTCCTGTACAGCACCATCACGCTCATATTGCTAGCTGTATGGCAGACAATGGATTACAGTCCGCGGTAATTGGTGTCGCCTTTGATGGCACGGGAATGGGTGCTGACGAGCATATTTGGGGTGGGGAATTTCTGGTGGCTGACTGCAAGAGCTTTAGCAGATTGGGACATTTAGAATACCTCCCTTTGCCCGGAGGGGACGCAGCTATAAAAAGACCCTACCGCACTGCCATTGGCTATATTCTCAGCCTATTAGGAGAAGATGCTTTAAGGCGATTGACCTTTACGGAACAGGTTAGCGAGGGTGAGGCAGAAATTATTAAGCGCCAAATAGAAAGGGGGCTAAATTCTCCACTGACTTCGAGCATGGGGCGCCTATTTGATGCTGTATCAGCGCTGATAGGCATAAGGGGGAAAATAGATTATGAAGGGCAAGCAGCTGTAGAGCTAGAAATGGCAGCTTACGCCTGTCATTGCGAGGAGCGAGATTCCTCGCTTACACTCGGAACAAGCTCCGCAATCTCCAATGATAATGAAAGCTACCCCTACAGCATAACCAAGGACAGGGGAATGAGGGTTATTACCCTAAGGGATCTACTTCAAGCTATAGTAGAGGACTTAAAGCAAGGAAGCTCTAAAGCCAGGATATCAGTCAAATTTCATAACACCGTAGCTCAGATGACAAATGAGATGTGCCAGCTGATAGCTGATGAAACTGGGATTAATCAGGTAGCTCTAAGCGGTGGGGTGTTCCAGAATCGACTGCTACTAAACAAAACAGCAAGCCTACTGGAAAAAAGCAGCTTCCAGGTATTCACCCATAAGCAAGTGCCCTGCAATGACGGCGGCATCTCTTTAGGGCAAGCAGTGATCGCCAATTTTGCTAAATAAAACCTAACTGTTCAATCCCATGTCATTCTGAGGGAGCACTTCAGCTTCGCTCAGTGTAAACTCAGCAAGCGAAGAATCTTGGAGCCCCTTCACGGAGCCTGTCCTGAGCGTCATGACATCCTTCACTTCGTTCAGAATGACAGGAAGCGAAGGGCTCAGGGTCACATAAGAGGTGGCTGAACACTTACGCAAGCTGCCCAGTGTGTTTTATGAAAAAAGATAGCTTGTGGCATGATAAAACTCTCCTTGCCCTTTGTATGGCTGCGCTAGTGCTTATGATGGGGTTAGGATTTCTTAGCCCTATTTTGCCTAAGTTTGTCCAAGCGCTGGGCATTGCTCCACCTCAAATAGGAACCATGGTAGGGCTAGTTATAACCGTCTTTGGCATAGCTCGAGCCGCTATGGACCTGCCCGCTGGCAGGCTAGCTCACCTCTGGGGGCGGAGACCTCTTCTCATCCTCGGTCCAGCTCTGGTGACTATCAGTGCTATTGGTTGTGGCTTGGCTATGGAATACTGGCAATTAGTGGTATTCCGCTTGCTCCAAGGGTTGGGCTCAGCCCTCTTCAGTGTAGCCGCCATAATTGTCATCGGCGAAATCAGCACCCCAACTAACCGTGGACAATATATAAGCTTTTACTGGGGAGCTTTCCTTATTGGCTGCAGTCTTGGGCCGACATTAGGTGGATTCGTGGGGGGGTATTTAGGTTATCGAGCCCCTTTCTTTTGTTTCGCTGGACTCGCCTTACTAGCTACCCTGTGGTGCTACTTCCGCATCCCAGAAACTAAAGGAAGGCAACCGACTAGCGTATTTGCCTCAAGCAATCTCCCAGTTAAGAACAGTTCAATAGAGAAGCCGCCTCCCTTACATAAGAATTTAAACTTCATACTCATCTCCATGGTATCTTTATTTACCTTAATTACCTTGAGCGGCAACCAGATAACTCTAATTCCCCTCCTGGGCTATGAACGCCTCAACCTAAGGGAAGGGCAAGTAGGCTTGACCCTTACCCTGGTAGCTGTTATGCAATTTGCCTTTGTTTTTCTTGCCGGCAGGCTTTCAGATAAGCTGGGAAGGAAAGCTATTATTGTGCCCGGGGGGATAATAACTGCCCTAGGGCTAGTTTTGTTCATCCATAGCCCTAGCTACCAGTTTCTTCTGCTCAGTGCTGTAGTGCTAGGGGTGGGAAGGGGATTTGGTGGCGCTGTCCCTACTGCCTATGTCGCTGACATCGCCCAATCACAAAATTACGAACATACTATGGCGCTATATCGCACGGTGAGCGATATCGGCTTTGTAGTAGGTCCCATTCTCTTAGGTTGGCTTAAAGATACTCGTGGGCTTGATTTTCCCTTCTTTCTGGGCGCTGGGCTTCTCCTTGGAGCAATAATCCTTTTCGCCGCATTAGCCAAAGAAACTACTGAGCATGGTAAAAATCAGGAAATGCTATGATGAATGAAGTATTTTCCGCTACCAAAATAGCTTTCGAGGTTATTATAGTGATACATTTGCTCCGTCAGCTTCCTTTAGCTTGAGTTAACCGATATATAGCTTCGGCTTGTATTACAGGGAAATTCGGGCTAAAATGCCTAAAGTTATGTGTTTAGCCATACCGATGAGAATTGCCTCCATAGAAGGCGATGAAGCCGAAGCAGAGGTTGGTGGGGTAGTGCGTCGCGTTAGCATCGCGCTTACTCCAGAAGCGAAGGTAGGGGAGTATGTGTTGCTTCACACTGGTTACGCCATAGGCGTGATAGATGAAGCCGAAGCCAAGGAAACCTTAAAGCTCCTAGAAGAGATAGCAAGCTTCAGTGAAATTTCTTGACGAGTACCAAAACAGTGAGCTGGCCACAAAACTAGCACACAGAATCGCTAACCACTCTACTAAGCCAATCAGGTTAATGGAATTCTGTGGTGGGCATACCCATGCCATAATGAGACATGGAATTCGCCAGCTAGTCCCCGCAACAGTCGAAATGAGAGCCGGTCCAGGTTGCCCGGTATGCGTTACAGCAACCACCGATTTGGATAAGGCTATTGCCTTGGCATGGTTGCCCAATGTTACCATCACTACCTTTGGGGATATGATGAGGGTGCCTGGTAGCTATTCCAGCTTACAGCGGACGAAGGCTGAGGGAGCAGATGTGAGAGTTGTCTATTCCACTATAGACGCTATGGAAATAGCCAGAGAAAACCCCAAGAAATCGGTTATCTTTATCGGCATTGGCTTTGAGACCACAGCACCAACTATAGCTGCCTCCATAATTAAGGCACAGCAAGGGGGGATAGAAAACTTCCACGTCCTTTCCTGTCTCAAGTTAACCCCACCAGTGATGAAGGCGCTTCTTGACTCGGGTGAGGTAAAGCTAGATGGCATTATTTGTCCTGGGCATGTCAGCGTTATAATCGGCTCTCGTCCTTATGAATTTATACCTGCGGATTATGGGGTTGCTTGTGTTATCTCAGGCTTTGAACCCATAGATATTTTATTATGTGTAGGTAAGCTAGTGGAGCAAATTGAAGCTGGCCAGCCGAAAGTAGAAATAGCCTATCGCCGTGGAGTAAAGCCTCAAGGCAATAGGAAAGCCTTAGAATTGATGGGGGAGGTTTTCCAAATTGATGGAGCTAACTGGCGAGGAATTGGCATCGTGCCACAAAGTGGCTTAAAAATTAACCAGAAATATGAGCATTTTGATGCCGCTAAAGTTTTTTCGGGATTGCTTCGCTGTGCTCGCAATGACAAGCCAGTGAGAGAACCTAAAGGTTGCCGCTGCGGAGATATACTTCGGGGGGTAGCCACACCGTTTGAATGCCACCTCTTCGGAAAGGTTTGCACCCCCGAGAAGCCTGTAGGTCCCTGTATGGTCTCTAGCGAAGGTGCTTGCGCTGCCTATTATCAATATGGGTCCCCTGAAAGTTCTGGGAAAATTTAAGCAAAATATGGAGTGAGCTATGAGTGATGTCATTCTTTTAGCCCATGGCAGTGGTGGCAAATTGAGCCATGACTTAGTGAAGAAAACATTCCTTCCCTCCCTGGCTAACACCATGTTAAATAAATTAGATGACTCAGCTATTTTTGAAGCCAGTGGACGTCTTGCCTTTACCACCGATAGCTATGTAGTTAACCCTATTTTCTTCCCCGGTGGGGATATAGGCCGGCTGGCTGTTTGTGGCACAGTCAATGATTTGTCTATGAGCGGGGCTAAACCTCTATACTTAAGCTTGTCCCTGATTGTAGAAGAGGGCTTCTCCCTGAGTGAACTTGACCACATAGTTAAATCGGTAAAGGCAGCCGCTGCAGAGGCTGGGGTAAATATAATCACCGGGGATACCAAGGTAGTAAACCATGGACAGGCTGATAAGCTATTTATCAATACCTCAGGAATAGGAATAATCTCTCCAGGGGTTGATATCTCAGGAGCTAATGCTAAAGTCGGTGACAAAGTTATCTTAAGCGGCACTATTGGTGACCACGGCATAGCTATAATGAGCCAGCGCGAGGGATTAAAGTTCTCCGTGCCTATAGAAAGCGATTGCGCTCCATTGAACAAACTGGTATCTCAAATACTGAAAGCCTCGCCCAGAATTCATTGCTTCCGTGACCCCACCCGAGGTGGACTGGCTACTACCCTTAATGAATTTGCTGCCCAGTCTAATGTGGGTATCGTAGTAGAAGAGGATAAAATACCGGTAAAGGAAAGTGTTAAGGCTGCCTGCGAACTCCTCGGCTTCGACCCTGTTTATGTCGCTAATGAGGGTAAACTGGTGGCTATAGTCGAGCCAAATGATGCTGACAAAGTTCTGGCTAAAATGAAGCAAAACAGCTATGGCAGAAATGCTGCCCTCATTGGCGAGGTAAGCGATGCTCACCCCGGCAAAGTAGTAATGAAGACAAAACTGGGTCCATCCCGGATTGTGGATATGCTCTCCGGAGAGCTATTACCACGGATATGCTAGATGAAGGAGGCAAGGTGCTTTCGATTGGCGTAGATATAATAGAGGTAGAGCGAATTGAGTCAGCAATTAGACAATGGGACAAGCGTTTTTTAAATCGAATTTACACCGAAGCTGAGCGTAAGATTTGCCAAGGCAAAATTCCAGCCTTGGCCGCTCGATTTGCCGGCAAGGAAGCAGTGATGAAGGTCTTAGGCACCGGCACCAAAGGCGTTGGCTGGCGAGAAATTGAGATTCTGGCTGATGCCCGGGGGAAACCATTGGTACAGCTCTATGGTAAAGCTAGAGAGAGGGCCAAAAAGTTAAACTTAAGTGAATTCTCCATTAGCCTTTCCGATACCAAGCAATATGCTGTGGCTGCAGCTATAGCAAGTTAAAGCTGTATTCCTACTAATGAGCACAAGCATCTGCTATAATGAGTAGCGATATGCTAGCCAAGGTAACGAGTTGCGCTGTGGTGGGGATGGAAGGAGCCACAGTAGAAGTAGAAGTTGACATATCGCCTGGGCTACCATCATTTACCATAGTAGGCTTGCCAGACAAAGCTGTTCAAGAATCCAGAGAGCGGGTAAGGTCAGCTATAAGAAACTCTAACTACAAGTTCCCCGCCAGACGCATTACGGTCAACTTAGCACCAGCCGACTTGAAGAAGGAAGGCCCTGCTTATGACTTGCCTATAGCTATAGGCATACTAGTAAGCTCAGGACAGCTATATGCTGACCTCTCATATAGTGTCTTCTTAGGGGAGCTTTCCCTGGACGGTAAGCTACGCCATACCCATGGCATACTGCCTATGGTAGCTTTAGCCCGTGATAAAGGCTTATCTACGGTGTTCGTGCCTGCGGATGACACCAAGGAGGCATCTTTAGTAGATGGTGCTCATATATTCCCAACAGAATCTCTAGCTCAGCTAGTTACTCATCTTCGTGGTGAAATAAGTATTCCAGAATACCACAGCGCCATAAACTGGCAGCAGGAAGCTTGCCCCGATTATGCCTTCGACCTTGCTTATATCAAGGGTCAAGAACATGCCAAGAGGGCTCTGGAGATAGCAGCGTCAGGAAGACACAACATCCTTATGTGTGGACCACCGGGAAGCGGTAAAACCATGCTGGCTCGTTGCTTGCCCTCAATATTGCCTTGGTTAACCATGGAAGAAGCCATAGAGGTAACCAAGATTTATAGCGTCACTGGGCTATTGCCACAGGAGACTCCTATTATTATGGAGCGCCCATTTCGCTCCCCCCACTACACCGTTTCTCACATCGGCTTGGTAGGTGGTGGGCAATGGCCACGCCCTGGGGAGATAAGCTTGAGCCACCATGGTGTGCTGTTTCTGGATGAATTCCCTGAGTTTGGACATGCTGCCCTAGAGTCATTGCGTCAGCCAATGGAGGATAGAACCGTCACTGTCAGTCGCGCTCGCGGCAGTGTTACCTTTCCCGCTAGCTTTATGCTGGCAGCAGCCATGAATCCCTGCCCCTGCGGCTATTATGGAGACCCATTTAAGGAATGTAAGTGCTCAGCGGGGGAGATTACCCGCTACCATAAAAGATTAAGCGGACCACTGCTGGACCGTATCGACATCTTCATTGATGCCCCCCACATTGATTATGAAAAGCTGACTGAGGATAGGCCTATGGAACCCTCAGAGAAGGTCAGGGGAAGGGTCAAGTCAGCTCACGAGATACAAATTAAGCGTTTTCAGGGAACAAAGCTAAGGTGTAATGCTGATATGACTCCCAAGGAGGTAAAGGAATTCTGCCTCGTAGAATCAGCGGCGCAGAGCTTACTTCGTGCTGCTATGAAGCAGCTTCACCTTACTGCTCGCGCCTTTCATCGCATCCTTAAACTTTCCCGCACCATCGCCGACCTGGAACACAGCGACATCATCAAAACATACCACGTAGCTGAAGCTTTACAATATCGGCATAAGGAAATAATCTAAGAGGCTAGCTACAAAATTAGCCATAAGACGCTGCCGACAATCACCAGTATAATGCCAATGATAAGCGAAATCCTGCCACCTATTTGCCAGGCGTTTAGCCAGGGACGCTCTGGTTCGTGAGTTATGAACTCCTTCATATCCCTTCGGGTTACCAAGGAGTTATAATATGTTTTCTTCTCCCTTTTATTCCAAAGCATAAAAGCAATACCCAAGAGGATGAAGAAAATACCCAGCGCTAAGATAGCCCGGCAATTGGTAAGCGACATGTTTTCAGTGAACCCTACTTAACCTCTACAGACGCTCCAGCAGCCTCCAGTTTCTCCTTTATGGTGGCTGCCTCCTCTTTGGAAATGCCCTCTTTTACTACTTGTGGAGCAGCTTCTACCAAATCCTTAGCTTGCTTTAACCCTAAACTGGTTACTTCACGAACTGCCTTAATGACCTCGATCTTCTTTTCGCCGATATCCTTTAGGGTGACGCTAAATTCCGTTTTCTCCTCTTCCGGAGGCGTTTCAACTGGCTGGCTGGGAGCCGTTACTGGCGCTGCTCCTACAGCTAGCGGAGCAGGGGTAACTCCAAATTCATCCTCTAAAGCCTTAACTAAATCAGCTAGATCGATCACGGTCATGCTCTTAATAGCGGCAATGATTTCCTCCCTGGTCATTCCCTTGGCCTCTTTTTTCGCCTTCGCCTTTGTAGATTCCTTCCCCACTTTTACTTTTACTTTTTCTTCTTCTACCTTCGCTTCCTTTGGTGACATGCTTTCCTCCTTACTCAAGTAAAATTTTGAATCCGCACTTGTAGTACATGGCGTAACTCACGCAATGGGGAACTTAGAATATTATGTAAGCTCCTCACTGGTGCTTGCAATTGAGTTATTAATTGAGAGATAAGGATTTGCCTTGGTGGTAAACCGGCCAGAGCTATAACCTCATCAGCACTGAGCACTCGCTCTCCCAGCAAACCTCCTTTAATCTGCACCGCTAAGTCTGTAGATTTGATGTATTGGCTAAGGACTTTAGCTGCTTCGACCGCATCATCATAGCCAAAAACCAGAGCTGTAGGACCATCAATGATGCCCACAATTTGCTCCTTACCAGCTCTTTGGGCAGCAAGGCGAGTTAAGGTATTCTTAACCACGTGGTAATCAGCAGCTGCACCGGCTAAAGCTCGGCGTAAGCCAGTCATCTCCTTAGCCGGTAGACCCTGGTAGCTAGTAGCAATAACAATAGTACTTCGAGACAGATCATCTGCTAGCTGACCAATAATTTGTGTTTTCTTTTCCCTTAGCATGTCTCCACTAGGCAAATAAAAATCCCTGCGCCAATAACACAGGGTTAACACAAGGCCTTGGCAGGCAAGCGCTTTAAACCCCCGGGGAGGATATCTTCACCCCCCTTTGCCCCTTTATCTAGCAAGGAGCGGTACCTGCTGTCATTGGCACCGATTCATTCTATTTATTATAGCACAAAACTAACCAGCTAAAGCCAGTGCTGACTTGAGATCCAGCTTGAGCCCCGGCCCCATACTGGTAGACAGTGATACGCTTTTGATATACTGCCCTTTAACCCCACTGGGCCTTGCCTTAACTATAGCCTCCATCACTGCCCTTAGGTTTTCCAGAAGTTTATCGCTATCAAAGCTAACTTTGCCTATCGGCAAATGGATAATTGCCGTTCTATCCAGGCGAAACTCCACTCTACCCTTACGCGCCTCGCCTATAACTCGAGGTAAATCTTGGGGCGGCACCACAGTGCCCGACTTAGGGTTAGGCATCAAGCCCCGTCGGCCCAAAATACGCCCAAGTTTGGCTACCCTGGGCATCATATCAGGAGTAGCCATAGATACATCAAAATCAAGCCAACCAGACTCAATTTGCTTAATAAGCTCATCTGCTGCGGCATAATCAGCTCCAGCTTCCTTAGCTAACTTTATTGCCTCTCCTTGAGCAAAGACAAGTATCCTTACCTTCTTCCCCAACCCATTAGGCAGTAGAGCAACACCTCGCACTTGTTGGTCGGCACTACGCGGATTGACCCCCATCCTTAAATGAAGCTCAACCGTCTCATCAAACCTAGCATAGGAAGTCTTCTTAGCTAACTCGATAGCCTCCTCAGGTAAGTAAACCCTTGACCTATCTACAAGCTTGCTAGCCTCTTGATACCTCTTACCATGCTTTGCCATCTCTCAGCCACTAGCTTTCAGCCATCAGCTTCATACTGACCGCTGACTGCTGACTTACACTCTAACTTACTCCACCTCTATTCCCATACTTCGAGCAGTGCCTTGAATGATGCTCGCCGCTTTATCAACGTCGGTAGTATTGAGATCCTTCATTTTACTTCGTGCAATCTGATAAAGCTTGTCTCTACTTATCTTGCCTATCTTGCTGCCTTTGGGGTCACCACTACCTTTTTCCACTCCTAAAGCACGCCGTAATAAATCAGAAGCGGGTGGCATCTTAGTCATAAAAGTAAAGGAACGATCAGCATACACGGTTATTTCTGCCGGGATAATGAAACCTTCTTGAGAGGCAGTTCGCTCATTATATTCTTTGCAGAAAACCATGATATTAATGCCGTATTGCCCCAAAGCAGGACCTACCGGTGGTGCCGGAGTAGCCTTACCCGCTAGCAATTGTAACTTAATAACCGCCTTGACTTTCTTTGCCACGCTACAACACTCTTTGGAAAGCTAACAGCTATCAGCTAACTGCTAAGTGCTGATAACTGACATAAAAGCTTAGGATTTCGTATTTATTCATTGCTATATCTTTTCTACTCCCAAAAAATCCAATTCCACAGGCGTTTCCCGGCCAAAAAGCGATAGCAGAACCGTCGCCCTTCCCTTTTCCAAGTTAACCTCCTCCACTTTGCCGAT
>WJOY01000035.1 GCA_009619075.1 Dehalococcoidia bacterium
GGAACAGGTTCCCTTGGTGTTCTGCTTGCGATTTGAGGATGTGGATGACAAGCTCTGACTTCTTTAAGGAGGAATAGCCGCTGATTCCTTGCTCCTTAGCTAATGCCTCTAGCTCATCACGAGTTTTACTTTCTAGTTGAGCCATAGTTATCATGGAAGCCTCCTTTTAATAGCTCTCAGCTTTCAGCTAAATGCTGGCTGCTGATTGCTGACTACTCCTTATCCCCCATAACCCTTCTCCAATCATCGGTAAAGCGCTTGACGCCGATATCAGTTAGAGGGTGTTGAATCATTTGTAGTAACACTTTGTATGGTACAGTGGCGATATGTGCGCCAGCTTTAGCTGCCATAAGGCAATGTTGTGGATGTCTAATGCTGGCAGCTATAACTTGAGTAGATAGTTGATAATAGTCCAAATATTCCACAATGTCAACCACCACTTTCATGCCATCCTCACCAATGTCATCAAGTCTGCCCACAAAAGGGCTAATGAAGGTAGCTCCCGCTGCCGCTCCTAGTAAAGCCTGGTTCAGGGAGAAGCATAAGGTGAAGTTTACCTTTATGTTTTCCTTGGCTAGCACTGAGGTAGCCTTCACCCCTTCCAGGCTAGCCGGTATCTTGACGACAATATTATCGGCCCATTTAGCTATTTCTCTAGCTTCGGCTATCATTCCTGAAGCATCTTGGCTTAATACCTCGGTAGACACCGGACCGGGGACAATGGAGCAAATTTTCTTAACCAGCTCTTGGTAATTAACTTTGCCTTCCTTGGATACGAGGCTGGGATTAGTGGTCACTCCGCTGATGACCCCCAATTCTACTCCATGACGGATATGGTCTATGTTAGCAGTATCCAAGAATAACCTCATTGCTCCTCCTTAACTTATAGGTAGGCTTGGTTGAGCACCTTCGATGAGCGTCTCTTTGGCTGCTCCAATGAAACCCATAAACAATGGGTGGGGGCAGTCAAGACGAGATTTAAATTCAGGATGAAATTGACAGGATACCATCCAGGGATGGTCCTTGAGCTCAGCGATTTCCACCAGTTTCCCATCTGGTGATAGACCACTGGCTGTCATTCCGGCCTCTTCTAATGGTTGGCGAAAAGCATTATTGAATTCAAAACGGTGACGATGACGCTCATAGGCTACTTTGCAATTATAAGCCCGAGCGGCTTTTGTCCCAGATACCAGATGGCAGGGATAAGTTCCTAGGCGCATAGTGCCACCTTTTTGACTACCCCCCCTTTGTTCCGGGAGGAGGTCAATTACAGGATAAGCAGTGTCGCTATCAAACTCGCTAGAGTTAACATTCTGGCTATGGAATATATGACGCCCGAATTCAATGATCATGACTTGCATCCCCAGGCATAATCCAAGGTAAGGGATTTCCTTTTCCCTAGCGAATTTGGCTGCTTCTATCATGCCTTCAATTTCGCGGTGGCCAAGGCTACTAGGGATGATTATCCCTTGAACTTGCCTGAGCTTGCCATTGTTTGTCACATCCAACTCTTCCGAGTCAAGCCATTCTATCCTTACTTCGCGATTATAGGCCAGGGCTGCATGACATAATGCTTCACGAACAGAGTAATAAGCATCTTGAAGCCCAACATATTTGCCTACCAAACCAATAGTTACTAGCTCTTTAGGAGCTTTTAGCTTAGCCACCATATCTCGCCAATTATCCAGATTGCTTTCCTTTGCTTCCAATTCCAGGCGGTTAACTATGAAATCTCCTAATCCGTGTTCCTCTAATAGCAGGGGAACTTCATAGATAGTCTCACCGGTAACCAATGGGATAACTGCTTCTCTGTCAACATCGCAAAATAGTGATATCTTGTCCTTTATTTCCTCGGATATCTCCTTATCGCTGCGGCACAGGATAACATCAGGCTGGATACCGATTCTCCTTAGTTCGTTAACGCTATGTTGTGTAGGCTTGGTCTTTATCTCATCAGTGGCGGCGATGTAAGGTAAGAAGGTGACATGGATGTATAGAACGTTGTCCCTGCCTTCGTCCTTCCTCATTTGCCTTATAGCCTCGAGGAATGGCTGTCCCTCAATATCCCCCACTGTGCCACCGACCTCGACTATAACCACGTCGGCTTCTGAAATTTCAGCCACTTGTCTGATGCGTCTCTTTACCTCGTTGGTAACATGGGGAACTACTTGGATAGTGCCACCTAGAAAATCCCCCCTTCTTTCTCGGGCGATGACTGAGGAATATATCTGGCCTGAAGTGACACTAGAAGCCTGAGTTAAATCGACCCCAATGAATCTCTCGTAATGCCCCAAATCTAAATCAGTTTCGGCACCATCCTGGGTGACGAATACCTCGCCATGCTGGGCAGGAGACATTTTTCCAGTGTCAACATTAAGATAAGGGTCAATTTTCTGCGCTGAGACGGAAATAGAGCGGCTTTTCAATATTCTGCCAATAGAAGCTACCGAAACTCCCTTACCAACAGAACTAACTACACCACCGGTAACAAAGATATACTTGACCATAGCTTGCTGGGAATATAACAAAACTGCAAATTAAGATAGTTTTTTCACAACTGTGAGGTAAAGCTTAGGTTTATTTTATTCTAGAAGGCCGAGGTTGAATTGTCAAGCTTTTTGGGTTGCATTAATTTTATAAGCATGGTAAAATTAATTAAGCCTTTAAATCAGTCCAGTGAGGCTGGTAAGGGGAAATATGTTAAGGCAAATCGCACTAAAAGCCTCTTGCCACTTTGAAGGCGGGAGGTTTTTTAATGTCTGAAAAGCTCCTCATGGCCTCAGTAGATATGAGGCGGGCCTTGGTTCGTATTGCCCACGAGATTATAGAAAGAAACAAGGGTGCTAAAGACATTGTGCTCGTGGGTATGTGGACTCGCGGAGTGCCCTTGGCTCAAAGGTTAGCTACTGCAATCCAAAGTTATGAGGGAGTCTCTATTCCTGTAGGCGCTTTGGATATTGGTCTTTACCGCGACGATATTTCTTATCTGGGATTGAAGCCAGTGACTCAGAACACCGATATTCCCACGGACATCACTGATAAAGAAGTAATCTTGGTTGATGATGTGCTCTATACGGGACGAAGCATTCGAGCAGCCATGGATGCCCTCGTGGATTTGGGGCGTCCCAAATCCGTTCAATTGGCTGTGCTTATTGACCGTGGTCATCGAGAGCTTCCTATCCGAGCTGATTATGTGGGTAAGAATATACCAAGCTCCAGAGACGAGGAAATACAGGTTAAACTTGAAGAAACCGATGGCGTGGATAGGGTGACAATAAAAGAAAATCAAAATGTAAAAAGCAAAAGGTAAAGGTAATTTTGAATTTTTATTTTTAATGTTTGATTTTTTTAAGATGAGTTTGGCCAATAGAAGTCTAGTGACCATAGATGATTTATCCAACGGGGAAATCGAGGCATTGTTTTCCCTGGCGGATGAGATGGCGGACTCCGTAAATAAGCAGTCTGAGGTATGTCAGGGAAAGATCATGGCGAGCCTGTTTTTCGAGCCAAGCACCAGAACACGACTGTCTTTCGAGACTGCTATGCACAGACTTGGGGGGTGTGTCATAAGTGCGGTTGATATCGGTGCCACTTCGCTAGCTAAAGGTGAAAGCATTGCTGATATGGCAAGAGTAGTTGGGAGTTACGCCGATATAATCGTCATCAGGCATCCTTGGGAGGGGGCAGCCAGGGTAGTTGCCGACTACGCTGGCATACCAGTAATAAATGCTGGTGATGGGGGTCATGAACATCCAACCCAAACCTTATGTGATCTTTACACCATTAAGAAAGAGAGGCAAACAATTAAGGGTCTGAAAATTGCCCTGTGGGGTGACTTGAAATACGGGCGAACGGCACATTCCTTGGCTTATGTGCTAGCTAGGTTCGGTGCAACCATCCTTTTCTGTCCTGGGTCAGGACTGGGGATGCCGGATCACGTCTTAAGGAAGCTAACTACGGAATATAAAGGTGAACTGAAAAGGTATGAGGCTCTGGATCAAGTAGCTAAAGAGGGACTTTTCCCCGTAGATGCCATATACATGACGCCAAGTAGTCCACACCAACTTGCCATGATGCCTGATATTAGTATTCAAGTCGAGCTGAAGACGGGGGTAGATGCCCTCTATGTTACCAGGTTTCAGAAGGAAAGACATGCGCCTGCAGTGGAAAGACAGGGGGTGAAGAAGGGTTACCCCGTGGTGGATAAGAAACTCCTCAAGGAAAAGGAGTTTAAGAGAACACTTGTTATGCACCCACTGCCTCGTGTTGACGAGTTGGCTTATGAGCTGGATGCCGACCCCAGAAGCATGTACTTCAAGCAAGCTGCTCGCGGGGTGCCTGTCAGAATGGCACTCATAGCACTACTGTTTGGGGCTAAGGAAGTTACAATTTCCGAAGAAGACGCTTCCTTTATTCAAAAAGTTGACTATCCCATTTATAGGCGGGATTCTGGAGTCAGGTGCCCTAATCCACTTTGCGTGTCAAACCAAGAAACAGAGATAAGGTATATAAAGCCTGAGTTCAAAATAGTAAGCCTCGAGCCTTTAACACTGAGGTGTATTTATTGTGAACATGAGCTGCAGCCTCAATATATCGCCAGTTCAGACTGGCATCAAGGAATGTTGGAGAGTAAGAGATACCATAGCGCCGACAGCTGGCTGGTTCGAAGAATCAAACCAGGAAATCTGATTATTTTTGATACCAAAAACGAAGCTGAGACTTGGGGATTTAAGCCTAGCAGCTATGTCAGATGATGAATAACAATTCTCTTCCCTTGCTTATCCATGGTGGCCGTATAGTTGACCCCAGTCAGGATATAGACCAAGTCGGTGATTTACTTGTTGACGAGGGCAAGATTATACAGTTGGGAGGCACTGTCATCCTGAGTGCAGCGAAGGATCTCGAAGCGAAGCAACGTCTGGTGATCGATGCTACAGGGCTAATTGTTTGCCCTGGCTTTATAGACCTTCATTGCCATTTGCGTGAGCCTGGCTTTGAGGATAAGGAAACTATTGCCACAGGGACAAAAGCCGCCGCCTTAGGCGGCTTTACTACTATCTGTTGTATGGCAAATACGAATCCACCACTGGATAATCGAGTAACTATAGATTATGTGAAACAGAAGGCAAGCAAAGAAGGTTTTGTTAATGTTCTCCCTATAGGGTGTATTACCAAAGGGAGGAAAGGCGAAGAAATTTGCCCAATGGCTGAGCTGGCTGAAGCTGGGGTGGTTGGCTTTAGCGACGATGGCGACCCTGTAATGAGCTCACAAGTTATGCGTAGTGCCATGGATTACAGCCGCGCCCTTGGCTTGCCAGTTATCGACCATTGTGAAGACAAGGCTTTGAGCCATGGTGGAATCATGAATGAAGGTTGGGTATCTACCAGGTTGGGATTAAAGGGAATTCCAGTGGCCGCTGAGGAAAGCATGGTAGCTCGCGACCTCGCTTTGGCAAAGTTAACTGGAGCTAAGGTTCATATTGCCCATGTAAGCACTTGCGGCTCAGTGGAGCTTATACGCCATGCCAAGGAGAAGGGAATTTTGGTCACTGCTGAAGTTACTCCTCACCACTTAACATTAACCGAAGAAAGAATTATGGGCAGGGCCTCATCTAAACCCTCTCCCTTGAAGGGAGAGGGAAGGGTGAGGGTAGAGCAAAGCAATCTCAATCCCTTAGCTTATGATACCAACGCTAAAGTAAATCCCCCCTTGCGGACTGAAGATGACATAAAGTGCTTAGTTAAAGGACTCAAGGACGGAGTTATTGATGCTATCGCTACTGACCATGCTCCCCATACCTTGGCGGACAAAAAATGTGAACTAGATTTAGCTGCCTTTGGCATTAGCGGGTTTGAAACTGCCTTTGGTTGTCTCATGGGCTTGGTGCATAGAGGAGAAATAAGCTTGACTACATTGATTTCTAAGCTTACTGCTGAACCAGCGAAGATAATAGGTAAGGATGACAAATTAGGCATCTTGAAGATAGGCGCTCCAGCTAACATCACCATATTTGATCCTGACCGAGAGTGGGTGGTGGACAGTCGCAAATTTGTCTCTAAAGGCCGGAATACCCCATTCGATGGCTGTAGATTTAAGGGCAAAGTAGTAGCAACTGTAGTTAACGGCCGGATAGCTTATATGGATGACTCCCTACCTTCTCCCTTGACGGGAGAGGATTAAGGTGAGGGTGATGAGCGAAGCGAAGCAAGCGGGTTCCCAAAAAATTCGCAGAATTTTTTGGGTGAGGTCTCATGGCTAAGAAAGCGATTTTAATTCTTGAGGATGGCGCAGTTTACGAAGGCTATTCCTTTGGTGCTGAAACCACCACTTATGGTGAGGTGGTTTTCGATACCAGCATGACTGGCTATCAGGAAATGCTCACCGACCCATCGTTTGCCGGTCAGATTTTGGTGCCTACTTATCCTTTGATTGGCAACTATGGTATCAATGAAAAGGATTTTGAATCGAAGCAGATTCAGGTGAGAGGTTTGGCCGTTCGAGAATATTGCCTCCAGCCAAGCCACTGGCAAAGCACCGCAACCTTACATGAATTCCTGTTGGCTAGTGGCATACCCGGCATCAGTGGGATAGATACCCGGGCTTTGACCCGTCACATACGCTCCTTTGGAGTGATGATGGGAATCATTACATCGGAAATGGCTGCTGAGGAAGCATTGAAAGAGCTAAAGAACTTGCCTAGATATGACTCTATTGACTTTGTTCACCAAGTTACTACGGAGAAGCCATATGAGTGGCAATCCAATATGCCTGTCATTGCAAGCTTGCCTTCCCTGTCATTGCGAGGAGCATCAGCGACGAAGCAATCTCATATCGCTGTTATCGACTGTGGCTTGAAGTACAGCATACTGCGCATCTTGAGCCAGTTGGGCTGCCGGGTGACAGTTGTTTCTTGCAACACTTCGGCTGTGGATATCATGGAATTGAAGCCCGATGGCATTGTACTATCACCAGGCCCGGGCAATCCCGCTCTCCTTGATTACATAGTAAAGACAATAAAAGAGCTTCTAGACAAAAAGCCAATCATGGGCATTGGCCTGGGACAAAACCTAATCGGGCAAGCCCTCGGTGCTAAAAGCTTAAAGCTCAAATTTGGACACCGAGGCAGTTATCCTGTCCGAGATTTGGCCACTGGCAAGGTCTACATAACTGCTCAGAATCATAGCTATGCTATAGATGCCGATAGTTTGAAAGGGGGGCTTGAGGTCAGTCACCTAAACTTAAACGATGGTACGGTGGAAGGTCTCTGCCATCGGGATTTGCCTATCCTGTCTATTCAATACCATCCCGAAGCCTCGCCTGGCCCCCAGGACAATATGTATCTATTTGAGAGATTTCTTGAAATGGTGAGGAGGTGAGAAAGATTACAGGTAAAAACAGGCTAGCAGACCGTAGGAGCGCGTTAATTCAATATTACCAAGGACAAGTTACGCTTGTGATTCCAGCTATGCTCGCTGAGTATAAGAAGAGGTGGTGCCCATATATTGAGCAACGTGGTGCGTTTAAAAAACTCTTGCAGAGCATGGAAGAATCCAACGCTAACTATCCGTTTGGTTACATGACCAATTATTATTTTCGTAATTTCGAACATCCTACAGCTCCCTTCTATAATGGGTGGTTCGAGTTCGATAAAAAGAATTATCATCTTCTCAGCGAGGACGAGATGAAGGACTTAGAACGGAAGTTTAAGGTGGACGAAATAACTGCGGAGGTAAAGAAAAGCACCCAGGAGATACGCGACTATGTAGATGGAGTAGTTGCCAAGAATGCTCCTATCAGGCGTCTCAAAGGTATGGGGGAATTCTATAGTGAGTTGGTTGCTATTCGAGACGAACCATGGTATTACCCGGAAGACGTTGCTAGTCAGATGAAGCCAAAAGGAGAGTATATTTGTCCGGACGTTCACGCTGGAATGGGTTTAAAAATGCCATTCCATCGTAAGCTATATGTAAAACTTGAACCGATGTATGAGACCTTCGACATATTGGAGACTAAGCTAAAGCGGCTAAAGACCGTTTTAGACTCGATCAGCAGTGACTTGGCCTACTCCGAGCTTCAAGAGAGCACAAGCGAAGGGACTGCGCTTGGTACACAAGGCATTGACAAAGCCGCTAGAGCAATGGCACCACCGAAAGCTTTCATTGCTCATGGTGGGAAAACTACTGCTCGCGATAAGCTTGAGAGCTTCCTTACAGCGTTGGGTGTCATTCCTACCATCGTAGAGGATCAGCCTAGCGAAGGAAGATCAAAAGATAAAAATGTGGAGTATTATCTAAAGCAATGTGACTGCGCAATAATCTTGGCGACTAAAGGTGATGCTGATGGTCAAACGGGTGAGTTTATTCCACGTGGCAATATTCTTAATGAAATTGGCAGAGCTCAAGAAATTCTTCCTGACAGAATGATTTATTTGTTAGAGGAGGAGACTAAATTTCCTACGAACATTGATGAGAAGGTCTGGGAGCGCTTCACCCAAGAGAGCATGGATAAAGCTTTTATTAAAATTGCTAAGGAGCTTAAAGCCTTCGGATTGATAAAGGCTATAAAGAGTTAGGTAAATTAAATGGCTAAACCGTCTAAAGTCTTAGTCATTGGCTCGGGCCCGATAATAATCGGGCAGGCGGCGGAGTTCGATTATTCTGGAACTCAGGCCTGCCGAGCACTGCGTGAGGAAGGTGTTACCACGGTCTTGGTGAATTCAAACCCAGCCACCATTATGACCGACGAGGGCATTGCTGACATCGTCTATATTGAGCCGCTTACGGTGGATGTTCTGGCTCGCGTAATTGAGAGGGAACGCCCTGATGGCTTACTGCCTACCTTAGGCGGGCAGACGGGGCTCAACCTGGCAGTGGAGCTGGCAAATGCTGGGATACTTGATAAATATAGTGTGAAGTCTCTGGGCACACCTATAGAAACGATAAAGAAAGCTGAGGAAAGGTCTTTATTTAAGAAGCTTCTTATCGATATTGATGAGCCAGTGCCTACCAGTGCCACAGTGAAGTCAGTAGAAGAAGCTAAAGAACTAGCAAAGTCCATTGGTTTGCCTCTGATTATCCGGCCCTCTTATACCTTAGGTGGCACTGGGGGTGGTATCGCCCATACTATGGAGGAACTTGAATCTGTGGTTGCCAACGGCTTGGACAATAGCATGAACCACGAAGTCCTGGTGGAGCAGTGTGTTTTGGGCTGGAAGGAAATTGAATTCGAGGTCATGCGGGATGCTGCTGACAATTGCATTGCTGTCTGCAGCATGGAAAATGTTGATCCTATGGGGGTGCATACTGGGGACAGCATCGTGGTAGCTCCCAGCCAGACTCTTACCGATAAGGAATACCAGATGCTCCGGTCGGCCAGCCTGAGAATTATTAGAGCTTTAGGCATTGAAGGTGGCTGTAATATACAGTTTGCTCTTACTCCCCATCCTATAGTTGCAGAAAAGTGGACTCCAGACCAAAAAGGGGTTACGGAAAGCCAGTATTACGTAATTGAAGTCAACCCGCGCGTTAGCCGTAGCTCCGCCCTGGCTAGCAAAGCCACTGGCTATCCCATTGCCCGTGTGGCGGCCAAAATAGCCATAGGCAGAAGGCTTGATGAAATTCCCAATAGGGTTACCGGAAAGACATTAGCATCTTTTGAGCCGGCTCTGGATTACTGCGTGGTTAAAATTCCAAGGTGGCCTTTTGATAAATTTGCTTTGGGTGACCGGGATGTTGGCAGCCAGATGAAAGCCACCGGCGAGGTAATGGCGATTGATAGGTGTTTTGAAGCTGCCTTGCAAAAGGCAGTCCGCTCTTTGGAATTTGGCAAGCGCACCCTCCTCTGGGAGGATTCAAGATGGAGCAAAGGTGAGCTTGATTCCTACCCGCTTCACCCCAATGACTTAAGAGTATGGGCGATTACGGCGGCGCTGAGAAGAGGAGCTACACCTGAGGAACTCTCTCAACATACTGGAATAGACCCCTGGTTTATCTATAAGTTTCAGAACATCGTTGACATGGAGAGACGACTGCTCTCTGAGCCATTGAAGCCGGAGCTTTTATGGCAGGCAAAGAGGCTGGGTTTTTCTGATGAGCAGGTTGGCACTTTAGCTGATAGATTGCCGGAGCAGCTAAGACAAATTCGCCATCAGTGGCACATTTGTCCGGTATATAAGATGGTGGATACCTGTGCTGCTGAATTTGAGGCGGAAACTCCTTATTTCTATAGCACCTATGAGAAGGAGAATGAGGCTGAGCCTTTGGAAGGCAGAAAAGCTGTAGTTATCGGTAGTGGTCCCATACGTATTGGGCAAGGAATTGAGTTTGACTATTGCTGTGTCCACTCAGCCTGGGCACTTCAGGAGGCAGGCATAAAGAGTATCTTGGTTAATTCTAATCCAGAAACAGTTTCCACTGATTTCGATACCAGCGATCGTCTTTACTTCGAAGCCTTAGATGAGGAGAGCATTCGGGACATACTTGAAAATGAAGGTATTGCGAGCCAAGCGAAGCAATCTCCCCCCTCCATTGTTCAATTTGGTGGGCAAACAGCCATCAACATGGTTGAGCCACTGGCTCGGAGTAACATGCCAATACTTGGCTCGGGTGCTGAAGCCATAGATATAGCTGAGGATCGTCATCGCTTCGAAGACTTCCTAGACAGGTTAGGTATTCTTCAGCCACCGGGGGCTGGCGTGTCTTCTATCGAAGAGGCATTAAATATAGCTAAATCTTTGGGTTATCCGCTGCTTATCCGTCCTAGCTATGTCCTAGGCGGCAGAGCTATGGAAATCGTTTACGGCGAGACTGAGTTAATTCGCTACCTGACATTGGCTTTAGAGCTGGATAGCCAACATAAGGTACTCATTGATAAATATCTACAAGGTAAGGAGGTTGAGGTGGATGCCGTGGGTGACGGAGAGAGGGTGCTTATCCCGGGCGTAATGGAGCATATTGAAAGGGCTGGCGTGCACAGTGGTGATTCTATAGCTGTCTATCCAGGGGTGAATTTGACCGTGGACGAAGTGAATACCATAGTGGATTATGCCACTAGAATTGGGTTAGCTCTTCAAGTTAAAGGCTTGCTGAATATACAAATGGTAATCATGAGGGAGAACGGATCTTCATTTATATATGTGCTTGAGGTAAATCCCCGAGCTAGTAGAACTGTTCCTTTTATTTCCAAGGTGACTGGTATGCCCTTAGTGCGAATTGCTACCAAAGTGATGGCTGGTATTAGCCTTAAAGAGCAAGGTTATAAAGGTGGATTATGGAAGAGGCAAAAGTTAGTTGGCATAAAAGCTCCTGTTTTCTCTATGTCCAAGCTGATTGGGGTGGATAACTACCTTGGCCCTGAGATGAAATCTACCGGTGAAGTAATGGGCATTGATTATAGTTTTGAAGCTGCTCTAGCCAAGGCACTTTTAGCCGCTGACTTGATGTTGCCTCAAAAGGGCAGTTTGCTGCTTAGCATCGCAGATAGAGATAAAGCTGAGTCTGTACCACTTATTAAAAAGTTACATTCCCTTCACTATGGTCTCTATGCCACGGAAGGCACGGCGGCCATGATTGACTCCGCAGGATTTCCGGTGAGAATGGTAACTAAAAAGCTGAGTGAAGGACATCCCAATGTTATTGATGTTATTCGGGATAATTGTGTAAGTGGAGTGGTCAATACTGTCACTGGAGGGCGTATCCCGTTAAAGGATGGATTTAGCATCCGACGTGCCGCGGCAGAAAAGAGGATACCTTGCTTTACTTCTCTGGATACCATTCGAGTAGTTATAGAAGCGCTGGCGAGTACCAGTCAGATTTTCCATGTTCAGCCGCTTAAGGAGTATCTAAAGAGCAGAAGTAAAAATGCAAAATGACAAGGCAAAGTATATGATAAATCCTAAGCACGAAATCCCAAGCTCCAAACAATATCAAATAACCAAAATTCAAATGACCAAAACGGTTTGAATTTGGAATTTAGAAATTAGAATTTGTTTAGGATTTAGTGTGAAACAATCCCTGTGCGCTATAACTTCTAATGTGGAGATTTCCCCTGGCATACACCTTATGTGGCTTGAAGCGCCCGATATAGCTGCCATAGCTCAGCCAGGGCAGTTCATTACAGTGTGCTGTCAAGGTTTAGTATTACGTCGCCCCTTTAGTGTGCATCAGGCGGATACGAGCCGAATTGCTCTTCTGTTCAAAATAGTAGGTAGAGGCACTCTTTGGCTAGCGCAACGCCAAAGAGGTGATAAAGTAGATATTCTCGGACCTTTGGGTAACAGATTTAGCATCGAACCAGAAGTAAGGAACTTGCTGCTGGTCGCTGGAGGCATTGGTATTGCGCCACTCGTTTTTTTAGCTCAGCGCAGCTCGGCACAGCACTCAGTAACTTTGATTTACGGAGCAAGCATGGCTGCTCAGCTCTACCCCCTCTGGTTAGCTACAAGCAAGAAGCGAAGCAATCTCCTGTCTTTGCCTGACTCCGTTCGATTTATTCCCGTCACTGAGGACGGCAGTATAGGCAAAAAGGGCATGGTAACTGATATACTACCTGATTTCCTGGGTTGGGCTGGCCAGATATATGCCTGTGGGCCAATAGATATGTATAAGGCGATGTCAGACCTAATTTGTCATTCTGAGGGAGCGGAGCGACCGAAGAATCTCACTCAGGATAAAGTCCGCAAAGAGCCTAAGCTAAAGAGATGCCAGGTTTCTCTTGAAGTGCGAATGGGATGTGGCATTGGAGCTTGCTATGGCTGTACCATAAATACAAGGAAAGGACCAAAGAAGGTGTGTCACGATGGACCGGTATTTGAATTAGACGATATTCTCTGGGAGGAGGTAAGTATATGACGACTCACCCTGTCATTGCGAGCTTTCCCTTGTCATTCTGAGCCCTTTGCTTCCTGTCATTCTGAGGGAGCGGAGCGACCGAAGAATCTTAAAGCGAAGCAATCTCTTTGGAAGGAGGTAGGAATATGACCGTAGTTACTAAAGATATCATATTGCAAACAAAGGGAAATTGCGACATCCTCGATATAACCTCTCAAGTAACAAGGAAGGTAGAGGAATCAGGGGTTAACAGCGGCACAGTAACTTTGTTCATAAGTGGCTCAACAGCAGGAGTAACAACTATCGAATATGAACCAAGGCTTCTTTCTGATTTTAAAGGCATGTGGGATAGAGTAATACCTCAAAATATCCCCTATGAGCACAACAAAACTTGGGGAGATGGAAATGGCCATTCCCATGTGCGTGCTTCTATGCTCGGCGCCTCATTGACTATACCCTTTATAGACAAAAGATTGACCTTGGGCACCTGGCAGCAGATAGTTTTCCTCGACTTTGATAATCGCCCAAGGTCGCGTAAGATGGTGCTCCAGATTATGGGCGAATGAAACCGGGCTAGAATATACCTATCTCACCGGTGCCGTGCTCACCAGCATTGCTTCTGTAACCGCGGTGATTCGCTAATTTCGTATCTGGCAACACAGATACCAGAAACACTGGCGTTGACCCTCTCAGATTACTGGGAGGTAAGCACACAAAATACAGGTTTGTCCTTGAACCAGGTTGCAGAGCAGGCATTGGTGGCACCAGCCAGATACTGTCTTAAAGACACAAGTCAAGTTAGCGCAGGCACTGAAATAGCGGAAAAACGCCAGGTTTCCAGCATCGAGAAAAGGCTTGTTGAGGAAGCATTTGCCTTCTTGCCAGAGCTCTCACAGATACTGAGAGATAAGCATGGCCTATAAGGTAGAGCGCTGATGTAGAAGCTGCCTTTGGTGGCTGTTTGATTTCTCCCCCGAAATTTTTTTGACAATTTGGTGTAAAATAAACATTAGCGCGGTTGGGAAGCGGGAGAGGCAACAATAATTCTCCCATCTCTAGTAAGGAGCGTAACATGAAAGTATTAGGTATCATGGGTAGTCCCAGAAGGCAAAGCAACACTGAGATTTTACTTGATGCAGCACTAGCAGGTGCTAAAGAGGGGGGAGCAGAGGTGGAAAAGGTGGCAGTTTCGGAACTCAAAGTCTCTCCATGTCGGGAAATATACGCTTGCCTCAAAGACGGCCACTGTGCCATTAAGGATGATATGCAGCGACTCTACGAGAAGCTTCTGGAGGCAGATCACATTGTTTTTGCTTCGCCAATATTCTTCTACGGCATTACCAGCCAGGCGAAGGCAATGGTAGATAGATGTCAGGCGCTTTGGGTGAGAGGACATGTGCTCGGCATAGGGAAGGGGGACAACCGAATAAGGAGAGGAGCATTTATCTCGGTGGGTGCTACACGGGGCAAGAGGCTATTTGATGGTGCAGTGCTCACGGTAAAATATTTCTTTGACGCCATTGGTGTGAAATATGCCGGTGATTTGTTAATCAGGGGAATTGATGGTAAAGCTCAAATTAAGGAGCACCCCACGGCTTTGCAAGACGCCTTCCGTCTGGGTCAGCAACTTGTGTCTCCAGATACCGCGCGGTGATTCTGCAGCTTCCACCCCCGAGCCGTAATAAACTTGGATGAGAAGCAGTAACCAGGCTGGAGCAAGTTATCATCGCCACCAGCTGAGAAGGGGAAAAACTTGTCAGCTCTTTGATATGCTACCAGTTGTTGAACATGAGGCAGCGGTAGGCAAGATAGCCGAGGAAGAGGTAGAGTATCTAATGGCACGAGGGCTAACTCGAACTGAGGCTACCGCCACCATAGTCCGGGTTTTCTCAGAGCCGATATTGAGGGACTACTGCCCCAACTCAGCCTTGAGTTACAACGAGCTGTTGAAGCCAGTGAAAGGGAAATCATGTAGATAGGGCTATGGAGGTGAAACACAACGAATGAGCTTAGAAGAAGTAAAAGTAGGAGGTGAATAATGAATCTCAAAGCTCTTTTTAAATTGGGTTACGGTTTGTATGTTGTGGGTTCTAGAATGGAAGGCAAGCTCAATTGTCAGATTGCCAACACGGTCTTCCAAATTACATCTGAGCCACCTGTTGTTGCCGTGAGCATCAACAAGAAAAATTTAACTCACGAGTTTATTGTCGGAAGTAAAGTATTTACTGTTTCCATTCTTTCCCAGGATACACCTTTAAGTTTCATCGGTCATTTTGGCTTCAAATCAGGCCGGGAAGTAGACAAACTCAAAGATGTTAATTATAAGCTTGGTGAAACCAAGGCTCCCATAGTACTTGACCATACCTTGGCTTATCTTGAAGCCAAGGTAGTTAATCAAGTAGATGTGGGAACTCACACTATCTTTATAGGAGAGCTTGCGGGGGCGGATGTTATGAAAGAAGGCGAGCCTATGACTTATGCTTATTATCATCAGGTCAAAAGAGGCACCACTCCCAAGACAGCTCCCAGCTATATTAAGGAGAGAAAGGAAGCAGCACCAAAAATAGTGAAATACAAGTGCACTGTTTGTGATTATGTCTATGACCCTGATTTGGGTGACCCCGATGGCGGCATAAAACCAGGAACCCCCTTTGAACAAATACCCGATGACTGGGTGTGTCCCGTCTGCGGGGCGAGCAAGGATAAATTTGAGAAAGTAGAGGAGTGATATAAAGTGGCAAAAGAGATTCAGCGGAATTTTGGATAAATCTTGGGAAGAGGAAGGTATATATTAGATATTTTGCTGTGCGGGACAAAGCAGGCAAGTATCTGGGCGCATTGGAAGCCACCCAGGATATCACGAAGATAAAAGAGATTGAAGGAGGAAAAAGACTTTTAGAATATTGAAGGAGGAGTAAATGAAAGCAAGAGAAATAAGACCTAAAATCTACTCGGTTGGAGCAATTGACTGGGATAGAAGGTTATTTGATGCACTCATACCGCTTCCTGATGGCACGAGTTACAATTCATATCTAATTAAGGGTAGCGAGAAGACAGCGCTTATTGACACGGTGGACCCAACTATGGAGGGTGTGCTGATAAAAAATCTTATCCAACTTAAGATCAAGGATGTAGATTACGTTATTGCCAATCACGCTGAGCAAGATCATTCAGGTACCATTCCCCGAGTCCTCGAAAAATACCCTCAGGCAAAAGTCGTCGCCACGCCCAGATGTAAAGGGATGCTCATAGACCTGCTCATGATTCCAGAGGAGAAGTTTATAACGGTCAATGATAGAGAGACCCTGTCCCTGGGGAATAAAACCCTAGAGTTTATCTATGCCCCCTGGGTTCACTGGCCAGAGACAATGTTCACATATTTAAGGGAAGACAAGATACTTTTTACCTGTGATTTTCTGGGTTCTCATCTGGCAACAAGCGATCTGTTTGTGACCGATGAGGCCACGGTCTATGAGGCAGCTAAGAGATACTACGCCGAGATAATGATGCCGTTCAGGACAACAATTAAGAAAAACTTGGAGAAGATAAAAGATCTGGAGATGGAGATAATCGCACCAAGTCATGGTCCAGCCTATGATAAGCCGGACTTTATTCTCAATGCTTACAGGGAGTGGACTTCTGACGAGGTAAAGAATGAAGTGGTTATACCTTACATCTCAATGCATGGCAGCACCCAAAAGATGGTGGATTATCTCGTCGGAGCTTTGGCTGATAGAGGCGTAACGGTTAAGCAATTTAACTTGTCTGTAGTAGATATAGGGAAACTGGCAATGGCACTGGTGGATGCAGCTACTATGGTCATCGGCACGCCTACTGTTCTTGTTGGTCCACATCCTAATGTTGCTTACGCTGCATTTCTAGTCAATGCCCTAAGACCCAAACTCCAGTTTGTTTCTATTATCGGCTCCTATGGCTGGGGCAGCAAGGCTGTGGAACAGCTCAAAGGAATGATTCCTAACCTTAAGGTGGAAGTGCTAGACCCTGTAATCAGCAAAGGATTCCCCAAAGAAGCGGATTTCAAGGCTCTGGATAACCTAGCTGAGGCTATTGCCCAAAAACACAAAGCCTGTAACTTCGTTTAACAGCATTAAAAAGGAGGAGGTGAAAAAATGAAGTTTGGAGACGTTCTAAAAAGCAAAGAAGCTTTATGATACTGTTTATCGCCTTTTCTTGGTAATAAGAGGCATAAAATCAGCGGCTCAAAAACTTGGATTCTATAAAGGAGGTGTTTCATGGGTAAGTTTGTAGAGGTTTCTAAAATAGGCGAATTGAAAGAAGGGGCAATAAAGGCAGTCAATCCTGCGGGGCGTGAAATCCTTCTAGCTAGGGTGGAAGATAAGTACTATGCAGCTGATAATCGCTGTCCTCATATGGGAGGGAAATTAGCGCAGGGTAAATTGGAAGGAACTGTGGTCACTTGTCCCTTGCATAGGTCTCAGTTTGACCTCAGCAATGGTCAGGTAGTCCGCTGGTTAAAGGGGGCAGGATTGACTTCGAAGTTAGGTGGGGTACTCAAGAGGCCAAAGCCACTTACTACATATAACGTGAAGGTTAAAGAAGATAAAATCCTGATAGAAATCTAGTCTTCAGCCTGGTGAAGAGGAGATAGAGCCCACAATAGAAAACGCTGGCAGGATTTAATTAGTTGTTGAGATAGCTGAGGAACAAATGTGACTGGCTTTATGCCATACTTCTTCTTATAGGAGTAATCTGACTTTCTAATAATTTCCTACCCTGGTAGTGATGTCCACACCCCCCAAAATTTGACAGAATAGTAAGAAAAATCATACAATACTGACATAATTTTTCAGGAGGCAAATATGGAGCAGGGGCATAAAGGCCTAATAGGTAAGTGCTTTGGTTCTACCACAGTTGGTCCTCGAGGACAGCTGGTGATTCCAGTGGAAGCCCGGAAGGAACTGGGCCTAGATGTTGGCACCAAGCTTTTGGTTTTCAGTCACTTTGGGATTAGGGGGCTTATCTTTGTTAAAGTTGAGGCGGTAGGGCAGTTGCTTAACATCATGAGCCGCCGACTCGATGAGTTTGCTAAGGTACTAAAGGAAACTGAAACCGCCGATATTAGGGCAGAGAATGAAGGCGGTTGAGGGTAATAGCCTGACCAAAACACATAGTGCAGTTATTTGTGAAAGATACTCTATAAAATTGCTGCTACAATGAGTGATTTGTCAAAATAGAGAAGGGGTAAAACAAAAAATGAAGAAATGGCTAAGTCTAATAATAGCAGTCTGTTTAGTTGGTGCGGTTTTCACTGGTTGTGCTAGGTCGCAGGATGTAACTCAAGAAACCGCTGAGGTTATCCGAGGTGACTTGACCATAAGTGTTTCTGTCAGCGGTAACTTAGAAACGCCACACAAGACGGATTTATCCTTCGGTACTACAGGCATGGTGGCAGAGGTATTGGTGGATGAAGGGGGTAGGGTAGTAAAAGGTCAACTGCTAGCTAAGCTCGAAGCTAGCTCCTTGGAATTAAGTGTAGAAATGGCACAGGCTAGATATGAATCGGCACAGACCGACTACGAAATAGCTGAAAATAAGCTAATGCAAACAATCTATCCACACTACACCAATACCTATGCTACTGACTTACCGGGGACATGGTTAGCTTTAGAGGAAGCTCAGGATAACTTAAAAGAGGCTCAGGAACTTCTAGAGCAAGGGAAAACTGAAGAGGCACAAGCCTTGTTGGAACTAGTTGAGGCAGGTCTAACCAAGGCTCAAAGGAAATCGCAATCCAGAACATGGGCCTTACCTCTTTCGGTTAAATTAGCGGAGCTACAGACAGATCAAGCCAAGACAGCTTTAGACGTGGCTGAGCTAGAGTTAGCCAAGGCCAGGGTTGAATTAGGTAAAGCAACAATCACCGCTTCTTTCGATGGCATTGTAACTGACATTTATATAAATGAAGGACAACAGCTTTCATCCATGACATACGCCAATCCGGCAATCTGCTTACTTGACCCTAGTGAGATAAAAATGAATGGCGTCATTGACGAGATGGACATCTCCAAGCTGAAGCTAGGACAGGAGGCAGATATCATTTTAGATGCTTTGCCTGATAAAGAAGTAAAGGGCAGGGTAACTTTTATCTCCCAAGCGGGAACGATTCAGGCAGGAGTGGTATCCTACAAAACCACGGTAACTTTGGAAAATCCTGATGAAGAGCTCAGGGATGGCATGAGCGCTACTGCTGAAATCATCATTGACCGCCATGAGAATGTATTGCTGATACCAAATCGAGCTATCCAGGGTAGTTGGGATAGTCCGTGGGTGGAAGTTCTTGCAGATGAACAAGTCGAGCAAAGGCGAGTTGAGTTGGGCTTGAGCGACGGGATAAAGACTGAGGTACTATCCGGGCTGGAGGAAGGAGAAAGTGTAATCTTTCCTGAGTCACAGTTGCCCTTCAGGATGTTCGGTGGCTGATAGATGGTTGAGCTTGAGAGTATAACAAAAGTGTATAAAGCAGGTCGGACAGAGGTTCCTGCTCTGCGGGGAATAAGTTGTCGCATTGAGTCGGGGGAAATGGTAGCTATTATGGGGCCTTCTGGATCGGGGAAATCCACCCTGATGAATATCATCGGTTGCCTTGACAAACCTACTTCGGGGCAATACCGCTTAGAGGGGGTCGAGGTTAATAAGCTCGGTGATAATAAGTTAGCTGAGATAAGAAATAAAAAGATAGGTTTTGTCTTTCAAAGCTTCAACTTATTGCCCCGGACTACGGCTCTGGCAAATGTGGAATTGCCGCTTATTTATAGTGGGAGTGGTAACCGGCGTCAAAGGGCTTTACAAGCTCTGGAATCTGTGGGACTAGCTCATCGAATTAAGCATAGACCAAGCGAACTAGCCGGTGGAGAGCAGCAAAGGGTGGCCATTGCTCGGGCTTTAGTAAATGACCCTGCGCTTATTTTGGCTGATGAGCCTACAGGTAACCTTGATACCACCACTAGCAAGGAACTTATGCTCCTGTTTAAGCAACTAAATCAGCAAGGAATAACCATTGTTTTGGTTACTCATGAGCCATATATTGCTGCTTATACCCAACGCACTATCAGGATTCGTGACGGTCAAATTGAGGTGTCAGGATGAAGATCTGGGTTTGTTTCGCCACTGCATTGAAGACTTTGTTAAGTCACAAAATGCGTTCAATCTTGACCATGCTGGGCATTTTGATTGGCGTGGCTGCAGTTATCTCCATGGTATCTCTTGTTAGGGCAGAGCAGGCTATGGTGCAGCAATCATTCAAGTCGTTGGGTACTAATCTTATATTTGTCACTCCTGGTGCCCCTAGTGGTGGGATGGGAATGGGGGGTGTGCTCGGCACCACCCAAACGTTAACTTTAGAGGATGCTGAAGCAATCGCCCGTGATGCACCTTCTGTATCGATGGTGGCACCGATGACGCAAACCACGACTCAGATAGTGGCTGGAGGGGAAAATATTGGCTGCCTGACCCTTGGTGTAACCCCTGAGTATCAGCATGTGCGTAACTTTGAAGTTGACCAAGGTTCCTTTATCACTGAGCAAGATTACAAGGGAAGAGCTAGAGTAATTGTTTTGGGGAACCAGCTAGCTAAAACTCTTTTTGGGCAAATATCCCCGGTGGGTCAAAGTGTAAGAATTAATGGACGCCAATTTAGAGTTATTGGTGTTCTTAAGGGTAAAGGAGAGGTTTTTGGGGTTGAGGACCAGTCAGCGATGGTTCCTCTAAGCACAGCACAGGCGGTTATATCGTCTGAGCGTGCTGGCAGCGGTGGACATACTGTTCAGTCGATTTCTGTCCAGGCGCGAAGTAAGGAAGCAATAGACGCGGCGCATTGGGAGATTAGCAACATTTTGCGGCAGCGCCATCGCATCATAGAAGGGGAGGATGATGACTTCAGCGTTATGAGTATGGATGCCCTATTAGGCACCGCTGACCAGATGTATGTGATAGGAGAGCTTATTATGGGGGCTATAGCTGGCATTTCATTGCTTGTTGGTGGTATTGGCATTATGAACATCATGCTGGTTTCTGTGACTGAGCGCACCAGAGAAATTGGTCTTCGTAAGGCGGTAGGGGCAAAGCGTCGTGATATTACCACTCAGTTTCTTACTGAAGCTACCGTGTTAAGTTTTTGTGGTGGTGCTATGGGGGTGGGCTTGGGATGGCTTATAGTTAGAGTCAGTGCTAATGCCTTGGCAAATATGGGGCTTCCCTTTCCAGCTATAGTTCCGAGTGATGTCATTGCTCTGGCGGTGGGGGTGGCAGTCTTTGTCGGACTTGTCTCTGGCATTTATCCCGCAGTCAGGGCGGCACGCCTCGATCCCATCGAGGCCTTGCGCCACGAGTAAAAAATTAAAACTCAAAGATAAGAAATCAAAATGACAAATCAAAATGTAAAATTTTTTAATTTTTGCTCTGTATTTTTGCCTTTTGCATTTTAATCTTTTATTTAGCTTTTCCCTTGAATTAAGGACAAAAACTCAGAGCGGGTAACTGCTTTGCTGCGGAAAGTTCCCCTCATCGCTGAGGTTATCACGTTCGTCCCTGGCTTTTTTACCCCTCGCATAATCATGCATAGATGCTCCGCTTGAATAACCACACCTACGCCATCGGGTTGAAGAGCTTCGAAGATCGCATCAGCAATCTGCTTAGTCATTCTTTCTTGAAGCTGAGGGCGCCTGGCAAAGATCTCTACTACTCTGGCTAGCTTGCTTATCCCTACCACCTTACCATCCACGCCAGGGATATAGCCCACGTGAGCCACTCCGTAAAAGGGAAGCAAGTGGTGCTCACACATAGAATAAAAAGGGATATCCCTCAAAATTACCAACTCTTTGTGTCTTTCCTCAAAGCCCACTGTTAGCTCAGTTTTTGGGTCGGCATCCAAACCAGAAAAAAGCTCAGCATACATTTCAGCGATGCGCTGCGGGGTATCTTTCATAGCTTCTCTGGAGATATCCTCCCCGATGGCCTCAATTATAGAGACTGCCGCAAGCTTGATTTTATCCTGGTTAACCATTTAAATCCCCCCTTTTGATAAGCTGAAGGCTATCTTTATCTGTTGTGGCATAAAATTCTTCTGAACCAAGGTAAAGAATTGGCTTTATCTTAGCAAGGTCGAGAATTTTCTCTGAGGTGAAGGCTTCTTCAAGGAAATGCAGAGCGACAATCTCACCAACCACCCAAATATGGTCACCGTAAGACTTACTATCCACAAGTTTACATTCATAAGCGGCATAAGCATCTTTCAATATAGGTACCTCAGTTCTTAAGGGCTGCTCCTTCTCAATATCAAACCTTTCAAATTTGTCCATTTCCTGTCCTGAAGTGCCGCCAACTTTGGCAGCAAGGGAAGCTTTTTGCCAGGGCATAAAATTAATGCCAAACTCCTTGCTCGCAGTGATAAGCTGGTAGGTAAATCTCTTAGGTGAGATGGAGACGCCGTAAAGAGGTGGATTGCGAGAAATTGAGCTGTGCCAGGCAGCAGTCATGGCATTATCTTTGCCGTGAGCACTGGCAGTAACTATGACCGCTATTTTAGGGTAATGCTGGCTAAATTTCCCCACTTTCTCCGTAACAATCTTCGGCATATTTGAACCTCCTTTTTCTTTTAAGCACGAGGCTAAAGCCTCGCACTACACATCACCCCCAACCTAGAGCTTTCTCAACCGCAGCTAAGTCGGCCGGGAGCTCCATTGGAGGTTTAGCATATTTAGCTGGCACGCCAGGGTCTTTCAGCCCTGTTCCAGTAATAATGCAAACCACTCTTTTGCCGGAAAAGTCTTGTTTTCGTGCTAGCTTAATAAGTCCAGCTAGAGAGGCAGCTGAGGCTGGCTCACCAAAAACACCTTCCTTGCTTGCTGCCAATCGGTAGGCGTGCATAATTTCATCATCAGTGACGCAATCGATGATGCCCCTCGACTCGTCTCTGGCTGCCACTGCCTTGTGCCAGCTAGCCGGGTTGCCAATGCGAATGGCGGTAGCAAGCGTCTTGGGCCGCTTGACAACTTTCCCCTGTACTATGGGAGCTGCTCCAGCAGCCTGAAAACCCATCATCTTTGGAGTATGGCTTGCTTTGCCAATCCGGTTATACTCCACAAACCCCTTCCAGTAGGCAGTAATGTTACCAGCGTTGCCTACAGGTATAAAGAGATAATCAGGAGCATCGCCCAGGTCATCCACAATTTCAAAGGCAGCAGTCTTTTGCCCTTCAATCCGATGGGGATTTATTGAGTTAACTAAGGTGACTGGGTATTTTTCACTTAAAGTGCGGACTATTTGAAGTGCTTGGTCGAAATTACCCCTTATGCCTATAATCTGGGCATCATAAGCTATAGCTTGAGCTAGTTTTCCCAGAGCTATTTTTCCCTTAGGGATGATGACAATAGCTTTCAGCCCAAATCTAGCTCCATAAGCGGCTGCTGAGGCACTGGTATTGCCGGTGGAAGCACAGATGATGCTGGAGCTACCTTTTTCTACTGCCTTAGCCACTGCTACTACCATACCACGGTCTTTAAAGGAGCCCGTGGGGTTGCAACTTTCAAGCTTAAAATAAAGTTCACCACAATTAAGCTCTTTCTCCAGTGTTCGTGACCTTACTAAAGGTGTATCACCTTCACCAAGTGTAATCAGAGGGGTTGCCACAGTAACCGGGAGGAGGTCACGATATCTATTTAGAACGCCTTGCTTCATCCTTCAACCCTGATGAAATTGCTGATTTCTTTCACCATTGTCAGCTGTCTTATTTCTCCTAGAGCCTTTTGTACTGCCTTCTCCTCTGCTGGATGAGTCATAATGACAATCACAGCAGTTTGAGATATTGGGTTGCTCTCCTTTTGAATCACGGATGAGATACTGATGGAATTGTCGCCCAAAACTTTTGAGATTTGAGCTAAAACGCCAGGACGGTCAGCCACATTCAGCCTGAAATAATAGCGTGTCTTTATATTGGTCATAGGCTTAACAACTAGTTTCTGGTTTAACTCTACTTTGGGATAGCTGGTTACTCCGTGACAAATGTTTCTGGCTATGGTTAACACATCTGCTATAATGGCGCTAGAAGCTGGCAAAGCTCCTGCTCCTTGTCCATAAAAGACCAACTTGCCAGCTAAGTCACCTTCCACTTGAATGGCATTATAAACGCCGTTAACCTTGGCTAATTGAGAATCCTCGGGAATGAAAACAGGGTGGACACGCAACTCAATAGCTTTGTCCACTCGCTTGGCAATAGCCAGAAGCTTGATAGCATAACCAAATTCTTTGGCATACCTGAAATCGCTGACCTGAAGACGAGAAACCCCCTCGCAATATATATCTTGGGGCTTTACCGCGGTGTGGAAGGCTAAACTGGACAAAATAGCTAATTTATAAGCAGCATCTATGCCTTCAATATCATTAGCCGGATTGGCTTCAGCATAACCTAGTTCCTGGGCTTGCTTTAAAGCTAAAGAGAAATCCAATCCCTCTTGTGACATCTGGGTCAGAATATAGTTGGTAGTGCCGTTAAGGATGGCGTAGATGGCTGAGATGTCATTAGCGGCCAAATCTTGCTGGAAAGGGGAGATAAGTGGTATGCCGCTACCCACACTTGCCTCATAGCGAAGGTCAACATTGTGTTTCTGGGCTAAAGATAATAGCTCATATCCATACTTGGCTATTACTTCCTTGTTGGCAGTAACCACATGCTTACCGTTAGTGATAGCTTGTTTTATATATTCAAAGGCAGGATGCTCTCCCCCAATAACCTCAATCACTATATCCACTTTGGGGTCAGTGATGACTTCTTCAATATGATTAACGAGCATACGAGGTTCAAGCTTTAGTGCACGCGGTTTAGTTATGTCGCGCTCTAGCACCTTTTTCAAAACTAGTGAAGCCCCTGCTTGTTCTGCTAGGCTGCTAGCTTTGTCGCGTAGAACTCTGGCTACACCACTGCCTACAGTGCCTAGCCCCAATAAACCGATGCCAATATCCTTCATCATAGTGCTAGCTCCCTTTCAAAACTCTGTCCACAGCCCAGGCTCTCTTTTCTTCGTCAAGATAATTGGTAATGGTGCTATTTTCCCTTTGCTCCTGAAGCCACTGAGTAAAGTTGTTGCTTGTGAACCTCTCCTTAACCTCCTCACTGAGCTTGTGCTCACCTTTCTGCAGAACCTTAGCTATCCAACAACCACCCTTAGTTTGAACTGCTTCATCCTTAACCGGCTCACTCACCCTGTTGAGGGACAGGTTAAACGCAATCTCATCGAAAGCCTCGCTGTTCATATCCTCTTGTTTTAACCAGCCAAGCTCACCCCCATCATCTTTGCTACCATGCTGGGAATATTCTTTTGCCAACACGGCAAAGTCTTCATCTTTATCAAGCTTGCTCTTAATTTCCAGCGCTTCCTGTTCACTACCCAGTAGCATGGCTCTGGCCTTTATCCCCTTTTCTTCACCCGTATCAGTAACTTCTATAAGCCAATAACCGATGTTTTTGGTTGCTGACTGATCATAAATCTTGCTTATCTCTCCAGGCTCAAGGCTGAAAGCAACCTCTCCAATAAGGGAATTGGGCATTAATTCTCGGGGCAGCCAGCCTAAATCGCCCTCGATTTGGGGATTGCAGGAGAACTCATCAAGCAAGGCAGTGAAATTCCCGCTGCTTTCGATTTTAGCCATTACCGCATCGGCCACTTCTTGACTCTCCACAAGCATCACTTGGATATTTGCTTGCTCCATTGTATCAGGTAACTCAGAGTCAAAATATTCTTGAAGTTTTTCCCCTAATAAGCCAACGGCTACTATATCACGATATATTCTATCCTTGGGCAATTTATTTTCCTCGATTTCCTTATCTATTGCCTTGTCTGTGACCTCGATTCCCAAGCTATCGGCTCCTTGCCTAATCAGCTCATCTTGCACAATTTGATTGGTAATAATGTCGGGCATATAGTAAAGTCGAGTTGGTTCCATATCCTTGGTATAGGCGTCGAACGTCTTTACATAATAATCCATATTAAACGAGGTATCATTTACCTCAATTACAATCTCGTGAAAAGGCTTAATTTCACTATTATAGTATCCATAGCCCACATAACCCAAAATGCCAGCTAGAAAAATAGCGACGGCGATTATTAGAATATGGCGCATCCTCGCCTGGCGTTGCCATTTGGAGAGCTGACGCTTGGTAGGGACTTGCTTGGGTTTATTTTCCTTTTGCTTCTTAGCCAAGGCTGTGAATCCTGTATGTCATTCTGAGCCCTATGGGCGAAGAATCTCTTGTATGGACTCCTCGCTTCGCTCAGAGTAAAATTTCTCAGCTGGTAATTGTTGCCCTAGTAGCTCCATTATGATAGCATATGAGGGGAGGTTAAGCGACGGGGTGTAGCGCAGTCTGGTAGCGCACCTGAATGGGGTTCAGGTGGTCGGAGGTTCAAATCCTCTCACCCCGATAGCTAACTCAGAGTCCTTTGCTAACATTTTGCTAACATTTTCTGTTTCAACTGCCCCGGGTGTAAGAAAGTCATCAAACCTCTGAGCCGCTGCTTCTTGGATTCCAGGCAGCACATGAGAATAAGTATCCAGTGTGATCCTGATACTTGAATGTCCCAGGCGCTCAGAAACCACTTTAGGATGCACACTAGCCTTTAGCATCAGAGTGGCATGGGTATGTCTGAGGTCATGCAGACGGATATGAGGCAGGCCCGCTTTGCGAATAGTATTGACAAAGGCGTGGCTAACTGTGCTCGGGTT
>WJOY01000027.1 GCA_009619075.1 Dehalococcoidia bacterium
TTTTAATACGCTCATTGTTAAATACTTCTTCAGCAGCCCCTTCTAATACTATAGAGCCATTCTCCAAGATATAGGCCCTGTCAGCTATTTGTAAGACTTGAGGAATATGTTGTTCGACGATTAACATAGTCAATCCTTCGTCATTTAAGGACTTAATAGTGTGAAACAGAAAGACAACTAGGTTTGGAGCTAAGCCAAGGGATGGCTTGTCTGTAGAAAACAAAGGGCTTTTGTCAGCAAAGCACCCCAGCTACTGGTCGCATCACTGAAATCAACCAATGCTCAGGTCTACTGGCACTGTCTGAGGGGTATTTGGTACCTTTTCAGCCGTGATAGTAATGGTGGCGGAATAATCGCCAGTGCTCATTCCTGAGATATCTACTGTTACGGTTACCTTATCAATTTCGCTAGACGAAGTTCCAATAGGTGGACTAAGGCTGAGCCATGCGGCATCACTACTCAATGCTACTGCCCAAAGCATAGCTCCTATGCCAGCGTTCCTGATTTCTAAAGTCTGGCTTGGTGGATTTTGCCCTCCTTCTTCAGCAACGAAGCTAAGGCTCGATGGGTCGAAGCCTATAACAGGTCCCTGTATAGCCTCACTACAAGCCACAAGCGAGCTCATTAGTATAAGAATTAATCCTAGCAATAAAAATAGCTGCCAGCTCAATTTACTTTTCATACGGACCTCCTATTTACCGCAAAATGAATTAAAGGATTATTGCTCAATCAATCTCAACTGTCAAGGGCGATGACAAAATAAGCAAAATAAACAATATAGCCAAAGGTGAAATGGGGTAACTGCAAAAAAATCATAATAAAGTCCACAAAACTATTGACAAAATCTAACCCTTGTTGATAACATAGTATTACATAGTAAAACAAAAGGAGGTGTTTATATGGAAGCCATAATGGCGGCATTAGGCTGGTTTAATGGAATTGTGTGGGGACCACCAATGATGGTCATGATAGTGGGGACAGGCCTGTATATCACGGCTAGAATCTCCGGAAGGCAGTTTAGCAAGCTTGGTTATTCAATAAAGATGTTCTTTAGTGGTTGGAGAGGGAAGGAAAAAGGTGAAGTGACAAAAGGAGATATTACTCCTTTTCAATCGTTAACAGTAGCTATAACCGGTACGGTGGGAAATGGTAACATTGCTGGTGTAGCCACGGCCCTAGCTATGGGTGGTCCCGGAGCGGTATTTTGGATGTGGATCACCGCCCTTGTTGGAATGGCGACTAAATTCGCTGAAGCCTCATTAGCAGTTAAAAGTAGAGTAGTAGATGCAGATGGCACTATTCTTGGCGGTCCATTTCTGACCATAGAAAGGCTAATAGGAGCAAAGTGGAAATGGTTAGCCATATTGTTTGCTCTTTTTGGGGCAATAGCTGCTTTTGGAATTGGTAACGCAGTTCAGACTAATAGTATGGCTCTGGTTTTGAACGAGTACTATCATGTCCCCTTTATGGCCACTGGCACTACTTTAGCTATTCTTATTGGCCTGGTAGTTGTCGGCGGAATTAAGAGAATTGGAAGAGTGGCTGAATACTTGGCTCCCTGGATGTGCGTCGTTTATATAATTGGAGCCGTAATTATACTGCTTATTAATATTACTGCAATACCGGCAGCAATTGGAGAGATATTTAAACATGCTTTCACTCCTCGTGCTGGCTTTGGTGCATTTGCCGGTGCTACGGTAATGATGTCAATGAGATACGGTGTGGCTCGGGGTATATTCTCTAATGAGGCTGGTTTAGGCACCGGTGGTCTTTCTCATAGCCCAACTACAATACCTATACCAGCTCGCCAGGGAACCTTTGGCTTCTTTGAAGTTTTTCTTGATACCATACTAGTTTGTACCATGACCGCTTTGGTAATTCTAACGACCGGCGCTCTGGGAACAGGCTATACCAGCACGGCTTTAACTGCCTGGGGTTTCCAATCAGTCCTTGGTGGTGCTGGTGTCGCTGTAACAGCTATGGGTTCCCTTCTCTTTGGTTATTCCACCCTGCTTGCCTGGTATTATTATGGTTCACAGTGTGGTCGTTATTTATTTGGCAAAAAGATTTCGCCAGGGGCTGTAAAGAAGTTTAAGTTGGGATATGGAGTGGCATGGATAGTATTCGCCTTTATGGGTGGAATATGGAAGGTTGACTTCGTCTGGCTGCTCACCGATACTCTCAATGGTGCCATGGCCATACCTAGCCTGATAGCGCTTCTTATCCTGGGTGGTCTGGTAGGCAAAATGGCCAGAGATTACTTCGTAGAAGGCAAGGAAGAGTATACGCCTGAGGTACATATAGAAGAGTTGTGATTAAGTAGAGGAAAAATCATGGCCTAATTAAATAAGCCCCTTCTTTTAAGAAGGGGCTTATTTAATTTAAGACTGGGGCCGGTTTTACCCGGCATAAAGATTTTGATAAATAGCAAACTAAAGGCTAATCTGAATAATGGAAAGTATAATATAAAAAGGAGGAGAAATGGCAGCTAAGGTTATCGAAGGTTTTTATTATACTCAAACTGATGAGTGGCTGAAGGTGGAAGATAACGTAGGGACGGTAGGAATTACTGATTATGCCCAGGATAAGCTTGGCGATATTGTCTACCTTGAGAAAACGGAGAGGGGGAAGAAAGTAAAACAAACTGAAACGCTTACGGCCATTGAATCGGTAAAAGCGGCATCTGACATCTACGCCCCTATCTCAGGAGAGGTAATCGAGGTAAATGAAAAAGTTATTGCGGATAGTTCCATTATCAATAAAGAGCCCTACGGAGAAGGATGGATTGCCAAGATAAGGATTGAGAATGCTGATGAATTGAAGAATCTTATGGGAGCTAAAGAATACTCACAGTATAGAGAAGAGTAGAGGTGCAGTATGAGATATATTCCAAGTACTGAAGAGCAGAAAAAAGAGATGCTGAAAGAGATTGGCGTCTCTTCTTTTGAAGAGTTAATTGAAGCTATTCCCGCTGGTTTTCGGTTTAAAGGAAGGTTAAATGTCCCGGAGGCAATTTCAGAAGCTGAGCTGGAAGAAAAGATTTACCAGATTGCCAAGAAAAACTCAGATTTTTTCTTAATGAAACCCCTTATTGGAGCGGGTGCTTACAGGCATCATGTTCCTGAGGCAGGAAAATTTCTCTTGCAAAGAGAAGAATTTTGGACCTGTTATACACCATATCAACCTGAACTTAGTCAAGGCACCCTGCAGTCAATATTTGAGTTTCAGACATATATTGCCAGACTTACCAAAATGGATGTCGTAATACCTTCTATCTATGATGGTGCTTCGGCAACTGCCGAAGCGGCATTAATGTCCTTCAGGTTAACGCATAGAAATAAAATTATTATTTCAGCATTACTTCATCCTCATTATAAAGAAACTGTTAAGACATACATAGCACCACACGAGCCAGAAATTGTCGAATTGCCACATAAGGATGGTTTAGTTGATATTGATGGGCTGAAGAAATTAGTTGATGATGATGTTGCTTCTGTTATCGTTCAAAATCCTAATTTCTTTGGTGGCATAGAGAAGCTAGCTGAAATCTGCGAGCTTGTTCATTCTAAGAATGCTTTATTAATAAATGCCATTGCTGAAAGCATGTCGCTGGGGGTTTTAAAAGCTCCTGGGGAAGTGGGGGCTGATATCGTAGCCGGGGAGGCTCAATCATTTGGCATGGACTTGAATTACGGCGGTCCTTATAATGCTTACCTGGCAACTAGGAAACAATTCCTCAGGCAGCTTCCCGGAAGAATTATTGGTGAAACAAGAGATTTAGATGGTAAGCGTGTTTTCGTGATGACCATGCGCGCCAGAGAGCAAGATATAAGGAGAGAGAAGGCGACTTCTAATATTTGTACTAACCATTTTTTAAACGCTACCGCAGCCAATATTTATCTTTCTCTTATGGGAACAGAAGGGCTTTACAAAGTTTCTCTTCTTAACACCAAGGCTGCTCACTATTTGGAAAACTTGTTATTGAAATCGGGGAAATTTGAAAAGGTTTTCGACTATCCCTTCTATAATGAGTTTTTGCTAAAGAGCAAAGACAGTGTGCCTACTTTAAATAAAAAACTGCTAGAGAACAATTTCATTCCTCCTCTGGAAGTAAGCAAATTCTATAAAGAGGAAAGGTTTAAGGATGTTTTGCTTTTTGCCGTAACCGAAGTATTGTGTAGAGAAGATTTGAACCGTGTGGTTGAAATTCTTGCGGAATAAGGAGGAATAAAGATGAAATTAATATTTGAGAAAAGCGTAAAGGCTAGAGATGGTTATTCCCTGCCCAAAGATTTATTCGACGAGGTAAACACTAAAGATTGCATACCTGAGTATGCAGTTAGCGATAGCAAAAAGGTGCTTAGTGAAGTTTCCGAGGTTGATGTTATTCGGCACTTCACCAAGCTTTCCAAGTTTAATTACGGCGTTGATGATGGCTTATACCCATTGGGGTCATGTACCATGAAATATAACCCTAAAGTTACCGAGAAACTAGCATCGCTAGATAACTTTATCTACGCCCATCCATTAGCTCCTGAAGAGACTGTTCAAGGTTGTTTAGAGCTAATGTACGATTTAAACAAGCTACTTTGTGAAGTAACGGGCGTCGACCAATATACTATGGCTCCTGCTGCTGGTGCACATGGTGAATTAACTGGTGTTCTCATTATGAGGCAGCATTTTGTCGATCATGATGATAAAAGGCATAAGCTATTAGTGCCTGATTCTGCCCATGGTACCAATCCAGCTTCTGCTACAATGGGTGGTTTTAAAATGATAGAACTAAAGTCAAACGAAAGGGGGACGGTTGACATCAGACGGCTTGAGGAGCTAATGGATGAAGATACCGCAGGATTAATGCTGAACGATCCTAATACAGTTGGGTTATATGATGAAGGGATGCAGGATATTGAAAGCATTGTGCATGGTAAGGGCGGATTGCTTTATTATGATGGTGCCAACCTGAATGCCTCATTTGAAATTGTCAGACCTGGAGATGCCGGTTTTGATATAGTCCATCTCAATCTGCACAAAACATTTTCTACCCCACACGGAGGTGGTGGCCCAGGTTCAGGAATTATCGGAGTAAAGGAATTTCTTATTCCGTATCTTCCTACACCTATAGTTGCTTTTGACGGGGAGAAATATTACTTCTCGGACGTGGGAGAAAAAAGCATCGGTAGGGTGAGGGCATTTTGGGGTAATTTTCTCGTGCTGATTAAGAGTTATGCCTGGATTCTTTCTATGGGGCCAGACGGGCTTCGTAATGTCTCAGAAACAAGTGTTATCAATGCCAACTATGTGCTGGCTAAGTTAAAGAAATATTATCGACCGGCATATGATCGCTATTGTGGGCACGAATGTGTGCTTACAGGAAGAGACTATAAGAAGTATGGGATAAAAACTTTGGATATTGCCAAGAGATTAATGGATTATGGTTTTCACCCACCAACAATCTATTTCCCTCACTTTGAGCCTTACGCTGAGGAAACAATAATGGTAGAACCACCCGAATCCGAAAGTAAGGAAGTGATTGATGAATTCATTGATGCCATGATCAAAATTTCTAACGAGGCGAAGACAAATCCTGATTTATTAACAGGTGCACCGCATAACACCCGTATAAGGAGAGTAGATGACGTACTGGCAGTAAAGAGACCAATCTTGAATTACGGCGATGAGCTGAAACTTAAAGATGAATTGAAATATAAAGATGAAGATATTAATTTTTAGTTAGGAGGCGGATATGGAAGAGTTGTTATTGACCCCTCTTCATGAGGAACACCTAAAGTTAAAGGCGAGGATGATCCCATTTGATGGTTTTGATATGCCGGTGCAATATACAAGCATTATTGAAGAGCACTTTGCTGTAAGAGAAAAAGTAGGCATCTTTGATGTCTCCCATATGGGGGAGATTGAATTACGGGGCAAAGATGCGCTTCCTTTCACCGACTACATTGTAACGAATTCAGTAATGAAGATGAGAGATGGAGATATAAAGTACTCTCCATTGTGTTATCCCGATGGTGGCCAGGTGGACGATCTTTTTGTCTACAAAGTAGAGGATGATTTCGTATTATTGGTTGTCAATGCATCTCCTAACTATTCCGTGAAGGATTTCACTTGGATTTCACAGCAAAAGGGAGGCTTTGATGTAGAAATTTCGAATAAGAGCCCAGACTACGGAGAAGTAGCAGTACAGGGACCTATATCAGAAAAATTGATGGGGCCTTTGGTAAAAGGAGATATGCCCCTTAAAGAACTGAAGCGTTTTAAATTTATGTATGGGGAGTTGTTTGGTAAAAAGATTCTTATTTCGCATACAGGTTACACGGGAGAGGATGGCTTCGAAGTTTACTCTAAGGCAAAAGACATTGTAGACATCTGGAATGGTATTCTTGAAGAAGGTGAAAGGTTTGGCATAAAACCTGCAGGATTAGGAGCAAGAGACACAACAAGGTTTGAGGTTTGCTACTGGCTTTATGGCAATGATATTGATGAAACAATAAATCCGCTCGAAACAGGTCAGGGGTGGGCAGTAAAATTTGACAAGGATAAGTTCATCGGCAAAAAGGCGCTTCTTAAAGTAAAAGAGAGGGGAATTAGCCGGAATCTTGCTGGTCTTTATATTCCCGCAGGTGGTATTCCCAGACATAAGATGGAAGTGAGGAAAGACGGAAAGAAGATTGGATACATCACCTCAGGGAGTTACTGTCCTTCTCTAAAGAAGGTATATGCGTGGGCCATCATTGATCTGCCTTATACCGAGAAAGGCAGTAAAGTAAATGTTGTTATCAGGGATAAAGAAGTGGAAGCTGAGGTTGTTGATACGCCTTTTGTCAAACCAGTTAATAAAAGGTAAAGGAATTGCAGAACCAAAAGAAGCTGTTTAGAAACTAGTGATTGAGGTTTGTCCTGAGCGAAGCGAAGGATTGAGGAGCTTTTCGGAAGTTTTTCAAGCTGAGAAAATTTAATCTTTATTTAGTTTGCCTTACCTTAAACGAGATAGCTAACCTAGGTAAGAAACCAATTCTTTAGGCAAAGCAGTAAGCGATGGAAACTGAATATGATGTCACCATAATCGGCGGCGGCCCGGGGGGATACGTAGCAGCTATTTATGCCTCCCAGCTAGGAGCGAGGGTAGCTTTGGTGGAAAAGGATCGCCTCGGTGGTACATGCCTCAATCGTGGTTGTATCCCGACAAAGTCATTGCTTAGAAGTGCCGAGGTACTACAGCAGGCTAGGAGAGCGAGTGAGTTTGGCCTGGAGATTGACCATGTTGAGGTGAATTTGTCCCAGATTATTGCTCGCAAGAATAATATAGTAGATGGGCTGTTAGCTGGAATTAACCACCTAACGCTGGCTGGTAACATAAGTATTTACAAGGGTGCGGGGTGCATTGTGTCTCCCACGTTAGTGAAGGTAAACGATGAGGAGATTCCAACCAAGAGGATCATTATCGCCACAGGCTCGGAGACTGCTTCACTTCCTATCCCCGGTTTAGACCTCCCAGGGGTGGTTACTACTGATGAGATACTAGACGTGATCAAACTCCCCAAAAGCCTGATAGTCATCGGGGGAAACGTCGTGGGCGTGGAATTTGCCACCATTTTCAATGCCTTTGGCACTAAGGTGACTATCCTCGAGATGCGACCCTTCCTCCTGGAGTCAGTTGACCTGGAGATCAGCCAACGTTTTGCCCAAATCCTAAGGAGACAAGGCATTACGATCATAACTAGCGCTACAGTCAAGGCAATAAGGCAGGAAGGGACAATGACTAAAGTGGTCTGGGACACACTGGAGGGAGAACGAGGAATCGAGGCGCAAATGGTTCTCATGGCTACTGGGCGTTCCCCCTATACTGAAGGACTGGACTTAACTGAACTAGGGATGAAGATGAAAAGACGAGCTATCGCGGTGAACGATAGACTGGAAACAAATATCCCTAATATTTACGCTATCGGAGACGTAATTGGCGGGCATATGCTAGCTCATGTTGCCTCCTACGAGGGGAAGATTGCTGTAGAGAATGCTCTTGGTCACTCTCGCCAGGTAGACTACCAAGCTGTTCCTATTTGTGTCTTCACCCAGCCTGAGATAGCAGGTGTTGGCTTGACCGAAAATGAAGCCAAAACTAGGGAGCTTTCTTATAAAGTGAGTAGCTTCCCTTTTAGCGCCTGTGGCCGTGCTCATACTATGAGGGAAACGATGGGCATTGTTAAGATGGTTTGCGAAGCAGAAAGTGGAAGGGTACTGGGGATGCACATCATGGGGCCTCATGCTGACGATCTGATAGCAGAAGGCGTGCTGGCAGTCAAATGTGGCCTCACAGCCAAAGATATCGCCGACACCATGCATGCTCACCCCACACTGCCTGAGGCAGTGCTGGAAGCGGCTTTAGGACAGTTGGATGGCTCGGTTCACTTTCAAACTAAACAGGCTGGCTAAACTCGAATTCGTAGGGGATTTTGGAATCAAAGAAGTCTTACCAAGCTTATTACTTGGGGGTGGTGGCATACCCGGTTGCCTTCAAATTGCAGCAAAGGTTGGTAGAGGCGCGAGCTAAGGGAATCAATCCTGATGTGCTGCTGCTCCTCCAGCACCCCCCAGTTTTCACCATAGGACGCTTTAGAGGAGAAGAGGACATAATTGTTCCCCCAGAGAGGCTGGCTCAAGAGGGGATAGATGTCTTTCACATCGGTAGGGGAGGAGGCATCAGCTACCATGGCCCAGGACAGCTTATAGGCTATCCTATTCTCAGTCTTGAAGAAAACGGGCTTGGTGTGCGTCAATATGTCTGGAAACTAGAGTCAGTTATCATTAACTTGCTACATTCTCTTGGTATCCGAGGTCATCGGATTAGCAAGTATCCTGGCGTCTGGGTGAATGTGAAAAAAGTTTGTTCTATAGGGGTGAGGGTTAACCATGGTATTACTATGCATGGTTTTGCTCTTAATGTAGATACGGACCTACGGTATTTCGAATATATAAACCCTTGTGGCATGAAAAAGGCGGAAATAATGACCTCTATTTCAAAAATATTGGGGTATCCTATAGAGGTCGAATCCATCATAGGGGGGTTGCTTCATTCCTTTTCAGATATATTTGGTTTCGAATATAAACAGGAGGTCGATAGATGTCCAGTTATGCTAGATGCCCTGAGTGGCTAAAGCTAAAACCTCTGGATTCCACCATACTGACCAAAATGAGGAAGCTCACTCAGGGGCTAAAGCTGCATACCATCTGCGAAAGTGCTCGCTGCCCCAACCGGACAGAATGCTTTGCTCAAGGCACAGCCACATTTATGATCTTGGGGGATATTTGTACTCGCAACTGCACCTTTTGTGCCGTAAAGCACGGAAAGCCTGAAGCTCCCGACCCAGAAGAACCAGAGCATATCGTGTCAGCAGTCAAGAAATTGGGGCTACGCTATGTAGTCATTACTTCTGTTTGCCGCGATGACCTCCCTGACGGAGGTGCAGTGCAGTTTGCTCAGGCTATAAGAGCCCTACACCGCCATAACTCAGGTATAGGGGTTGAGGTGCTCATTCCCGATTTTCGAGGTTCCCTATCGGCGCTGGAGAAAGTGATTGCTGCCCAGCCTACCGTCTTGAACCATAATGTAGAGACAGTCCCCCGGCTCTATGCAGAGGTGCGACCTCAGGCGAAATATCACCGTTCCTTGGAGCTTTTAAAGAGGGCGAAATCCTTGGATAGGGGACTTTTGACCAAATCAGGGCTCATGTTAGGGTTGGGGGAAAGGGAGAATGAGGTGATAGAGGTTATGGAGGATCTAAGGGAAGTTGGGTGCGATTCTATCACTCTGGGGCAGTACCTGAGGCCTTCCCTGAAACATCACGGGGTGGTAAGATATGTTACTCCTGATGAGTTTGCCCAATATGAGGCTATCGCGAGGAAAATGGGGTTCTTAGGCGTGGCGTCGGGGCCGCTGGTGCGTAGCTCCTTCAATGCTACTGCCCTTTTTAATGAGGTAAGATTATGTGGAAGCACAAACCATTCCATATGAGTTATCTGTTTACTCATGGTAAGCCTTGCCCACCGATGAAACTTGTCTTAAACTGAGGGGGAGGCTTTATATGGGGCAGTTATAAACATGAAAGTGTTATAATATAAGTAAAGGAGGATAATTCTTTCTGGAGGCTGAAGAGCTAGCGAAGTTAGCTATGGAAGCTGCTTCTGAGAAGCAGGCAAGTGATATTGTGATGCTTGACGTGAGAGGGTTATGCTCCTTTGCCGATTATTTCGTTATTTGTAGTGGAGAAAGTGACCGTCAGATAGAGGCCATTTGGCGAGGCATTGATGAAGTACTGAGGAGCAAAGGCGTTATACCCCATCATAAAGAGGGCGCTCCCGATTCAGGTTGGCTCCTTGGTGATTTTGAGGCGGTTATTGTTCATATATTTGGTTCTGCTGAGCGGGATTATTATCAACTAGATAAGCTGTGGGACAAAGCAATTCCCGTGGTTAGAATCCAATAAATAGTGACTATTAGCCAGCCCATCTATCAATATCTTTGTGATAGTCAAAAATTTCTTCCGCTGAGAAGAAGAGATTTATTTCCTTAGAGGCATTCTCTACTGAGTCGGAGCCGTGGATTAGATTATGCTCAATATCGAGGCCGAAGTCACCCCTGATGGTGCCAGGGAGAGCTTTAGCTGGATCAGTTTCACCCATTGTTTGCCTTATTATCTCCACAGCATCTTTTCCCTGAAAAACAAGGGCGATGATAGGGCTAGAGGTAATGAAATTAACCAATTCATTAAAGAAGGCTTTGTCTTTATGAATGGCGTAGTGACGTTGAGCCAGGGTTTTATCCATTTGTAACATTTTCATAGCTACAATTTTGAGCCCCCTTCTTTCAAGGCGGGAAATTATTTCCCCGGCTAATCCTCTTTGTATGGCATCGGGTTTAATGAGCACCAAGCTTCTCTGTTCGTTGGGATTGCTTTGCTTCGCTTGCAATGTCAGTTCCTCTTTACACCCTTCGGATTAGGGTAATTAAATCTATATCTTCCAGAGAATTAACTATTTTATCAGCCTCCCCAAGGTTTTGTTTGGGATGGGTGTTGGTTACCGCTAGACATCTCATTCCAGCAGCTTTAGCTGCTTTAACGCCGAAGGGGGAGTCTTCAATTACAATGCAATCCTTGGGCTCCGCCCCCAACTTCTCCGCAGCTAAAAGAGATATCTGGGGACTGGGCTTACTTTCCGCTACTTCCCTACCAGAAACAATACAATCGAAAATTCCCTCGAGGTTAAGTTCGCTATTGAGCAAATCGATGTTTTCCTTTGGCGCTGAAGAAACGAGGACTTGCTTGAAGTTTCCCTTCTTAATCGTATTTAGTAGCTTGATTACCCCGGGAAATGGCTTGATATTTCCCTTTGCCTTCTCTCGAAAACTTGCCTCCTTTTCCTGCACTATGCTTTCAACATTTTCCTCTGACAATCCTTCTCCGAGAACGTTACGAATTATGAAGTCATTTCTAATGCCAAAAAACTTGGTAAAATCTTTTTTGGTAAAGTTTACTCCCCTCTTGGCGAAGGTTTCCTGCCAGGCAGCAAAGTGAAATGAACCAGAATTAGCAATAACCCCATCCATGTCCCAGAGGACTGTCTTTTTTGATCGCCTCCATACGTAGAACAAAGAGCTGCCTTCAGCTATAACTGTGTTATCTTTAAGGGCAAGCACTCCCTTGGTTTCCACTAGTCTTCTTGTCAATTTGGTGACCCAGGCGGAGATTTGGATTGGCTCATTGATGAGGGCTACTTGTTTGAATCTCACCTCGCTTTTAGCAGTAACGCCAAAATCAATGCCGCAGCAGAGGATGACGTAAGCAGTTACTTCATCAAGGAGGGTATAGAGAATACCCGCATGAGTTACATTATCCCAGCCTTGGTGGTATTCTCCCGGGGTGAACTCTGCCCTGACCCTTTCTCCATCGTAAACAGGTTTCAGCTTTAACCCTATGGGATTATCTTCGCCACAGCCAAAGCAAAGCCTGGTTGAATACGCCACATCTAATTTTGGAATTTGCACTTCCCTTTCTCCTTTCGTTCGGTTTCGTTAGCTAAAGCCCATTGTCATTCTGAGCCCTTCGCTTCACTCAGGGTGACAGAGGGATACCTTTTTTTGGGTTTCGTTATATGGGGAGGGCGAAGATATAAAGGTTGCAAGGTAGCCAGGTCATCTTGCTCTCCTTTGCTTAATCTTTGCCAACCTAGCATGGCTAAAGAGCCAGCTCGAGACAATGTAGAAGTTTGCGGTATTATAGCTCGCTGGCCCAACTTCTGTTGTATTTCATTTACCATATCAGGCGGGATTTCACCACAAAAAAGCGTCTTTTGGCGTATCCGTCGGCATAAAGTATCGAGCGTAGTTAAATGTTCCTCTTCTAAACATCGCCACTCGTTATTCTTTTGTTGATAGAAGGCAGTAGCAATTTCCTCACGACCGGCCTTATGGATAGGAGACAATGGCAAGCCGGTATAAGCAAAAGGATAAGCTTCGGCTTCCAAGGTACTTATACCAAGCAAAGGAATGGCTAAGGAGAAGGCTAGCCCCTTGGCTGTGCCTATCCCCACCCGTAGCCCGTTGAAGCTCCCCGGACCTTTAGCTACGATGATGGCTTCTATAGAGTTCGGCTTTGCCTTAGCTTGTTTTAGCAGATGAACCAAATTGGGCAGCAATTCTACAGTGTGGTTTTGGGCTGATTCCCAGGTTAGCTCGGTTAGAATTTCACCCTTATGAGATAAAGCAATGCTAGCGGTATTAGAAGAAGTATCTATAGCTAACTCCATACCTTTTCCTTATTTAGAGCAATTATTTAACACTCCCTTCTGTCATTCTGAGCCCTTCGCTCCTTGTCGTTCTAAGGGAGCGAAGCGACCCAAGAATCTCCTCTTCACTTCGTTCAAAGCTTCGGCTCACCAGGATAAACTCCACGAAGAATCTCACACCACTCAGGACAGGCTCCGCGAAGAATCTAGAGACCCTTCACTTTGTTCAGGGTGACAGTTAAACACCTTACTTAAAGTCGATTTAAGCTGTTTTACTAATTCTAAGTAGTGCTCACCCCTAGGTTTAAGGCTAATAGCGCGTTGTGTTTCACAATTGGAGACGTAGTTTAATTCTATAAGCAAATTGTTCTGGGGTAGTACTTGTAGCCCCTTTTCTGCCCATTCAACTACGGAGACTCCATCGCCATAGAAGTATTCCTCTAGCCCCAGGTCAGCAATTTCGCCAATATGGTCGAGGCGATAGAAATCAACATGGTATAGGGGAAGCCTACCATGGTACTCCCTGACTATGACGAAAGATGGACTGAAAGCGTACTCCTTTGTGCCTAATCCATATGCCATGCCCTGGACAAGGCAAGTTTTGCCTGTTCCTAAATCACCCACAAGAAGAAAAATATCGCCTCTTTGAGCTAGCTTGCCTAGGTAGTTTCCTAGAAGCTGAGTTTGCTCTGGGCTATGCGATTTCACCTTTAGGAGATTCATCCCGGAAGTGCTCCCAGCCCCCCTTTTTAAGGGGGATAACATTTCCTTTGCTATTTAGCAAAGTCACTCGATTTGGCAACGTTTCTTCTACTATGTCACCGATTACAGTCACGGGACAATTTAGAGCCTGTCTGACTTTGTCCATAATAGTCTTGTTAGCGGTAAAAAGCAGTTCATAGTCCTCTCCCCCATATAGAGCTAACTCACGATAGGTTGGGAAATTAACCTTGACTAGTGGATGTGTGGGCACTTGCTCCATTCTTATTTTGGCACTGACCTTGCTAGCTTGGCAAATGTGGTCAAGGTCAGCAATCAATCCGTCGCTTATATCTATGGTAGTCTTGACTCTCTGCTCGACTAAGATCTGTCCCTCTTTTACTCTAGGCGTAGGTTGAAGATGACCACGTCTCAAGATACTGGTTGTTTCAGGGTCTAAGCTCATTTTCCCCTTAAACATTTCCAGGCCAGCTGCTGATAATCCTAGCCATCCTGTGACAGCTATTTGCTCACCGGGTGTTGCTGTTGACCTCTTAAGTATCGATTTGCCTTTTGAGTGGCCTAGGACAGCGATAGTGATAACTATATTAGGGGCGGCAGCAAGGTTGCCACCGACTATAGCTACCCCAAATTCTGTGGCGAGACATGCCATGCTATAGCAAAATTTGGTGATATTTTCTACCTCAAGTTCACCAGGTGCTGCTAGAGAGATTAAGGCATATTTGGGAATGCCACCCATAGCGGCTATATCGCTTAAATTTACCGCCAGCGCCTTCCAACCTAATTCCTCCCATGTAACGGTGTTTAGGTCGAAGTGTATACCTTGGACTAAACTATCTGTGGTAGCCAACTGGATGCGGTTATCACTTTGCCACGCCGCCGCATCATCACCAATGCCAACCAAGAGTTGCTGCCAGGAAGCTTGTTGAGGATTCTTGAATTTATTAGTGATGTTACGTATGAGGTTGATTATACCGAATTCTCCCAGCTCCAATAGCTTCATCCTTGAAATTATAGCACTGGCTTTATCGTGACCTCAACTTTAACAATTTGGCTGGTAAATGCTATAGTTTGCTCCCATGAAGTATGCCATTCTTGGTGATATTCATGCTAATTTAGCTGCTTTCGAAGCTGTGCTTGAGGACATTGAAGCTAAAGGGGGATTTGATGAGATATGGTGTCTAGGAGACATAGTGGGATATGGTCCTGAACCTCATGCTTGCATTGCGCTTTTGCGGCGGTGCAAACATATCTCTGTTGCTGGCAATCACGATTGGGCTGCTATTGGCAAGATTGATACCTTAGATTTTAACCTGGACGCTGCCCAAGCTTGCCAGTGGACAGCACAGCAGCTAACTGCCGAGGATGTAAATTACTTACAGAACCTCGCTATTAAATTAAGGCGAGACGACTTTACTCTGGTTCACGGGAGTCCCCGTCAGCCCGTCTGGGAATATCTGCTATCGGTGAATGCCGCTCGTGATAATTTTGGCTATTTTGATACCAATTTCTGCCTCGTGGCGCACTCTCACGTGCCATTAATTTTTGGGCAGAATAAAGATGGCAAATGTTTTGCGGCAAAAACTCCTAGTGTACTAAGATTGAGATCTGAAAACCGTCGCTTAATTATTAATCCTGGTGGTGTGGGACAGCCTCGCGATGGCGACCCCAGAGCGAGTTATGCTCTCTATGACAGTGAGGCTCAAATCATGTATCATTGGCGTGTTAGTTATGATATAACTGTTACCCAAAAGAAAATGATGGAGCACAAATTGCCTTTACCACTGGTTCTTCGCTTAAATTATGGTTATTAGCATGCTATAATGGGGTGAATCTAACAATGCGTAATTACGAATTAGTGATTGTAATTAGCCCTGAGGTTGACGGAGAAGAGTTGCCCAAGGTGGTGGAAAAAGTGAATCGGTTTATTAGCGACAGAAATGGGATTGTGGAGGAGACAGAGCAGCGGGGGAGAAGGAAGTTAGCTTATCCGATAAAGAAATTTATGGAAGGTGATTACATTTTGACTCGCTTCAAGTTAGAGCCGAAATTGGTTAAGGCACTCGAAGCAGATCTTGCAGCTTCCGAAGAAATTCTACGGCAGCTTATAGTGAAAGTGGGTGATTGATATGGCAAGCTTAAGCAAAGTAATACTCATTGGCAATTTAGGTAGTGATCCTGAGATGAGGTTTACACCTAATGGCAAAGCGGTTACCTCTTTTCGCCTAGCTACTAATTATCGTTACACTACTTCTGCAGGGGAGAGCAGGGAGGAAACCGATTGGTTTAGAATTAGTGTTTTTGGCAAGCAAGCTGAGCAATGCAATCAATTCTTAACTAAAGGAAGGCAGGTTTATGTCGAAGGAAGATTGCACGCGCGCAACTGGCAAGGCCAAGATGGGCAGATGCGCACTAGCCTTGAGGTAACTGCAAATCGGGTGCTTTTTCTTGGTCAGCGAGCTTTGGCTCCTCTTCCAGAAGAGGGCGAGCTTGAACCTGAGGACATACCTTTTGAGCAGAGTGAAGGAATTGGAAGTTGATTAATCGTAGGAGAGCGAGAAAACCAAGAAATTATATTCCCAGGCCAGCAATTTGCCCCTTTTGTACTGAAAAAATAAATATAGATTACAAGAATGTTTCTATGCTGTCTCAATATATTTCCGGTCGTGGCAAGATTGAATCACGGCGGAGAACCAGGGCTTGTGCTAAGCACCAGCGCCGTTTGGCACATGCTATAAAGAGGGCTCGATTTTTAGCTCTATTACCTTATGCCCCGAGCCATATTTGGAAGACGGGTGGTGTAGGTCTACGTTAATAGGTGTCATGAAGGAACTGCATGCCAAAACGTACTTACCAGCCAAAGAAAATTTCTCGCAGACGTAAATTGGGCTTCCGTGCCCGAATGGCTTCTCGTGGTGGGCGGGAGGTGCTTAAGGCGAGACGTCTTAAGGGGCGATGGAGGTTGACTCCAGTTTAGTTACATTTCATGAGGGGGCCTTGGGCTTTAACTAAGCGAGCACAGTATGCTCTAGTTTACCAGCAAGGGAGCACATATATAGATAGTTTAATTGTGATGAAAGCACTGCCTAACGGATTGAACTTGAGTAGATATGGCTTTTCTGTAACTAAGAAGGTGGGTAAGGCAGTACAACGCAATCGTTTGAAGAGGTTGCTTAGAGAAATAATACATTTGCAATTGGTAAAGCCGGGATGGGACATCGTCTTTGTCGTTCGTCGAGAGGCAGTTACTGCTGACTACCATCAACTGGAAAAGGCAGTAATTAAGTTGCTAACCCAAGCAAAGCTAATTACAAAGGGTGATGAAACAGCTAGCGCTAAAGTTAATTAAATTATATCAGGCGACGATATCAGAGGTTACCCCTCATTCTTGCCGCTTCCAGCCAACATGCTCGCACTACGCCTGCGAGGCGATTAAGAGGTATGGATTTATCAAAGGTAGCTGGCTAGTAGTTAAGAGGTTAGCTCGATGCAATCCTTTCTCTAAAGGTGGTTATGACCCTGTGCCTTAGTTATGGGTTCTAATGTATTGCAATGAGGATTAAAATATTAATTTTCCTTGGCATTTTTTGTTTCCTTGCCTTAAGCGCTGGTGGTTGTCTGGGAGGACAACAAAAGCCTCTAGGATTCTCTGGAGTTATTTCTTATGATGGAATTCTCTATTTAGGTTCCACAGATGGCAAAATAGTGGCAGTAAACCCCTCAGCTCGAAATCAGGAAATGTCGTTCCCCTCTTCCGATGGGGAGTGGTCTTTTGCTATTACTATGCCCTCTAAAGGCATATCATGTGGCCCCTCATCTGTGCCAGTCAATATATATGGCACACCTGTTGTAGTTGATGGCTTGGTCTGTATTGGCACCTATAATGGTAAGGTCTTGATGATGAGCCCTTCAGCCAGGAGCCAGAATTTAGACTTTCCCCAGCTGAGGAGTAGTGAGTGGGCTTACCCTAGGACCGAGGATGGAATTGAGCCTATTGTAGGTAGTCCTGTGGCAGCCGATGATACTGTCTATGTGTGCAGTTCAGATGGCAGGGTCTATGCTTTGGATATGACCTATGGTGATGAAAAGTGGAAATCTGACCCATTGGGTGACAAGTTGTGGATAACGCCAGTGGTAGAAGAGGAAACTGTGTATGTGAGTACCTTTGACGGGCATATTTATGCTTTATCAGCTAAGGATGGTAGCCTATTGCCTTGGGCTTTCGAAGCGGAAGCGGGATTTGTCTCTTCTCCAGTGCTTTATGAAAACACTATATTTGCTGGTTCATTTGACCGTAATCTATATGCGGTAAGGGTAGGCGATAATGAGCCATTGTGGAAATTCCCTGGAGATAATTGGTTTTGGGCTGCTCCCGTGGTAGCCAATGGTGTTGTTTATGCTGGCTGCCTCGATGGCAAAGTTTATGCTATTGACTCGAAGACGGGTAACGAATTGTGGGAATTTGATGCTGGAAGTCCCATTGTTTCTTCACCAGCCTTAGCAGATGATTTGCTGGTGGTAGCTTGTGACTCAGGCGAGGTGTATGCGCTTGATATATTTAATGGTAAGCTGATTAATGAAGTATCCATCGATGCTCCCATTCAGGGGGCTCTTTGCATCCAGGAAGGCATAGTCTATATCCGTGCCCAGGATAACTGTCTATACGCTATGGATGTGGGCAAGGGGAAAACAAACTGGAGATTCCCTCTGACAATTAAGTAAGATTTGCAATTATGACATACTTGTGGAATTTAATTATAGTTGACCCAATGCTTAATGGCTTGATTGCTTTATCAAGCCTTCTACCTAAAGCAGTGGAGTTTGGTTTGGCCATTATTATCCTTACTATTGTGGTTCGTTTGATACTCACGCCGCTTACCTTAAGACAACTCAAGTCTACTAAAGCTATGCAAAGCATGCAGCCCAAGATTCAGGAGCTGCAAAAGAAATATGCCAAGAATAAACAGAAACTTCAGCAAGAGATGATGAAAGTCTATAAAGAGGCGGGAGTGAACCCTATAAGTTGTATGTGGCCTATGCTAGTTCAGCTTCCTTTCTGGATTGCTCTTTATCAATCTATTATGAGAGCCCTGGCTACCACGCCGGAGAACTTACTGGATCTATCTCGACATCTTTATTTCTGGCAGATAGCGAATCAGGCACTTCCCTTAAATAGTCATTTTTTGTGGCTTGATTTAGGTCAGACTGACAATTATTTAATCCTACCCATTCTAGTTGGCGTCTCGATGTGGGTGCAGCAGAAAATGACCACTGCACCATCTACTGACCCAAGCCAGCAATCCATGAGTCGTATGATGACATTAATGATGCCGTTTATGTTTGGTATACTTTGCATGATGTTTCCCAGTGGTTTAGCTCTCTTTTGGCTGGTTTCCACTGTGATTGGTATTGCGACTCAATATTTCATTGGTGGTGGCTGGGGTTACTTAAGATCTTCCACCGCTAGGCAATCAATGCCAAGGCAGAGAGACAAGTGGTGAGCAAGGTAAAAACGACATTAAGTTGCATGGAAGCAAATTGCTAAAGTGAGAACTTAAAAGATGGAAGAGTTGGAGATAACTGCCAAGACAGTAGAGCAGGCAACTGAGGAGGCAGAAAAGCGGCTGGGGATAGGGCGTGATCAATTTGAAACAGTGGTTGTTAAAGAGGGCAAATCGGGAATTTTTAGGGGCGAAGGAGCCTTAATCAGAGTAAAACCACTAGTTCCGCTGGAAAAAGATATAGTCAGAGTAGCTATAGAGGTGTTGGAGAACTTGCTGGGGTTAATGGAGGTAACAGGTGCTATTAAAGCCTCATCTGGTGAGATACCAATAGCTTTGGATATTGAGGGTGATGATTTAGGTATTTTGATTGGGCGACGAGGTCAGACTTTAGCTTGCTTGCAATACATCGTTAGGCTCATAGTAGCGGGACGGTTAGAGGCTTGGTTGCCATTAAGTATTGATATTTGTGGGTATAAAAAACACCGCCGTGATTCTTTGCAAAAGCTGGCCTTAAGGTTGGCAGAGCAGGTAAAATTAAGACACCGAGCTATGACTTTGGAGCCAATGCCTTCTGATGAGCGTCGTGTCATTCATCTAGCTTTGGCTGATCATCCTGATGTTGTCACTCACAGTGTAGGAGAGGGCGAAGATAGAAAAGTAGTTATTCTGCTGAAACGAGGCTAGCCCGTGTTCCGCAAAGTAAGTAGTAAGGTAAATTTTCCTCGAATGGAGCAAGACATTCTTCGTTTTTGGAAGGAGCAGGGCATTTCTGACAAAAGCATCGAGGCAAGAAGAGGGAACCAGCATTATGTTTTCTACGAAGGTCCGCCTACAGCTAATGGCAGTCCTGGGATTCATCATGTGCTATCCCGGTTATTTAAGGACATCATTTGTCGCTACAAGACAATGAAAGGGTATCATGTGCCACGTAAGGCAGGGTGGGATACCCATGGATTGCCTGTAGAACTGGAAGTAGAGAGTTCTCTTGGTTTCAGCAACAAGGCTCAAATTGAGCAATATGGGGTGGCTCAGTTCAACCAGAAGTGTCGGGAAAGTGTCTTTAACTACATTAAGGAATGGGAAGCCATGACTGAGCGCATTGGTCATTGGCTGGATATGAAGCATCCCTATATAACTTTGGACAATGGCTATATTGAGTCTTGCTGGTGGATAGTGAAAAAACTATGGGACAAAGGCTTGATTTATCAGGGCTATAAGGTAACGCCGCATTGTCCTAGATGTGGCACCTCACTTAGCTCTCATGAGGTGGCTCTGGGTTACCGAGATGATGCTGAGGATCCTTCAGTTTACATAAAGTTCAAACTCTTCATCCCTTCATTATTGAAGCGAGATTCAGTTCTTCGCTCTATTCTTAAGCCCGCGGCTTTAAGTGAGAAGCCTGCTTACTTTCTTGCCTGGACAACTACCCCTTGGACTTTGCCTGGCAACACTGCCTTAGCAGTAGCTCCTGGCGCTGAATATAGTGTGATGGAAGGGGAGCAGGATTATCTTATTCTAGCTATGCAGCTTACGGGGCGAGTTAAGTTGGAGGGCTATAAGGAAGCGGGCGTTATATTAGGTGAAGACCTCGCCCACCTTCAATATGAGCCTTTGTTTAATCCCCATGATTTTGGTGTGCACCGTGTGAGCTTGCCTTCCCTGTATGTGCAGGAAGCCAGGAAGGATTTAACCTACCCAGTAATCAGCGCCGATTTTGTCTCCCTGGAGGAAGGCACAGGCATTGTCCATATTGCTCCCGCTTTTGGGGAGGTTGACTTCGATGCGGGAATGGATAGGGGGCTTGATTTCGTTCAACCGGTGGACTTAGAGGGAAAAGTGACTGGCACTTATCTCTTTGCTGGTAAGTTTGTTAAGGATGCTGATCCTCTTATTCTCGACGATCTTAAATCACATGACTTACTCTACCTCAGTGAGAGAATTATTCATACTTATCCCTTTTGCTGGAGATGTGAGACAGCACTTCTCTACTATGCTAAAAAGGCGTGGTATATCAGAACAACAGCAGCGAAGGATAGGCTTATTTCTGGCAATGCAGAGATAAACTGGTATCCCAGCCATATTAAGTATGGTCGTTTTGGTGATTGGCTGGAGAACAATGTCGATTGGGCCTTCTCCAGAGAGCGCTATTGGGGGACTCCACTTAATATTTGGTGTTGTTCTTCCTGTGGCAACTATGAATGTGTAGGTAGCGTTGATGAACTGAAAGCAATGCCTAATCTTAGAGGCTTAGATGAGCCTTTAGATTTGCATCGTCCCTTTGTTGACAGGATAACCTTTAATTGCTCTCGGTGCGGTGGTGATATGCGGCGTATTCCGGAGGTAATTGATTGCTGGTTTGATTCCGGAGCTATGCCTATTGCCCAGTGGCATTATCCCTTTGAAAATAGGGACAAGTTTGAGCAAAACTTCCCCGCTGATTTTATTTGCGAGGCTGTTGACCAAACCCGAGGTTGGTTTTATAGCTTACATGCTATATCCACCTTGCTCTTTGAGCAGCCTTGCTTTAAGAATGTTATCTGCTTGGGACATGTTGTTGATGCCCAGGGTGAGAAGATGAGCAAGGCCAAGGGCAATGTAATTGATCCCTGGGCAGTGGTTAATGATTATGGCGCTGATGTCCTCAGGTGGTATTTGTTAGCTTCTGGGCCAGCGGAAAATATTCATCGCTTCTCTATTCAAATGGTTGCCGAGACCATGCGGAAAGTTTTGCTTACTTTATGGAATACTTATTCCTTTTTTGTCCTCTATGCTAACATTGACCGTTTTGTTCCTCAGCCCTCAGTCCCAGCTATCTTTGCTGAGCTGGATAATTGGATTATCTCGGAGCTTAATCGGCTTGTAGCCGAGGTAACTAAGGCGATGGATAGCTATGAGCCCACATCGGCGGCGAGGTATATTCAGAGCTTTATTGACGATCTTTCCAATTGGTATGTGAGACGAAGTCGGCGCCGATTCTGGAAAAGCGAGAACGATGCCGACAAGTTAGCAGCCTATACTACGCTGTATCAATGTCTGGTGACCTTGTCTCAGCTTTTGGCCCCTTTCATACCGTTTATTAGTGAGGAGCTTTATCAAAATTTAGTTTGCTCTATTAATCCTGAAGCCAAAGAGAGCGTGCACCTGACTGATTTCCCTGTAGCTGATAAAGCTAAAATCAATGATAAGCTAGATAGCGATGTCAGGTTAGCCATGAAAATAGCAAGCTTGGGTAGGGCAGCACGGGCAAAGGTAGGGATTAAAGTGCGCCAGCCTTTAGCAAAAGCCATGGTCAAGGTGGAATCTGAAGAGGAAGGTGAAGCTTTAGGCAAGTTAGCCACTGAAATAGAAGAAGAGATAAATGTCAAGGAACTCGTCATTCTGAGCCCTTCGCTTCCTGTCATCCCGAGCGAAGCGAAGAATCTTGAAGAATTTTCTTTAGACCTGCCTGGCTATAGCATAGCTAGCGATGGTAGGTATACGGTAGCTATAAGCACTGAATTGACCCCTGAACTGGCTGCGGAGGGGATAAGTAGAGAGATTGTGCGCCGTCTTCAGAATATGCGCCGTGCGGCTAATTTCGATGTTGCTGACTATATCACCAGTTATTATCAGGCAGAAGAATCAATTGAGCGAGTAATAGCCGCTTTTGGTGATTATATTAAGCTGGAGACATTATCTCGGGAACTTATCGCTGGTTTCCCTCCCAATGGGGCTTATACCGAGAAATATCGCATCTCAAATAGCGATGTTTTATTAGCAATTAAGCGAAGCCCTGAACGAAGTGAAGGAAGTGCGAGCTAACTCCAGGGTGGTGGGCTTTCTTGTAGTTGTGCCCAAGTAGTTTTGGTGTCTTTGCCTTGGACAAAGGTTATTTCGACCCTCTGGCCAATTTGGCAGTCATGGATAGCTAGGATAAGGTCATCTGCATTAATTATTTCCTTGTCTTGAAACCAAATGATGACGTCTCCCTCTTTTAGTCCAGCAACATCGGCAGGACTATCTGCAACTGCCTCTACAATAAGTGCCCCTTTGTTAACGGAAAGATTGTTCACTGCAGCTACAAAAGAGTCCACGGTGTATAATCCCACTCCTAGCCAAGGGCGGGTGACATAACCCTGGTGGATTAAAGCTTGGATAATGGCCCCGGCTTCGTTGATGCTTATGGCATAGCCCATGCCTTCTACTCCAACTGCAGCCACCTTAACGCTGGTTATACCCACCACTTCGCCTGATATATTTACCAATGGTCCACCGCTGTTGCCTGGATTGATAGGCGCATCAGTCTGGATTAAACCACGAAGGGTATTCCCCGAAACGGCAACTGAGACATTCAGGCGGCTGACAATACCGTGGGTCGCTGTTATCCCCTCTCCTAAAGCATTGCCGATAGCCACTACCCAATCACCTACAGCAAGCAGGTCCGAATCGCCCAAGTAAGCATAAGGCAAATCTGTTGCCTCTATCTTCAACAGTGCCAAATCAGTTAAAGCATCAGTGCCTACTATGTTAGCCGGAAAAGTTCTGCCATCAGCTAATTCCACTTGTACCTTTTCGGCATTTTGCACCACATGGTTGTTGGTAACAATATACCCTTCATATCCCTCTTCACTACGAATTAGGAATCCAGAGCCAGCGGCAGACTGCGCATACTCTCGCTGAAAAATATCATAAACTACCATCTTGGTGGTGACAGAGACCACAGAGGGCATTGCCTCGCTAACGACACTGCGGATATCGGGCAGTGGCTGAGCTGTTTGGCTGCTCCCTGAGGGAAATGTCCAATCAGGGTTAGTGTATTCACTCGAGTTAGCGGGTGGAGATGGAGTGGGTGGAGACTGAGCGGGTGACCATGGTAAGGGTATGGAACATCCGCTAGCACCCAAGATTAGGCTTATCAATATTAATGCTATAAAAATATGGTTAATCTTCTTTAGCATCTTGCGCTGTGATTTATTATAGCAACTACTATCCTTGTGGTAAAAATTTTGTATCGGGGTTCATAGTTAGCGTGACTTAATTTACTACTGATGGTATACTATAAAGCGATGGCTCAATCTCATCTAGAGCAGCTACTAAGAGGTGTAGTAGAGCCTTTAATGCTCTTTATTATTGGCGAGTTGCCTATGCATGGTTATCGCATTGCCAAGGAACTAGAGAAAAGAAGCAGTGGCTATTTTAAGCTTACGGAAAGCACCGTTTATTCTGCCTTGCGCCGTTTGGAGAGGGAGGGGTTGGTGTTAAGCTCGTGGCAACTGGTAGCCAAGAAACAGAAGCGGCGATGCTATGAGCTAACTGAGAAGGGGCGTCAAATTCTGGCTAAGAAATTAGCTGAGTGGCAAAGATTCTCTAATGCTACCAGCAAGGTTATAAGTTATTAGCTAAAGTGGAAGTGCACATTCTGGGTGCCCATAATATTGAAACTAAGAAAACGCGCCTCACCTCTTTGCTAATCGATGGATGTCTAGCTATAGATGCTGGTGGACTTACCTCCACTCTTTCCTTATCACAGCAAGAAAAAATCAAAACAGTGTTGCTCACTCACCATCATTTTGACCATATTCGGGATTTGCTTACTCTAGGTTTCAACACTGCCCTATGGAAAGGTCAAATTGAGGTTTATGCCTTGCGTTATACTCTTGATGTTATCATTCCTTGCCTTCTTGATGGCAAAATATATGTCAACCTCCTTGAATCTCCATCTACAGAGAAGCCGCTTATAAGGCTCAATACTATTAAGCCTTATAAAAAAGAAGTTATTGCTGGATATGAGGTTTTACCGCTGCCGGTAAAACATAGCGTGCCCACAGTAGGTTATCAGATCACCTCTTCGCAGAGCAGAAGCCTATTTTATACCGGTGATACAGGTCCGGGGCTAACTGATTGCTGGCAGCATGTTTCCCCTAAACTACTTATTACTGAGGTTACGGCACCCAATGAATTTAGTGGTGAGCTTACAAGAAGCGGCCATCTTTCCCCGCAGTCTCTAAAAGAGGAGCTTACTCAGTTTCGCCAGCTCAAGGGATATTTACCACGAGTCATCATCATTCATATTGCGCCTCCATATGAGCAGAAGGTGAAAGAAGAAGTAGCCCAGGTAGCTGAAGAGCTGAGAGCAGACATAAGCTTGGGCTATGAAGGCCTGAAGGTTACCTTGTAATTAGGGAGTTTGCTTATAATCGTAGCTAGATCTGACCTTGAAGCTCCAATTAAGTCAATTTCGACAGTGTGTTTTGTTTTTGCTATTGCCTTGCTTACCTGTTGTGCTTGGCTATTCCCATGCATTAAATGAACAACTCCATTAACTCCCCACAGCAGACCTCCGTCGTCGCTTTCATCCTTCGTCATTTTGGTAAACGAACTCATCTGGTCAAGCAATTTCTTAACCGAACCAGCTAATGGCAAACTACCTAACCTGCCTTTTAGCCACCTGACAATATAATGCCCTAAGCTTTCATAAAACTTCATTAGTATGTTGCCTACGATGCCATCACAGACAATGACGTTAGCCCGCTCACTGAGAACATCATTGCCTTCTATGGTGCCAATAAAATCCAAACCACTATCTCTAAGGAGTGAATAGCTCTCCTGAATCAACTTGTTGCCTTTACCCTCTTCTTGCCCAATGCTTAGGAGAGCTACCCTGGGTTGGTTAATATTAAGTAATCTCTTGGCATAGACAGAACCTATGACTGCGAAGGAAAGCAAGTGATGTGGCTTACAATCGATATTAGCTCCACCATCTACAAGCACTGTGTTGGGAGCAAAACCAACAAGAGGTACGCAGAGTACGGGGCGTTCTATTCCTGGCATCAGGCCGAGGGACCTAATAGCACTAACAGATGCTGCTCCAGTAGGGCCAGCGCTGATTATAGCATCTGCCTCTCCTGTTCTTACCAGCTCTATTGCCACCGCTACAGAGGCATTAGGCTTGCGATGAATGGCGAAAGCTGGGTGCTCGCCTTCTTTGACGACTTCGTCAGCCCTAACACAACTAATAGGGAGATAAGAAACTTCGTACTTGGCTAGCTCTCTTTTCAAGATATCTACTGGCCCAACCAGTATGATTCCTACATCTCCCTTTCTGGCAGCCGTAACTGTCCCTTTGATTATCTCCTCAGGGGCGTAATCACCCCCCATAGTATCCACTGCTATCCTTACTGCTTTACTAGTGGTTGACATAAAAATATATAGCTCCTTTGCAATTCCAAGACTATGGCAAGAACTCGGCTACTGCTTCAGCTATAAATGTTTTCCTCCTCTTTTTGTAGCCGTTGGTAGAATATTATACACCCTCTTTACAAATTTAGGAGAGGCAATAAAGCATATCGAAGAAATTTTTATTGAACGCAGCGAACTCAACATTTGCAAGAGCATTCCGCCGGTTGATTAATTCTATTTGCCTTGATTTTGTTGTAACTATGTTGATGATTGGTGCCATAGCAGTTAATTGCTATGGCACCAATAGTTTACTTTAGCCTACTTTCGGCAGCTGAGCCAGAGCCTCCTTTATCTTCTCGTCAGGATACTCGTAGTCCTCGAGTTTGCCAGAAAGATAGGCATCGTAGGCAGCCATATCAACATGTCCATGTCCGCTATGAGCTAGCAGGATGGTCTTTGACTCACCAGCCTCCCTGCACTTCAGGGCTTCGTCAATGACTACCTTGATGGCGTGGTTTGGCTCTGGGGCGCTGATGATGCCCTCAGTGCGGGCGAAGGTTATGCCAGCCTGGAAGGTGGCAAGCTGATGTTCAGCTCTGGCTTCAACTAAGCCTAGTCTCAGAAGGTGGCATATGATTGGTGCCATCCCATGATAGCGTAAGCCACCAGCGTGAATTGGAGGTGGAATAAAGCCATGTCCCAGGGTAAACATCTTGATTAGGGGGGTGAGGCCAGCTTCATCGCCAAAGTCATAGGCATAGGGCCCCTTGGTAGTGGTAGGGCAGCTTGCCGGCTCTACATTGATGATGCGCAGGTCTGGTTTTATCCCGTCAATTTTGTCTTTTACAAAGGGCAAAAACAGGCCGGCGAAGTTTGAGCCACCGCCGATGCAGCCCACGATAATGTCCGGATAGGCATCTACCTTCTCCATCAGCCTTTTTGCTTCTAGGCCATTAACGGTTTGATGCAGTAGGACATGGTTAAGCACGCTGCCTAAGGCATAGTGAGTATCATCGCGAGAGACGGCATCCTCTACTGCCTCACTGATAGCCAGCCCCAGGCTACCGGGACAATCAGGGTCTTTTGCCAGCATAGCTCGTCCTGCCTTGGTATCCGAACTGGGACTGGGGATACATTTAGCTCCCCAGGTCTCCATCATGATGCGGCGATATGGCTTTTGGTTGTAACTAATCCTGACCATGTAGACCTTGCACTCCAGACCAAAGGTAGCACAGCCAAAGGAGAGAGCGCTGCCCCATTGACCAGCTCCAGTCTCGGTGGTGATACGCTTGGCTCCTTCTATCTTGCTATAGTAGGCCTGAGCTACAGCAGTGTTAGGTTTGTGACTCCCAGGAGGACTTGTCCCCTCATATTTATAGAAAATCTTGGCCGGCGTATCCAGGGCCTTCTCCAACCTATGTGCCCGAAATAGAGTTGTGGGCCTCCATAGCTTATAGATCTCTCGCACCTCCTCAGGGATTTCAATCCACCTTTCAGTGCTTACCTCTTGCTTGATTAATTCCATAGGGAATAGAGGAGCCAGATCATCGGGGGTTACCGGCTTTCCTGTGCCTGGGTGCAAAACTGGTGGCAGTGGCTCGGGCAAATCTGCCTGGATGTTATACCAATGAGTAGGTATTTCTTTTTCGTCGAGGGTAAACTTTGTTCTCTTATCCATTTTTATCTCCTTTCTTTGTTAATTTGATTGCTTTTTAAGTTTTGCTGTTTCGGCGCCGCTGGCCGGCGCCAGAGCTGCAATGTGATAAACATGGTCAAAACCTCCTACCAATAAAATAAAAAGCCTCTCGCCTAAGGGGCGAGAGGCTCAACCTTCGCGGTGCCACCCTATTTCGGTCTTACGACCATCTCTCTTTGAGTACAGCTAAAAATACTAGCGATACCCTGGGCTGTGATAACGCTACCCTTTGCGACAAAGCCTACTAAGTGTAATAGCCTTTCGGTTTGCGGCTCCCAGGTCCATTCCAACTTTGCGAAAGTATCGGCTCACACCTAACCCGACTCTCTGAACTCCGCCTCAAGCTGTACTAGTCCTGTTCTCAGCCTTTCCCCTATTTAATTTGATGGCTTATTTTTGCACAGGGTGTCTAAATTTGTCAATAGTGAAATTTGCCCTTAATTGTTGTCACACCTCTAATAGTCAAAGTGTTCGCTGTCGGCATCAAATTTGCAGCCTAGTTAGGCAACAATTCTGCAGTAATCTGGAACATTTTTTAACTAATTCAAATCAAGGCATCCTTATCCCGGGACAGATAGAGACAGGGCAATCAGAACAGTGGAAGGTTCTTACTTCAGGAAGCTTTGCTTCCTTTGCTAATTTGACATAATTCATAGCTTGCTCAAGCTTTGCATCTTCTCCAAATGTGTTAAAATTGTCTCAGGACAAGGGATTTTTAATATTTAAATAGAGGTGGAATATGCCCACAATCAAAAATATGTTAGCAAGAAAAGTTTTCGATAGTAGAGGAGTAGAGACTTTAGAAATTGATATTATTACAGAAAATGGTTTTGGAAGAGTAGCTGCTCCATTTGGTGCACCGGGGAGCAGGGGGAAATTTGAAGTGCCTGCTTATTCACCAGAAGGACTTAACAAATCAATAGAAATTATTGAGACCGAAATTAAACCAAAAATATTGGGATTATCTTCAACTGACCAAGAGAGAATTGATTCAATTTTGAGGGAAATTGATGGTACGAATAATTTTAAACGAATCGGGGGAAATACCTCCTCATCCATATCCTTGGCAGTTGCCAAAGCTGCAGCTTCAGCATTAAGGATACCTTTATATAAATACCTTGCTTTAAATAATAATTTTACCTATCCATATCCTTTGGGCAACATGATTGGTGGTGGGGCACATGGTATGGGATCAGCCCCTGACATGCAAGAACATCTTGTGGCTCCTATTGGTGCTCGGAATATTGAAGAGGCAGTAACAGCTAATATTAAGGTTCATGAAAAGATAGGTAAAGTTTTGGAAGTGAAGGATTTGAGTTTTGCCGGTGGCATGGATGACGAAAGGGCGTGGGTAGCTAATTTAACAGATGTTGAAGCCTTGGATATTATTTATGATGTTTGCCATGAAGCAACAGAAAAAACGGGTATTAGATTTGGAATTGGGCTTGATCTGGCTGCAGACCGACTCTGGAATCCTGAAACAAAGGAATATGAATATCAGCGTGAAGGCAAAAGTAGGACTACTGAAGAACAAATAAATTTTTTATCTTCATTGATAGAAAGGTATAGTTTATTTTATGTTGAGGACGCTTTTCACAGTGATGATTATCTTTCGTTTGCAGTCTTAAATAAAAAATATGGAAAACGCTGTTTTATCTGTGCAGATGATCTTTTTGCCAGTAATCCAGAAAGGACTAAAAGGGGCATAAAGCTTAACTCTGCAAATGCGATGATTTTAAAACCTAATCAGGTTGGAACACTTACCGCTACATTGGAAACTTTTAAAATCGCTCAAGAAAATAAAGTGAAAGTTGTAGTTTCTCATCGTTCAGGCGAAACATATGATGCATCTATTGCCCATATTGCCGTAGGGTGGCAGTTAAGCATGATTAAAACTGGAGTGTTGGGAGGTGAGAGATTAGCAAAATTAAATGAGTTATTGAGAATTAGTGAGGATTATGGCATGGCTGATTTAAGACCTTCCCCTTATTTTTAAAAGTTGGAAATTCCCTTGGTTTGCATGACAGGTTTCGTTTTCACTGTGATTTGTTTGTTTTCTAATTGAAAGACGATGTTTTTCGACCACCCCTCGTCTAATTCAGGATAATCTTCCCTACGGTGTGCTCCGCGTGTTTCTGTTCTCATCCTCGCAGCTAATGTAACAAATCGCCCAATCATTAGGAGATTCACAACCTCTAAAAGCTTAGCAAGTGTTTTAAACGACCGTTCGCCCACAAGGCATAGGTTACCTATTTTGTTTTCCCTAGTCTTATCAAACGTTTGAATAGCCTTTCGAAGTCCATCTTCGTTTCTAATAACTCCCACATACTTCCCCACGATCCCTGTGATTTCTTCCTTTACCTCGAGAGGATCAAAACCTTTGTCTCGCTTGAAAATTTCCACGATGAGATTTCTGACTAAGTTAATTTGACTTGGAGGTATAGGTGTGCTCGAGACTGAAAGTGCCCTTTTTGCTGCCCACTTACCTGCTATTGTTCCAAAGACCTGGGTTTCTGTTAAGGCATTTCCTGCCAGACGATTGGCACCATGGATTCCAGACGCCACTTCACCGGCAGCGTAGAGCCCATGTATTCCTGTCTCACACTTCTCATTGATGACAATCCCTCCCATAAAGTGATGGGCTCCAGGGGCCCACTCATATGGCTGCCACGTAGGATCAAAATTTTCTCCAGCGCAGGCCTTCATAAATTCCCTAAACTTATATAATTCCTCTTTTGGAACACCTGATAAATCACCAAACATTCCTCCATGTGGGGTACGCCGCCCGGCCTCTATTTCTTTCTGGGCACATATCGCCATTGCGTCGCGGGTAACAAGCTCCAATTTCTCAGGATAATATTTCCTCATGTAACGTTCACACAATCCGTTATAAAATCTTCCCCCAAAGGTCACCAGCCCGTCTGCTGGAGGGGGTGTCCCTCGCATCGCTTTAGGATAAATCATACATACCCTGCTCTGTATAAATTCCATGTCCGATAACTGGGCGCACACCTTATATGCCAGAGCATATCCATCTCCGGCGATATCAGATGGATTGGTTGTAAACGGATATAAATTCCCAGCTCCCCCGGTAGCAAGAATTACCGCTTTAGCATTTATTATTAAAATGGTATCTGTTTCGAGTTCTAAACCTACAGCACCCACAACTGCATTTTTCTCTTTGATCAAATCAGTTATCATCACGTGACTAAGGAAATCAATACCGAGCCTCTTCACCTCCTCAATCAGCCCCTTGATATATCCTCCATGGTAAGGCTCAAGCGCTAAAACACCCCGCGGGACCGAATTGCCAGTAAACGGAAAAGGCTTGTAACACTCACCCTCCTTTTCGAATTCAGTCCTGTACCGCTCAAGATCCTTAACTCTTTCGGGTGCATGATTTACAAGTATTCTCACTAATTTTTGGTTATTCAGATAACAACCTGCACGGATCGTGTCCCTAAAGTGGCGGTCCACACTATCTTGCTTAGCAAAAGCCGCTGACATCGCCCCCATCGCAACAGTCGTACAACCAGAGGGAAAGTCTCCCTTCGAGACAATCAGAACTTTGGCACCCACATTCTGGGCTTCGATGGCAGCTCTCAACCCTGCACCACCAGCGCCCATGACTAAAACATCTGTTTCTAAGAGCCTTTCCTTTATTTCTGGCATTTTTTACCTTTTCTCGAATTTTTCATTAAAAATATTCTTCGGAATATACGCATAACCCTTCATCAAACATCGAGCCGTTCTGTCCACGGTCGCTTTCTTAAGCACAAAAGCTCCATTTTCATTATCCACCTTACCCTCACTGATAATAATACCTGCAGGATGACCGATATGGAGCTCGCCTTTCTCAATGATTCCGCGCCGAGCTACCTGGTTTGCTATAGTGCCGGGAATCATTGCAGCTGCTACTGTGCAAATTGTTCCTGTGACAGGGTAAGTCTTATGCATTTTTTGCATGAAAAGTAGTCGAATAGATAAGTCCATGGAATTTTCATTCACCAGTTTGCCAGTAGTCCAATCTCTATAAGATATGGGAGGAGCACAGATAGCAAAAAATGGTATATAAGGCCGTTTGCTTGTTGCCTTCCTCCAATCATCCACAAGACCGATTTTTTGTGCTGCAAAACTCCTTATCTTTTCAATTCTTGCTAGCAATTCTGCATTAGAGTCTATTTCTTGAGGCGTTTCGACACCAGTAAGGCCTAGATCTTTCGCTCGGATAAAGACCAAAGGATTAGCTGCATCAACAAGAGAAACCTCAATATCTCCTTCGTCCTCTACGTGTAGAACATCGGTAACATTTCCTGTGGGGAGAAGTTTACCCGTGATAGCCCCGGCACTATCTGAGAAATCTAAAACTATTTTTGCACCAGTTCCGGGAACTCCTGGAATAGCGTGGCTACCTTCGACTTCAGCTTTATTGCCTTTCACTGGGACCTTGGCAATAATAACGCTGTTGGTGTTTACCTGATGTATCCTAACTGTCGTTATTGGCTCTATAGCATCCACAAGCCCTTCATCAATGGCAAAGGGGCCTACAGCCGATGAGATATTTCCGCAGTTTCCCACGTAATCAATCATGGGCTCCACCATATTCACCTGGCCAAAAAGGTAGTCGACATTGCAATCTTCTCGGCTTGACGGTCCGATTATGGCTAACTTACTCGTTAATGGGTCGGCTCCCCCCAATCCATCGATTTCGCGGATATCGGGAGCCCCAAATATCCGTCGGATAATACGATCCCTAAGCTCCTCGTCTTTCGGAAGATCGTTTCTCATTAAAAAAATGGCCTTACTAGTACCACCACGCATAATACAACATTTGATTAACTCTTGATTTTCCATTTTATTGCCTCCTTACTTTCAAAAATGGTACCTGCTCATCAAAGCCCATTTGGGCCATTATGGCTGCAATGATTCCGCTTCCATCCGGCTTACTGCCATGGCTATAAACTTCTTGGAATGGGTAGGGGTAAGAGTAATTATCGCTTTTGCCATTCTTAGCCTCCCTCTAGAATTTCAGGGTGTTTAATTTTGCCTCAATCAGATTTTCGTAGTGCGACCTTTTAAGGTCGTGCACGAGGCTAAAGCCTCGCACTACATTTGTAAACAGTCGCCCAATAAATTGGGCAACTACATTTTTAAACGGCCTAGAATCTTACACACAACGTAAGCCGCAGGTTCTTGTAGTAGGCCGTACAGGGCTCGAACCTGTGACCCTGCCCAAAATGTGCGAAGCGCAAAAGATAAACTTACCTTTTCCCTCAAAGAGGGGGAAATTAAGGGAATTCGTATACCCCTTGAACTTTATGAGCTATTGCATTATTATAATATGAGGCTAATTGAAGTTGCTAGGGCTAAATTAAGTTTATGGCAGGAGATTAAATGAATAGGCCGTGAGGGATTCGAACCCACGACACCCTGATTAAAAGTCAGGTGCTCTGCCATCTGAGCTAACGGCCCATTGAGTGCGATTAAAAGAATATGGCTCTTTTACTCCGATGTCAAAAGATGGGAAATATAACACGCGAAAGCGGGATGAACATCACAAATATAACCGCCATCAGTTGCTTCAACGGAGAAAGCTACTCTGTATGGTTTTTTGATCGGGTCACCAAATTTGCTTAAACCTGTTTCATTCCAAGGCATATTATGTCCTAATATTTCCAGGAAACCTCTTACGTCCCTCGGTTGCTCTAACACTACTTCAAAGGGAAGCTGTTGAGATAGTCCTTTTAATTGCTTTGTCTTTAGCTTTATCCGCATCGCTACTAAGAATTATACTTTGCCACGTATCCAGTGTCAACAAACTGTACTCGTCCACGTGATTAGCGACACATTGCCCTTTCTCCTTCCCATCACGAGGGTAATCCCAAGCAAGCTTGGAACAAGGGCCGCAAGCCCTGAGATTGCCACACCACCATACCCTGGTCGGGGACAAGCCCCGACCCTACAAAATGTAACCGTAGTGGCGGGGTTCATCCCCGCCTTTTTCTCACAATGGCATAAAAAAACTGCCCCAGGTGTCACCCATCTATCTGAACGAGATCACAAACGCCTTGTAGCCGACTTATGTTCTCCGCCAACCAAGGATAGCTAAGGCCCCCAATCCTACGCCAGCGATTACCGCTCCCAGCCAGCCAAGCAGACACAGGCTGGTGACAATTGCTCCGGCAATGACAACCCCTATAACAATGGATAGGAAGGCATACCGTAATCTTAAGCCGAGCAGGAAGGCAGCGATTGACCCAGTCCAGGCGCCAGTTATAGGGAGGGGGATGGCTACGAACAATGTCAAGCCAATTTTTTCATACTTTTCAATGGTCTTCCCTTGTCGCCTGGTGTGGCTAAAAACCCAGTTGATCACCCTTCGGCCTACCTCCACGCGGCTGACAGCCTTAGCCAACGAGTCTAAAAACAGTAAAAGGATTGGCACAGGTAGCAGATTGCCGATAACGGCTAAGCAAAAGGCTTTATACCATGGCATATGGAACAAGTTTATAGCTATGGGCAAAGCTCCTCGCAACTCCACCACCGGCAAAGCCGATACAATTACAATTATCAGCTCCCGAGAAATATTCCAGCTCAGGAATTCCTCAATCATAGCTCCTCGGCTATTATATCACCGAGGTCATCAGAATGGTCTAACGAGTCGTTAGTCACTAGTCCCCCTCCTGACTGCTGACTCGTAAGACTAGCGGCTGTGGTTGGAGTGCTCAGGACAGGCTCCGTGAAGGGGAAGAATCTTTAGACCCTTCGCTATCGCTCAGGGTGACAAGATAAATAGTTCTATATCACCAGGTATTGTTTGCCTAGCCCTTTTACTTTATAATTCCTTACCTAAACAGTGGACTTAGACTAGCATGCACGTCAGCAATCAGAAGGTTTTAATTGCCATTATTGCCATTACCTTGCTTTTATTCCCCTTGGTTGCCTTTACCAGTGGGGTCTTACGCATTATTTTTGGTCTTTGCCTTATCCTCTTCTTTCCTGGTTATACCTTACTCTCAGCGATTTTCCCCAGGAAAGGCGACCTCAGCGGCATTGAACGGGTAGCCCTGAGCTTCGGCTTGAGCATTGCTATAGTGCCGCTTATGGGGCTGATACTCAATTATACCCCCTGGGGCATCCGGCTCTATCCTATCCTTATCGCTATTACCATTTTTATCTTTGCTGCTGCTGCCATTGCCTGGCAGCGGCAAAAGAGATTGCCATCACAGGAGCGTTTCGAAGTTATTTTCACCGTTGCATTGCCACAATGGGCCGGAATGAGCAAATTGGATAAAGGTCTCTCCATTAGCTTGGTAGTGGCCATCGTGGCCGCTCTGGGTTGTCTGGGATATGTCATAGCCAATCCCAAGCAAGGTGAGAAATTCACTGAGTTCTATATCCTCGGTTTGGAGGGTAAGGCGGAGAATTATCCCCAACAAGTCACAGTTGGTGAGGAAGCCAGAGTAATCCTGGGCATTGTCAACCATGAGTATCAGCCGACAAGCTACCGTGTGGAGATAGAGATAAATGGAGTCAAGGATAAGGAAATATGCACCGGTATATTGGCTCACGAGGAGAAGTGGGAGCAAGTGGTGGGATTCACTCCAGAAGAAATGGGGGTAAAGCAGAAGGTGGAATTCTGGCTATATAAGGATGATGCTCTACAGCCCCATCTTGAACAGCCACTTCATCTTTATATTAATGTTAACAGTAGTTAAATCTCAATATTGTGTCAGAACGCTTTAGATTGCTTCGCTTTGCTCGCAATGACAAAAAGCCAATCGTAGTGGCGGGGTTCATCCCCGCCTCACCCCTTGGTCGGGGACCAGCCCCGACCCTACGAAGCTCATTTGCTCCACTATGTCATTGCGAGGGTGAGCCAAAGCCCCGAGCCGAAGTTGCGAGCCTAAGGCGTGGCGAACAGCGAAGGGGGAGCGACGAAGCAATCTCATGGCGGCCTAATTCAGGCGAAATGTTATAATCTTTGCCATGTACGATGTTATTGTAGTCGGCGCTGGCCCAATAGGAAGCTTCATCGCCTCCAGATTAGCTGAGCTTGGCTATAGAGTAATCGTCTTGGAGCAAAAAGAAGGTGTGGGCGAAAACGTCTGCTGCACAGGCATCATCAGTGTTGAATGCTTTAATACCTTTAACCTCGATGCTACTATTCTTAGAGAGATGAGTTCGGCTAAGTTCTTTGCTCCATGTGGTGAATTTATCAGACTTGAGAGAGGAACCCCGCAAGCTTACATAATCGACCGTGCTAGTCTGGACAAAAGCCTGAGGGAGCGTGCTCAGCGACATAGTGCTAACTACCTTTTCTCTGCCTCGGTGGTAACTGTTACTCCTGAAACAGATTGCGTTTCGGCCACAGTTGATTATCACGGCAAACAGAGGACATTTACTGCTCAGGCAATCATCCTGGCCTGTGGCTCTAACACCAGGCTCCCTGAAAAACTTGGATTGGGGAAAATTACTAACTTTGCTTTTGGCGCCCAGGCTGAGGTAGATACAGATATAGATGAGGTAGAGGTTCATTTTGACCAGAATCTTTCTCCCGGTTTTTTTGGCTGGCTTGTGCCCACCAACCATGATAAGGGACTGGCGGGATTACTCGTCCCTAATGCCCCAGCTTTATATCTGAAAAATTTTCTCCATCACCTCCGGGCTCAGGGCAAGATAGCCTCAACCGAAGCCGAAATGAAGTTTGGCACAATTCCTTTAAGCACTCTACCTCGAACCTATGGTGACCGCATAATAGCAGTTGGCGACGCTGCCGGCCAGGTCAAACCTACCACTGGTGGCGGGATATACTACGGATTGTTATGCGTTGATATAGCTGCTGAATGCCTGCACCAGGCCTTTCTGGCTAATGACTTCTCCGCAGCCAGGCTTTCTTCATACGATAAGCAATGGCGAGCCAAACTTAACCGCGAGCTTCAAAGCGGCTACCGGGTGCAGCGCCTCTACAAAAAGCTCAGTAACCGACGCATTGACTATTTATTTCGAGTAGCCCAGGATAATGGCATCCCCAGGCTTATAGCTGAGTGGCCAGACTTCTCCTTTGACTGGCACGGGCCATTCATTGCCAAAGTATTGAAATCTCTTGCTATAGCAGCACCTCTCCAGCCAATCACACGTTTGTCAAAGCACGGCAATTAAGTTAAAGTATGGCTCATAATATGAAAGAACAAAGTAAGAGCTACCAGAAACTTGTCATAATGCTTCCCACACTCAATGAAGAGGGAACTATTGGCAAGGTTATTGATGAAATCCCCAGGGCAATGCTGGAGGAAAGAGGCTACCTAGTTAGGGTTCTAAAGGAGAGAGAATGATTGTGGTGCAAACTCCCCTTCGGATAAGTTTTGTAGGAGGAGGGACTGACTTTGAGGACTTCTATGCAAACTTCGGTGGTGCTGTCCTCAGCACTGCCATCGATAAGTGCGTCTTCGTCATCGTCAAGGAAAGATTCGATGATATGATTTATGTGAATTACTCCAGGAAAGAAATCGTAGATAGGTTTGACAAACTGGAGCATGAATTGGTAAGAGAGGCAATGAGAATAACTGGCGTAACAAAGGGAATAGAGATCACCACTCTTGCTGATGTCCCTGCCGAGGGAACTGGGCTTGGTTCATCAAGCAGCATCACAGTTGGGTTGCTTCAGGCTCTCTTTGCCTACGGGGGAGAAATTGTGACCGCGAAAACTTTAGCTGAAGAGGCGTGCCACATAGAGATCGATATTCTTGGAAAACCTATCGGTAGGCAGGATCAATATATCGCCTCTTACGGCAACATGCGATTTATTACCTTCGGCAAGAGTGGTGTTGCGGTTGAGAAGATTGAGCCTTCGTCTGAAGACAAGAAGAGACTAAATGATAACCTTCTTCTTTTTTATACTGGTGTAACCAGGAAGTCAAGCGAAATCCTGTTAGAGCAGAAGGCAAATATAAACAGCCGCGTTGAAGTGCTCTCTGAAATGCGGAAACTAGCATTCGAGGCAAAGGATGCTATTCTCGAGAATGAGTTTGACGCATTCGGTGAGATACTGCATAAAGGTTGGGAACTAAAAAAACAGATGGCAAGCAAGGTGAGTAATTCGCTAATCGACGATATTTATGAGACGGCATGCAGAGCCGGCGCAATCGGTGGTAAGGTCACTGGAGCTGGGGGTGGTGGTTTCATACTCTTCTATTGTCCCAAAGATAAACAGGACGACGTTACGAGAGCGCTTAAGGGACTCAGGCAACTCCCCTTCCGTTTCCAGCAGGATGGGAGCAAGGCCATCTTCAACTACAGGAGAAGCTGGTGAAGGTTTTGGTTACTGGTGGCGCCGGCTTTATCGGCTCTCACACTGTCGATTTGCTTCTTGAAAAAGGCTATGAGGTTCGTGTTCTAGATAGCCTTGAGCCGCCAGTGCATCCTGATAAAGAGAAGCCTGATTACCTGCCCGACGATGTGGAATTTATCCTTGGTGATGTTCGAAACAAGGGTGACGTCGAGAAGGCGCTTCAAGGGATAGACTACATCTTTCACCTTGCTGCTTATCAGGGCTACCTTATTGACTTTAGCAAATTTGCCTTTACCAATGATGGCGGCACCGCTCTGATATATGAAGCTATCGTGGAGAAAAAGCTTCCGGTAAAGAAAATAATACTGGGAAGCTCTCAATCGGTTTACGGAGAAGGGAAATACCGCTGTGCCCGACATGGCATCCGATATCCTTTTCCCCGCTCTTTAGAGCAATTGGAAAGAGGAGATTGGGAGCTAAAATGCCCCACCTGTCAACAACCGATGCAGCCTCTCCCCACCGATGAATCCAGGGCTAGCCCCCATAATCAATATGCTGTTTCCAAATATTGCCAAGAGCTTTATGCCTTAACCCTGGGAAAAAGATTTGGCATTCCCACTGTGGTGCTTCGCTACAGCATCACCCAGGGCCCACGCCAGAGCTTCTACAATGCTTACTCCGGTATCCTGCGCATCTTTGCCACCAGGTTGCTCCACAACCTTCCCCCTATTATTTATGAAGATGGTGAGCAACTTAGGGATTATGTTTATGTTGGAGATGTGGTGGTAGCGAATATTTTAGCCATGGAAAGCGAGACCGCAAATTACGAGGTTTACAATATTGGTGGAAGTGAAATCCTTTCTGTGTCAGAGTATGCTAAGCTTGTTTCGAATGTTATGGGTAAAAATGTCACGCCTCGAGTACCTGGCGAGTTCCGCTTTGGCGATGTAAGGCATATTATCTCTGACATCTCTAAGATAAAGAAGCTGGGCTGGCAGCCACAAACCTCCGTTGAGCAAGTTGCCCGGGAATATATTGATTGGGCAAGGAAACAACCTGAGGTCTCAGATTACTATGCTGAGGCTGAGAAAGTGATGAAGCAAGAAGGTGTGCTCAAAGCCGTTAGGAGTTAGGGATTGGAGACTAGGGACTAGGGATTAGGAGCTAGGGATTAGGAGCTAGGGATTAGGGACTAGGGATTAGGAGCTAGGGACTAGGACACAGGACATAAAAGCGATGAATCAAGAATATGTCGAGATTATAAAAAAATATCTTTCCGCAGTTAGTGCTACTTTGGCCAAGCTCCCCGTGGAGGGAATCGCCCAGCTTGTTGAACTACTTGAGCAAGCGCGGGTGAACAGGAAGAGAATCTATACCTTCGGCAACGGTGGCTCAGCCGCTACCGCCTCGCATTTTGCCTCCGACCTGGCAAAGGGGGCAATCTCTAAAGGAAAGCCCAGAATAAAAGCCTTTGCCTTGACTGATAATGTCCCCCTTCTCTCTGCTTGGGCAAATGATACTGCCTATGAAAACGTCTTTGCTGAGCAACTGGAGAATTTCATTGAGATGGGAGACATTGCTATAGGCATATCAGGCAGCGGCAATTCTCAAAATGTGCTTAATGGTGTGAAAGTGGCAAAGGCTAAAGGCGCTACCACCATTGGGTTTATCGGCTTTGATGGGGGGGAACTCAAGGACCTGGTTGACTTAGCCATTATCGTTCCCAACCACAATATGGAACAAGTCGAGGACATCCACCTTCTCATGGAACATGTTATCACCACTTGCTTAAGAAATTCGAGTCAGACATAGGACTTATGACGTAGGACATAAAATAATGAACATTTTGGTCACCGGCGGCGCAGGATATGTAGGAAGCGTGGTAGCTGAGGAACTGCTTCAGCAGGGCTATCAGGTCATTATTTTAGATAACCTTCAGCAGGGGCACAAGGAAGCAATTCTCCCCGGAGCTGAGTTTGTCATCGCCGATATTTGCGGAGCTCAGCATCTTGAGGATGTTTTTCACCGATTTAAAATTGGTGCTGTAATGCACATGGCGGCCGAGACTGTGGTGGAATATTCTATGACTGACCCCAAAAGGTATTTCCAGAATAACGTCGTCGGCGGACTAAACCTTCTTGATGCTATGCTGAAGCACGGGGTCTACAAATTTGTCTTTTCCTCGAGTGCCGCGGTTTACGGAGACCCTAAGAGCATTCCTATCGAGGAAGACCACCCCAAGCTTCCTGTAAATAGCTATGGTGAATCCAAGCTCATGTTTGAGCATATCTTAGAATGGTATGGCAGGGCGTATGGGCTCAAGTATGTTTCTTTGAGATACTTCAATGCTGCCGGAGCAACCGAGCTTCTGGGGGAAGACCACCGCCCTGAAACTCACCTGATCCCCAATGTCCTCAAAGCTGCTCTCCTCCAACCCCCAATCTCCAATCCCCAGCCCCAGGGGCTAGGGACTAGGGGTTCGGGATTTGTCTCCATATTCGGCACAGATTATCCCACAAAAGATGGAAGCTGCATTCGGGATTATGTTCATGTAATAGACATCGCTCAGGCACACATCCTGGCACTGCAAAAACTCAATCAGGTCGAGGAGTCCTCAGTCCTCAGTCCTAAGTCAGGGAGGGGATGCGGGACATCGGATGTAGGACCTAGGACGTCGGACATAGGACATAGGACTACGGGGTTGGGCTGGAAGGCTGGGGTTTACAACCTGGGTAATGGAGAAGGGTACTCTGTGCTTGAGGTAGTAGAAGCAGCGAGAAAGGTCACCCACGCAGAAATCCCTGTCAAAATCTCTCCCAAGCGAGCAGGAGACCCGGCAGTTCTGGTGGCAAGCTCACACAGGGCTAAAGAGGAGCTTGGATGGAGGCCTAAATTCCCTCAGCTTGAGGCTATAATTGAAAGCGCCTGGAAATGGATGAGGAAGCACCCAGAGGGGTATTCTGGGGTCTAGGGTCTAGGGACTAGGGTTAGGATGTCATGTTAGAATGGCAAAATCTGGAGGTTTGGAAGGAGGCACATAGGCTGACGCTGGAAGTGTACCACTTGGCTCAAGAGCTCCCTGATAAAGAGCGCTTTAGATTGAGTGACCAGATGTGTCGTTGTGCTTCCTCGGTGGCGGCGAACATTGTAGAGGGGCATGCCAGGCACAGTAGGCGAGAGTACATCCAGTTCCTTTACGTAGCTAGGGGCTCGGCTGAGGAATTACGCTACCACCTGTTACTTGCCAAAGACCTGGGCTACCTCAAAGATGGGAGGTATAGCGAGTTGGATAAGGCATACATCCAAGTATCTAAGATGCTTAATGCCCTTATCTCGTCACTCAGGAGTAAGGATGCCAACTCTTAACCCCCAGTCCCCAATCCCCAATCTCCAATCCCCAATCTCCAGTCCCCAGTCCCCAATGAAAGCCATGATATTAGCTGCCGGCGAGGGCATGAGACTCCGCCCCCTCACACTGGAGACCCCAAAGATTCTTTTGCCTATTGAGGGGACTCCCCTAATTCAATACACTTTAGCTTGGCTTAAGAGCCATGGCATCTCTGAGGTGGCCATAAATCTTCATCACCTGGGAGAGAAGATAAAAGATTTTCTCGGCGATGGTTCTAAGTTTGGAGTCAGAATTTGTTACTCACCTGAGGAAAAGCTTCTAGGCACTGCTGGAGGTGTAAAGAAAATGGAGAAGTTCTTTGACGGCACCTTTGCTGTTGTCTATGGCGATGTTCTCACTGATTTCAATCTTTCAGCTATGGCTAATTACCATAAAGAAAAGAAAGCTCTAGGCACGCTTGCCCTGTTTCAAGCTCCCAACCCCTGGCAGGCAGGCATCGTGGAGATAGATAAACAGGGAAGGCTCTTAAGATTCAGGGAGAAGCCGCCTCGTGGCTCGGAGTCAGGGAATCTATCAAGTGGCGGTGTATATATTCTGGAAAAGGACATCCTTAGCTACATTCTGGGTGAAGGCTTTTGCGACTTTGGCTATGACGTCTTTCCCAAGCTCGTAGAACTCGCTCTCCCTCTTTATGGCTACATCTTGGAGCCGCAGGATTACCTTATTGACATCGGCACCCCTGAAAAATATCATAAAGCACAAGAAATTTGGCAGCGAGTCCTAAGTCCAAAGTCAGTAAGTCAATAAGTCAAGGGAAGCTGCGACATAAACATGAAGATAGAGAGGTTTGAAGATATCGATGCCTGGAAAGAGTCCAGAAAGCTCGTGAACATGGTTTACGATATTTCAAGCAATGGGGAATTCTCAAAAAATTTCTATCTGCGGGACCAGATTCGCAGTGCTTCTGTCTCTGTAATGTCCAACATTGCTGAGGGCTTCGATCGAAGCTCTGACAAAGAATTTACCCAGTTTCTTGTGATGGCGAGAGCTTCAGCTTCTGAAGTCAAAAGCCAGCTATATGTAGCTCTAGATAGAGGTTATATAGAGAATGAGGAGTTCAAGACAATCTACGAACAGGCAACCAATGTGATAAATTTAATCAACGGCTTCATTCGTTATCTTAAAAAACCTCGAACGACACACGACACAGGACATAGGACATAGGACGATGACCAAAGCAGTCTTCCTTGACCGTGACGGCACCACTGCCAGGGATGTCCACTACTGTCGCAAGCCGGAGGACTTCGAGCTCCTCCCCACTGTCCCTGAAGCTATAAGGCTCCTAAATGAAAATGGCTTCAAAGTTGTGGTAATCACTAACCAGTCAGGAATTGCCCGAGGTTATTTTACTGAGGAGACCCTGGCTCAGATTCATCAAAAGATGACGGGTGAGCTGGCAAAATATGGCGCCTGGGTGGATGCCATCTACTATTGCCCTCATCATCCTGACGATGGCTGTGAGTGCCGCAAGCCGAAGACAGCTCTTTTCCACAAGGCAGCAGAGGAACTCAATATTGATTTCAAGCTTTCCTATGTGGTCGGTGACATGCAGATGGATATAGATGCTGGCAAAGCCCTGGGCTGCAAAACAGTTCTGGTAACCACCGGTCCCCAGCCCCTAGTCTCTAGTCCTAAGTCTCCAGTCTCTAGTCCCCAGCCCCCAATCGCCTCTCCCGACTACACTGCCCGAAATCTTCTTGAATCAGCACGATGGATAGTAGATAATAGGGGATAGAGCTAACGTAGGACGTAGGACTTTGAACATGAAAACAATCAGCATTGTAATCCCTGCCCGAAATGAGAAGGATGGAATTGAAAAAACAATACGAGCTATCCCCAAGGGCGAGCTTGAAAAGATGGGCTATGAAGTCCAAATCCTGGTGGTGGACAATGACTCGAACGACGGAACCGGAGAGCTGGCAAAGAAAGCTGGTGCAGATGTTGTTTTTGAGCCGAGGCTAGGTTATGGAAGTGCTTATAAAGCCGGCTTTGCTCACGCCAAAGGGGATATTATCGCCACTGCCGATGCTGACATGACCTACCCGGTAGAAGATATTCCCAAGTTCATTAAACTTAGCGAGGAACAGAATTTAGACTTCATCACTACTGATCGATATGCTTACATGGAAAAAGGTGCTATGTCATCCCAGCATAGACTGGGCAATGCCATCTTGAATCTTGCTGCAAGACTTCTTTTCCAAATAGGTTTAAAGGATTCTCAATCTGGCATGTGGGTTTTTAGGAAAGATCTCCTAAATAAAGCAGTGTTGAAGGCTAATTCTATGGCTCTATCCGAGGAGCTTAAAATTGAAGCTATCTATTTCCTCCGATGCAATTGGAGGGAATTTCCCATTCAATACCGGGTCCGAGTGGGTAAAGCTAAATTAAAAACCTGGAAAGACGGCTTTGGAAATCTGTTTTATTTGATAAAGAAGAGAATAGTTCGCTAAAATTTGGAGATATTGAGTAGGCCAAAAACTTCCTAGAATATCGTGGAAACAGTGTGAAAAGGCTTTCAAAAGGGCTGGCTGGTATGAAGTTAAGCGGACTGGTGACCACCATCATTACGCCCATCCTACAAAGCTAGGATTGGTTACCATTCTGGAGCGTTCTACTCTGGCGATGCCTTTACTCAAGAGCATTCTGAGGCAAGCTGACTTGAGTAACGAAGAATTTATCAAGCTACTTCACAAGAGGAGGTGAAAAAATGCCGAGAGAATATGAATACACGGTCATTTTAGAGTATGATGAAGAAATTGACGAGTACGCTGCCTTAGTACCTGCCTTACCCGGATGCACCAGCCAGGGTAAGACCTCGGAGGAGGCCTTAGCCAATGTGCGGGAAGCTATCCGAGGTCATATAGAAGCACTGCGCCAGCTAGGACGTGAGGTACCCGTTGAAGACCGTGTAAAAGTGGCCGTATGAAACAAACTTGAAGAAATTCGATGAACTTTAGAACCTGGAACCATGAACCAAACTCAAAAAACTCAAACAACTCTCATTGTTCCCGCCTATAACGAAGAGGATGGGCTTCCCATTGTGATGGAGAAGATATTCAAAGTCATTAATGGAAGCTATGAGGTGATAGTTGTGGATGATGGCTCAACCGACAGAACCTCAGAGGTTGCCTCCCAATTCTCCTGCCGGGCTATAAGACACGAAGTAAATCGAGGCAAAGGTGAAGCTCTTAAAACTGGCATCAAAAATGCCGTAAGCGACAATATCATCTGGACAGATGCCGACGATACCTATCCCGTGGAACTTATCCCTCAGATGGTAGAAGCCTTAGATAGCTATGATGTGGTAGTCTGCTCCAGAAAATATGGCCGGGGGAATATCCCCCGCTTTAACCGCCTTGGCAATTGGCTCTTTCGCACCCTAATAAGGAATATTTATGGCTTCAAGCCTTATGACCCCTGCACCGGGCTCTATGGAGCCAAAAAGTGCCATCTTGAGAGGATGAACCTCTCGTCCAAACGCTTTGCCATTGAGCCTGAAATCTCCATCAAAGGAAGCCGCATGAAACTTAGAATGCTGGAAATTCCCATAGAATATAAAGCCAGGGTCGGGAGTGCCAAACTCAACGCTATAAAAGTAGGCTTTGAAGACCTCTGGACCATTTTAAAATTTATCTTCTGGAGAGAGAATAGATACTCATAGATACTTGTAGAGATTAAGAGATTGGAGATTGGGTGATTAAATGGAGATTAACAGAAACTTATAGAGATTAGGAGATTGATAGAAATCGGGAAATGCCATGACTTACGATAAATCTCAGCCAACTACAACAAGTCTCAAGGGGATAAACTCGTTTGAAGACCTTGAAGTCTGGCAAATGGGCAAGGATATTGTTATGAAGATTTACCACTTAACCAAAGACTTTCCTAAACAAGAATCATTTGGGCTAACTTCACAGATGAGAGAGTCAGCTCTTTCTGTTCCTGCCAACATTGCTGAAGGTTTCGGCCGTTATCATTATATGGACAAGGCTAAGTTTTACCTTAATGCCAGAGGCTCGCTCTATGAGCTTAAAAGCCATCTCCTCATTGCCCAGGAGCTTGGATACTTTAATGAATCTCTACCAGTCTCAACTAATATCAGTAAATCTCAGTCAATTACCAGTCTCTTTAACATGATTGACAACCTAAGCCTAAAGCTTAACAATCTCATCACCGCAACTAGAAAATTAAGCAAGGGGGCTCAGTGAGCCAATGAATCTCAATGAATCTCCACCAATCTCAATTAATCTCGAATCTCTAAAGGTTTCGGTCATCATCTGCTGCTACACTATGGAGCGCCTTAACGACATAAAAGAGGCAGTGGAATCAGTCCTTAACCAGACATTAAAGCCACACGAGGTAATATTAGCCATAGACCACAACAAAGAACTTTTTAGGAAACTTGTAGAGACTTATAGAGATTCAATAGAGATTCGTAGAAAGTTTCCCAATCTCAATGGGTCTCAACCAATTTCAATTAAAATCGTCCTCAACACTGGCGCTCCCGGTATTTCAGTAACAAGGAATTTAGGAATTCGCACAGCTACCGGACACTTCATTGCCTTTATGGATGATGATGCCATAGCTGATAAAAACTGGTTGGAGATTCTTATAAGAAACCTTTCGCAAAATCCTTCAGCGGCGGTAATAGGGGGTAAGTGCATCCTTATTTGGCCTAAAGAGAAGCGCCCTCTCTGGTTTGCTGAGGAGCTTGATTGGATTGTAGGGGGGACTTATAAGGGGATGCCTGTATCTTCAAATGGGCAAATACGAAACGTCTCAGGCTGTAATATGCTTGCCACAAAGGAGCTTTTTGAAAAAGCAGGCCTTTTCAGCACCAGGATAGGAGCAGTAGCTGGGTTTCTTAGAGGAGCGGAAGAGGCAGAGATGTGCTTGAGACTCAAAAAGGCTTTTCCTGAGAAGCCCATTTTGTATGAGCCGGAAGCCATCGTACATCACAAAGTTCACCTTCATCGCTTAACTTTAGGGTATATCATCAGGCGTTCCTTCGATGAAGGTTTCAGCAAAGCCAAAGTCCAAAAACTCCACCGACGAACTCTGTCAACCCAACAAACTCTAGACTCTCGACTCAGGACTTTCGACTCAGGACTTTCGACTGAACATTCCTACCTCCGCTACCTCTTCTTCACCTCCATCCCCGAAAGGCTGAGGCACTTTTACCAAAAAAGTAGCTTTCTTCAAGCAGCCACCATTATAATAAGCATAGCTGCCACAGGCGCTGGTTATCTCATAGGAAAGATAAAAACCCAGAACTTAGAACCTTGAACGTAGAACATAGAAAGAGGAACAATTATAATAAGCATAATAGGCACCGGGACAGGTTATCTAGTAGGAAAGGCAAACATGATTGGATTTTTGAAGGCGGGTAACGCTAGAGAATCAGGCCTGGAAATTGTTTTAAACCAACTGGAAGCATTGTCTATATCAAGTGGGTTGCACACTAAGAAAGAAAAGCGATTACTGTGGGATTTAGCTAAGTGCAAAGGGGCGGGTGCCATCGTAGAAATAGGAAGCTTTGAAGGTTATTCTACCATTATCTTGGCTAAAAGCTTAAATGGCTTTGGTTGTGTATATGCCATTGACCCACATACAGGCAAACTATGTGATAGCGATGAAATTAAGTCGTCCCTTAGGTGCGATACCTGGACTCGGTTCAATCAAAACATTCAAGATACTGAGGTTTTTTCGATGGTTCGTCCTATAAAATTAAAAAGTGAAGAGGCTGTAGTAGGTTGGGATAATCCGTTAAAACTCCTTTGGATTGATGGCTCTCATAGATATGAGGATGTGAAGAAGGATTTCTTGCTTTGGTATCCTTATCTGTTACTTGGTGGAGTAGTTGTTTTCCACGATTGTTGGATTGCGGGTGTGCGTAGAGTCATAGTTAATCATCTCCTTCGGAACCGTCTCTTTGGCGAGTTTGAATTTACTCCGTGTTGTATGTTCCGTGCGACTTATCTAGGCAAGGAGCATGGATTATATCTACAGAGAAGCTTCTGGCGCTTAGTTTTTTGGTTAAGAGGCGCTATTGAGGAGAAGTACGCATTAAGGAAGTGGCTGTTACACTTGCTAAGGTGGTTAAGCTGATGTTTAACTAGCTATATCAATGTTTAACCGCCAAACTGTTGCTACTGGTGCAGGCTATTTCATGGGAAAGATAAAAACCTAGAACTTAGAACATTGGATATGGAATTCAGGCAACTAACATCGCACTGGTCGGCAAAGCAAATTTCAATCTTGTTGACCATAATTGCCTTGATACTCTGGGCTCATAGCATCACTCAAGCCAAGCTCAACATTGGTTTCTATGGCCTTATCCATAGTTTTCCTCTTACCTTCTTTGTAGCTCTGGGTATTCTTACCATCGCCTCAGCTATTCTCTGGGTCTCTAAAGAAAGTCACCAAAAGCTGCTGTTATTGCAACTATTGCTATTAATTACAGCTCTTTGGTTAGTCCCCTTGCTAATAGGCACGCGCCCTTTCTGCGGCGATGCATATAGAAATTTGTGGCTAATCACTGAGATTACAGAACGAGGAAAACTTTTTGATTACATGTATCTTTTTTGGCCAGGAGCTTTCCTCCTTTTCCCTACGATGGCCAAGCTGGCCTCTATAAGCTTTGGCTCAATAATGAATATTTCTTCATTTTTTATGCAACTGCTTTATCTTTTGCCCCTATATGTCTTCTTGAGGAACATCCTTGGCGAAGCCCGAATTAATTATTGCTGGGCTGGGCTCTGGATTTTCTCTCTTGCTAATTGGATTGAAGAAGGATATTTTAGCCCAAGTGGCACCGCTTACTTCTTACTGCTAGTACTACTCGCCTTGGTAACCGCTCCTTCCTTTTGGGAAAGAAGCGCTAAATCTGTTGTGCTTCTATCATTGGCGATCGTCACTTTTGCTGCACTAGCAATCACCCATTTGCTTACCTCCCTTGCCGCCTTATGCATTCTTGCTGTCCTATGTGCTGTAAAGAGAAATAAAAGAGTAGCACCTGTTGTAGCAGTTTGTTTTCTTCTTGTAATATCCTGGGACATTATTGGCACTGGAGGTTATATGACCAAGCAAATCACATCTCAGCCTCTTGTCACTACTGTTAGCACAACACCACCGGGCGAGACAACACCACCGGGCGAGACAACACCACCGGGCGAGACAACACCACCAAGCGAGGTAACACCTGGGATACTTACCTTCGACCCTAGACCGCTAGTAGAGCAGCAAGTCACCGGACATATAGCAGGTAGTGAGTCCCACATCACCGTGGTTAGGCTAAGGATATTATTTTCAGCGCTAATTGCTGCATTAGCACTTGGTGGTGCTATCCTTCTTTTAGTTAGAAAAAAATTTCGTGCTGCTATTCCCATCATAGCTATTGCCTTAGCCCCTATACTGCTTTTTCCTATTAGTGGTTATTGTTATCAGCCCCATTTTACTCTGCGCCTTTATTTCTTCTTGCTACCACCTATGGCATATTTTGCCACAAACCTTTTGGATACAAGGAGAAAAGCAGTTGCTGCCATCCTGTGCCTCATATTAATTACCGCTATCCCGCTGCATATTGTAAGCCACTATGGAAACCAAGCCTTCGACTACTGGTCTCCGAGTTATATAGCTGGCTTCCGCTATGTTGACGGAGTAAAAAAGGATAGCGACTATCCCTTCGCCAAACTCAGCCAGCTTAGCTGGGAAGATAACCAATTGGTTTTTGATGACAATTTTCCAAATCAAGAGCATTACTTTGCCATCAGCCAGCATGACGACGCCTCCTATGATTTTTTATTTAACCAGCCCCAACTTGTCGACGAAGTCTGGAATTGGCTATACAACTCAGGGGATTATGATTGTATCTATGCCAACCCAGATTTTGACCTTTATGTGAGAGAAATCGGAAGTTAGAGATGCAAATCTTACAAGTAGGAACCGGTTTTGCGCCGATACCACCCAGGGGGGCCTCTGGAACGGAGAGAACCATTCATTTCCTCTCCGTTGCTTTAGCTGCCTTGGAGCATGAGGTCACGGTGCTTGATATTGTCACGGAAGACCGTGCCCCAACTCCTTATCAATTGGCTGAAGTTCCGTTGCGGTGGCAAAAAGACATTAACTTAATGACTCACATTTTGCGAGGGTTTAGTTTTCGATTGGCTTCGGGACGTGGATTAAAGGATTTGTTAAGCAAGAACAATTTTGACATTATTAACTTCCATAATCAGTTCTCGGCTCATCATATTGATTTAGCTCACCAATATAATATACCGACAGTTTATTCTTTACACAACGCCCTGTGGTATAACGATTGGGCTTGCCGTTCACAATGGCAAAGGCTTAAATTCTTCCAAGATATAAGAGCAATGCAAAAGGCAGATGCCATCATTTGCTTCAATAACGCCACGCGTTCAAACCTGGCACGTTATTTTGGCATTGCTCCAAACAAGATAGCAGTGATATCCAACGGAATCGACGAAAAGTGGCTGACCAATGGGGAAGTGTCAGAGGAGATAAAAACTCAATATACTCCCAGCAATGAACCTATCGTCCTTAACGTAGGTCGCATTGCTCCTTATAAAAATCAGCTCACCTTAGCCCAAGCTATTCCCCTAGTGGTGCAAAAAATACCTGAAGTGCGTTTTCTCTTTATAGGTCCAATAGCCGATAGAAGTTATTTTCACAAAGTGCAAAGAGCTATTGCTGATGCTGAAGTGGGGAACCATATAAGCTTTCTTGGGGAGATCTCATATGTTGAGCTTCCTGAATTCTACTCTCTGTGCAAAGTATTTGTTTGTCCATCAGCTTCCGAAGGAATGCCCACAGTGATACTAGAGGCGATGGCAAAAGGTAAGCCAGTAGTGGCGTCAGATATTGAGCCATTTCGTGAAGCACTGCCTGAAGGGGTTGGTATAACCGTGCCCACTTTTGACCACGAGGCTTTAGCAAAGGTTATCATAAATTTATTGAAAAATGAGCAACTTCGGAAAGAAATGGGGCAGCGGGCAAAAGAGCATGTTCGGCTTAATTATACCTGGCAGAATGTAGCAAGGATAACAGCACAAGTTTACCAAGGGGTAATATGAAGAATTTTCGTATAAAGACATTGAAAGATGGTAGGACAATGTTAAATTTAGGTTGTGGACCTAAGACAAACTGGGAGTGGAACAACATAGATTTCTCTCCTTATGCCACTTTAGCACGCCACAGAACGTTCGCAAGAATCCTACTAAAGGTTAGTATTTTAGATAAGGAAAGATACCTTATGTCGGTCAAAATCGACCCCGATATAATCCGTTGGGATTTACGCAATGGGATTCCATTTGAAGATGAGACATTTGATGTTGTTTATCATTCCCACTTCTTAGAGCATCTTGATAGAGGGTTAGCTCTTCCATTCTTAAGGGAGTGCTATCGGGTTCTGAAGAGAAATAGCATTATCAGGGTAGTTGTACCTAGTCTTGAAGCTATGGTTAATGACTATATTGCTTCCATCTCTGCTTTAGAAAGTGGGGATGAAACTAGCTTTACTGCACACGAAGAAGCAGTTCGAGAGCTTATCGAACCAATGGTTTATCGGGAGCATCCTACCACGAGGCAGCAGTCGGTTTTGCAAAGAATAGTGGAGCGAGTTGTAAGAGGGAATGCAAGAAAGGCTGGTGAATTACATCGGTGGATATATGATTCTTATACCCTAGGAGCACTGCTACTGAGTGTCGGTTTCTCCGACGTTGAAGCTGAAGATGCATTTACGAGTAGGATTGAGAACTTCAATTCTTTTTGCCTTGATTTAAATGAAGACGGTAGTGTATACAAATCGGGTTCACTTTGGATGGAAGCTGTGAAAAAGTGAGGAGAACAGCCCAAGTTTATAATACTCTCAAGAAGAGAATTACTTAGAACAATGAAACATAATCAGCAGAGGAACACAAATATCCTTCTTATCGGGACTGCTTTATCATATAATCAAGGAACAGCAGCCCAAGCTTTAAGTGCATACAGGTCTCTAAAGGAGTTTAATCCCAGTTCAAGGTTCACATTGATATCTCCTTATCCATCATCTGACTCTAAGCAATGTGCCAAATATGGCATTAACATGATTAATGGCTCACTGGCAAGATTGCTATTTCATTTTCCTTCCATATTACGAGAATATAAGAGAGCCGATGTTATTATATCGCTTCATGGCGATTCTTATAGCGACGATTATCATGCTTTTGATATTCCATGGTTGCCTTCATCTTTCCTCCCCTGGGCTCAGATCTTCTGGGGTATTCTACTAAGAAAACCAGTAGTAATCTATCCCCAATCTATAGGACCTTTCAAAACTAGGTTGACTAGGTTCTTGGCAAGGGTTGCACTTAATAAAACTAGAGTCATAATGGCAAGAGGACAAATAACTTATGAATATCTTAGAGGGATTGGCATTGATGAAGCACGAATGCATTTAGTTGTGGATTCAGCTTTTCTCCTGGAGCCATCTCCTCCCGAAAGAGTAGAGGAAATATTATCAACTGAGAATATCAATAAGAACACTGCCCCTCTCATTGGGATGTCAATTAGTCAATCAATTATTCAATTTTCTGGGTTTAAGGAAAGGGGGGAAAGAAGGGGTTCGTATATAACATTGATGGCGCAGGTAGTGGATTACTTGGTTAATAAGCTAGACGCTACAATAGTATTTGTGCCTTCCGTTATAGGTCCGTCAAAGGAGCTGGATGATAGAATCATAGGGCATGAGGTATTTAGCAAAGTGAAACACAAAGACAGAGTTATTAAAATTACTAATGAATATACACCCGAGGAGTTTAGGGGGGTAGTTGGGCATTGTGATTTATTCATTGGCGCTAGGATGCATGCCAATATTGCTGCTCTTTCAATGCATGTTCCCACTATAGCAATTGGGTTTAGTCATAAAACACCTGAAATCATGATGTCTGTGGGCCAGGACAAGTACATTTGTGACATTAAGGGCGTAACATTTGAAGAATTGGTGTCAAAAATTGATGATGCTTGGCATAATAGAGAAAAGATAAGAGAAGATTTAGAATCTAGTGTAAAGGTAATGCGTGAAAATTTGATATCTACCATTGGTCTAATTAAACAGCTCTTGTCTGATTGATAAAGTTAAGGGAAGCAGACAGCCTGTTACTTTTCAGCGAGGATCTCTACTTGAGGGGCAAGGAGGCTGGCTAAATGGGGAATATGCAACCACTGGAAAACTTTGGCTATGAAACGTCTCTTTTTCGGTAAAATTACATCGGAGTTTTTTATCTTTTCTGTCGTGAGATTTCTGACGTTTTTGATATTTGCTTCCTTTAGCACCCTTAGGATTGAATATAGTGTTGTATAATTGAGGCTATAAAGGTATGAGCTTTCTTTCCTTCTAATTCTTAGGATTAGCTTACCAAGTTTCTTAGGGCACAAGGGGATCCACATGATCCGATAATGTCCCTCATAAGGAAAAAGATAATTTGGCGTGGTTATATACAGCAAGCCTCGTGATTTCAAAACCCTGACCATCTCTTTAATAATAGCAGCAGGGTTTTGTGTATGCTCTAAAACTTGATGACAAGTCACAATGTCAAAAACATCATCCCTAAAGGGCAGTTTTTCACCTGTACCTACGCACAACATTTTTCTCATTCCATTCAGTTTGAGATATATTTTGCAAAGCTCAATCCGTGACTGGTCAGGTTCTATTCCTAATGTCGTTGCTCCTGCCTTATTAGCAAATACGATAAACCCCCCAAAACCACTGCCCACATCCAATATCCTTTTGTGCCTTAGCTGGGTATACCTCTCTAGTTCTTCTACTCTATCTTTTCCATCTTTCCCCACTATTTTCTCTTTAATCACTTGTTTTTTAATCAAACTTGACCACCCCAATTGATCCCCAAGCTCTTCATAGTATCTTTCGATTCTCTCTTTAAATTCCAACTTCAAAGCTTCAATGCTCACAGCTCATATCTAACCTAATATCCTTTCTCGTAGTCTTGGCGGCAGTATGCGATATACCACAAATCTCAGGAGACTCATGAAAAGGGATTTTATTGAGTCTGCAATATGCAACAATCCCCACAGATGTCGCTTCGAGCTGAAATACGCTCCTATGTAGCACAGCGCGCCTTGTGGGTAAGCCACAGCCCTTGGCTTTGGTACCACTGGATTATAAGCAGGAGTTTCCTTCCTAAGCAATTCGAACAGAGACATCCGTGCCTTTACGGACTTCTTCCGGTACAAACTTCCTCGTTGAGCTTGTATCACCTGATTTTCAGTTATTATGGTTATCTCTATCCTCTTCTTTGCTAATGCTTTTTGGAGGAGCTTCTCCCCTACTTTAGTCCTAGACCCAATCAATGATTTGCCTATCTGCTCGCCTTTCAGTTCCCGCAACCAAGCATCGCCAAACGAAATATCTGCTAATTCACAATTTTGATCATAACACAGCATACAGCGCTTCGGATAAAAAAGAGACCCAAAGCTACTGCTATTCCAATATTCAGGAATAGAAAGGCAATTACCATCTTTCAGATTGATTCTCATCGTCACCCCGACACCTCCACCTCGGTAATTGAGTACTTCAATATCTTCCGTTTTAACCTTCATTTTATGGAGGATATACTTAGTGGCTATAAAGGAAGGGGTATGATTACAGAAAAGTCCGAGATGCAAAACTACTTTGCTTTCTAACTTTTTATTGACCGCTTCAGCCTTCCTCACTCCATGAATATGACAGGGAAGCCCGACAACGGCAAATTTTTCGCCCTCTTTAGCCTTAAGGATTTCCTTTAATGCAACGTTAGCTGGCACCGGGCAATACTTGGATTTGGAGGCAGAGACAACCTCCTCTCTGGTTCTAGCAATGAAGGGCTCTGGTTCTAAAGGTTTATCTTTCTTCATTCTGGTAACCAAAGCACCATCAATTATCCCTTCCTCTAGGGCAAAAATCAGTAGCGCAGTTACCAAGCCACCAGAGGCAGAGTTGTACCTAATATCATAGTCAGTGGCGTGCCCAATATAGCAATTAAGGTAGGTTCCCAGAAGGATATCCTCGGGCTCCTTGCCAAAGATATTCAGGTTTAACTGTTTAAAATCAACGCTATGTCCCGGGCAGACGTCAAAGCAGAGTCCGCATTCAGTGCACCTTTCTTTATCTAGTTTAGGAACATAAATCCCCTTACGATGGTCTATGGCCAATTCAATAGCATCTTGCGGGCAAATACCGACACAGGTGCCGCAACCTGTACAGAGGCTAGCTTTAACTACCGATTCAATGGTCTTTTCGGTTTCAGTTTCTGACATGGCTAATCCTCCGTAAAAGTCTCAGTGAGTTTCAATTTGTCGTCTCCAAAGCTTGCAACCCGTTACGACTGCCACCACTGCCTGACTCACAAGCCAGGCAATGCCCGCCCCTATAATTCCCATTCGGGGTAGCAAAACATGACTTAATGCCAAAGTAGCGACTGCTATAAAGGCGCTTAAACCTATGACGCCTTTCATCTTCATCTCTACCCTTTTTATGCTGAAGTAAATATAATTTAAACTTACCGGAAGGGCAGAGATGGCTAAAATCCTGAGAAGCCTGGTGGCATTCTCAGAGTAGACGGCGCCAAAGAAAAGAAGAATCTTGTCTCCTAAAAAGAAGATTATAATTATCGCCGGGATGAGGAGAAAAAGGATAAGCCTTAAACTTCTTTTGATATCACTAGCTAACCTTTCCTCATTATGTGAACCCTCGGCAAGTAGTGAAAATGATGCAGCCAGGGGAATCATAAACAATACACTTGCAATGGCCCGAGCGATGTAAAAGTAGGCATTTTGCTCAGCTCCAAGTAGGTTTACCACCATGAGAGGAAGAACATAAGTGGGAATTGCCCAAAGTATATTGGCGGCATAGTTGACAAAGGAAAAGTGCATCATATCGTTTATTGCCTGTCTCCTTATAGTAGGCACAGGGCGATAGCCAGCCTGAACTTTAGGGAGGAAAAGAAAAATGCCAATTGCTACCGCTACTGATGCAGCAATTCCCCAGGAGGCAAAGATGCCGAAGGTATGGAAGAGCGCTGCTAGAGCTACAAGCGGGATAAATCTCAAAAGACCAAAGGTTAAGCCCTGTGCCAGGGCAAAGCCTGCTTTGCGTTTAGCGACAAACGTTTGCTGCGTAAAGCTCTGAAAAGTAATGGCACCAGCAAAGATTATAAAGGCAGCAAAAAATACCGGGTGCTCTCGAATCGGAAGCAGCGCTGGCGACCAGAAAGGAAGTCCAGCGAGGAAGATGAGGGATAGGGCTATCGAGGTAAGCCCGCCTATGGTAAAGCAGGAATTTATCATGTCTCTGCTCTTCTCGCCGGCTTTAGGCAAAAAGCGAATAAGCCCATAGGTAAGCCCCAAGGTAGAGAGCACAGCCAGCAAACTCATTGCTGAGATAGCTGCCGAGGCGAGCCCAACACCTTCCACGGGATAAAGCCTGGCGGCTACTGCCCAGAAGAAGAAGCCGGTGAGGGCGAGGATGGCGGAGTTGAGCATAAGGTAGACCGCATTGCGGTAAAGGGAAATGCCATAAAGCGACTTAAGCCCTTCCCTGGGGGAGCGGACAATTCCTAAGGCATCAAGGAAGGTTGCCCTGATGAACGAAAGCGGTTTCATCGTCCTAAATCCTATGTCCTAGGTTCAATGTTCTAGGGTTGGGCTCTAACCTCAACCTCGCTATGCTAGGTCTTCCACACTGCCTATGTCAATCCAGGATTCAGTGAAGGGGTAGGCGTGGACTTCATCCTTATCTATCAGGTAAGCAATAAAACTGCCCAGGTTATCTCTTTTGCCCCGCTGGCAATATTGGTGGAGGAGGGGAAATATCCGCTGAGGGAAGATGTAGCAGGCGGTAGCAACAAGGCTTGACTTGGGCTTGGCTGGCTTTTCCTGGAATTCAGCTATCCTGTGCCCATCTAGTTGCACCACGCCAAACTGGCTGGCCTTACCTTTGTTGCCTATATCGTAAACAGCTACCAGAGTATGTTTGCCATCATATCTGGCTATGAATTGAGCCAAAGCGAACTCAAAATAGTTATCCCCGGCGATAACCAAGAGGTCTTCGACTATTGGCTTATTTTCAATCCAGAAGTTAAGCGAGCCAACAGCGCCTAGCTTCTGGTCCTCGCTTAAAACTTCCTCTACCAAGATTTCCACCTTTCTGTTTATTGTTCGTTGCCATTGATGAAAATCAGCCTCAAACTTCTTGTTGGTGTTAACCATGATGTCTATATTTTTGGGAATCTTATCCACGATATGGCTTATTATCAGTTTGCCTTTATATCCCAGTAAGGCTTTTGCCCGGTTGATGGTCAAGGGATATAACCTGGTGCCAAAGCCGCCGGCAAGGATTAAACACTTCATTGGACATACTCAAATATTTTTACCGCTGGCTTGCCTTGCCATTTCTGTGCTGAGGTATAAACCAGCTGGTAATGCGTCATTTCTTCCAGGGGCACAGGGCTGGTAAAGGGGTCTGTGCCTACTATTTTATAATTTCCCAATTCCTGGCTTGAGATGTAAGCTTCGGCCTCTTCATAGGTAGAAAAGGATTCTGAGCCGGTGATTTCTTTATACCACACTCCCTCCCGGCTCAGCTTTTCCTCATAGGAAATTACTAATGTTTCTTCGGGAACCACAGCTTTGCCATCGAAGTTATAAAGCCTGACAACCATAGAACGATAGTAAGCGGGATAAAAGAGGTTTAGTGGCTTTAACTCGCCGCCTTGAACTGGCTGGTAGTAAGTTTCGTAGAACTCATCCTGGCTGCTGCCAGCCCATGTTGGCATGGCATAGAATTTCGTGGTGGGCATGGCATCATCGATTATGACATATTTTGAGTCTAGCTGGTCTATTATCTGGCTGGACGCATCCTCATCCTGAGAGAGGAAGTAGTAACTAGTTTGCTCGGCACGCCAGCCCCCGCCTGGGTTTTGATTGGCTGGGCGGTAGGCAACACGGGCTATCCAGTGACCATAATCCCACCAGGATAGGACACCATAGGCAGTTTCAGGATATTTAAAGCTATGTCTTGGCGGATATAGCTCATAATAGAAATCAGGGTCACCGAAGGGCTCGGGGCTGTTATCCTTGAGCCACTCAAGCGAGCTATACCAGGCACGGTCGATGAGAGATGGCTCCTGGGCAAGGGCCTTAGCTTTTCCAATATTCGGAAAAAAGACCAAGAAGAAGACAACCACTCCGGCCACAATCACCCTTATCCAGGTGGCTCTGCGCTGCCGCAGTGTCTTTTCTCTTGCCCTCGCTTCAGTTTTTCTTTTTTTCTTGACTTTCTTGACCACTTCGACTACCGCTGCAGGCGGGGCAAGCAATTCTTTTAAGCCAGCAAAGTCCAGGATTCTCCAAGAGAAATATCCGGTGAGCAAGGCAGCATTTATGGCGAAATAGTAACTGAAGCGGCGCTGACTCAAAACTGCTGCCAGCATGATGATGCTCCACACCAGGAATAGCGTTTTATCAGTGCTTTCTTCTTTGATATTGCGGTAAATGAGCCAGCCGAGTGAAATGAAGGAGATGAAGAAGGCGGTGGTAAAGTTGAACCAGGCTATCTGAAAAGAGAAACTGCCATAGGGAAAGAGAAGAGGATGCACCTCCAGAACAGTCAGCATGGCTCCGCCCGGGATGAAGACGCCAAAAAATATGCTGAACATGGAATGAAACAAAGAGGGATTGATGGCATAGAAAACAGCAAAGCCAATTCCAGCAAGTCCAAATAGTACTAAGGGGTAGTAGGCAGGCTTTATGGCTTTATATGTCAGAAGATAGGAAATACCTCTCAAGGCTATGGGTGACAGTATGGCAACCAGGAACGAGGCATGATAGATAGAAGTTAGTCCGCCTCTAGATAGAAAGGGGAGAACCATTATGAAAGAGATAAGGAAAGTCAGGAAGCCGATGATACAGAGGTAATCAGTTGATTTATGCCTCAGATGGTCTATGATGAATTGAATTACCAGCCAGGTGAAGATAATAAAGACAACCAATAGACCACCTACCCAGGTGAGAAGATAGATGCCGAGGAAGATGCCAGCTAATAAAGTGTAAATGAGGGGCTTGGTAATGACTGACCAGTTTCTGTTTACCAGATGACCAAATGATATATTCCTTTCCCTGGCTTGTTTAAGGGCTAGAATCAAAAACAATATGGTCACAGTGGTAAACAAACTCTCGGCTACGTGGTGGTCGGTGAAGCCAAGGAGGGAGCGATTCAAAAACTCGCCGGGCAAGAGGGCAAGCAAGGCAGCCGATAGCAAGCCCACCCAGCGGTTAAACAGTTCCTTGCCAATGAAATACACCGGAATGAGTGTCAGGGTGCCCAGGACAGGCGGGATATAGGCGCCAACGACATCTATAGTATGCTGGGTTGGCGAACCCAGGCCAACCAGCCAGGCACTGCCAGCAACAAGCCAGTCAAAAAATGGCATGGATGCCCAGGCACCACCGTCAGGATAATAGATATATGGGTCGTAATGTATCAAGTGAGGGAAATGGTGGACTAGATTATCCACCAATCTCATGTGATACCAGGGGTCAACACCTTTGAACCAGACTGAGCCATTGACGAAAACCTGGTCGTAGGGCAGAGCTATGCGTATGTATAATGAGATGCCACAGAGAATGAGCAGGACTATGCCAGCTATGGCTGCAGGAGGGAGTTTGCCTTTCTGACTTAGTTGCGCACTCACTTAACTACCTCTCAAACAAGATTTTACCACTTCTTAACGCTGTCTTGGCCAATTGAAGGTCGTTTATGCATATATGAGCTTGCCTTTAGGAATTGGTATTTCTCGCCCCAGTGTTCTTGCAGTTTCTATCCATTCAGAAATAGTCACCTGAATATTTTTCAGCGCTTTTTCATAAGTCGCCCCATCGGCCATGCATCCCGGGAGTTCAGGGACCTCAGCTATATATGCTTCATCCTCCTCACTCCAATAAACAATCACCTCATACTTATACATCATCGCCCTCCTTATGAAGTTTATATCTTAGGATTATACTCCTTACTTGTTTAACCTGGTATGCCTTGGCTCTGCCATCTTTTAAAGGTTGTAAGTTTATGATTTCTACAACGCCAGCCTTGGTAAAAATATGATGGTCACCTTTGATTCGCTCGTTAAATCCCAGGCTCAAAATGAGGTTTCTTAACTCGCTAAATCTAATGTTTTTATCAGAAAGACCGGTTAGTACTTTGTCTAAAATCCTCTTGTCCATTGCCTTTCCTTAGTCAGCTAGCAAGCCAACATAGCCAGCGCCGATAACGATGATATCCATTATTCACATTATAGGCAAGCTAATAGGGATAAAGCAATCTTTGGTAGAGGCGGGGATGAACCCCGCCACTACGAAGGGAGATTGCCACGCGGAGCCTGTCCTGAGCTAGATTCTTCGATCGCTCCGCTCCCTCAGAATGACACAAAGTGGAGGGCTCAGAATGACAGGAAGCGAAGGGCTCGCAATGACAAGAAGCCATCTGGCGGGGATGAACCCCACCACTACTATGAGGGTAAAAACAAGAAAGCGGGTGATGGGATTCGAACCCACGACGTCTTGCTTGGGAAGCAAGCACTCTACCGCTGAGTTACACCCGCAATTAAATATATTATCAAACTAGAGGGGTGTCGGTGTCAAGGATGGCAAAAAAATTGGCTTATTGACCACCATTCAACATATAGTATAATAGGATTTGCTATGACACAAATAAAAGCCGGCATTATAAATGTTAGCGGATATGTGGGAAGTGAGTTAGCTCGCTTGCTCCATCAACATCCTCAAGTAGAGCTCAAGTCGGTTACCGGGCGAGGTGCCGCAGGTCAAAAGCTGGGTGATGTTTTCCCGCATCTTGCCGATACTGGCCATTTAATAAAAACTGAGCTCGATAGCGATATCGACATTGCCTTCTCAGCGATGCCGCATAAAGCCAGTGTCGGTGTAGTGCCATCTTTGCTAAGGCAAGGCATCAAGGTTATCGATGTTAGCGCTGATTTCAGGCTAAAGAGTGCCGCTGAATATCCCAAATGGTATGGTTTCGACCATCCATCACCTGGACTACTACAGGAGGCAGTTTATGGCTTGCCTGAGCTGCACGGAGGGGAGATTGCCTCAGCATCTCTGGTGGCTAATCCTGGTTGCTATAGCACCGGCGCTATCCTGGCATTAGCACCAGTGGTTAAGGAGGGGCTCATTTACACTGATGTGATAATTGACAGCAAATCGGGTATCTCCGGTGCTGGTAGAACCCCGAGCCTGGCTACCCACTATTCTGAAGCCAATGAGAATACATGTGCTTATTCCCTTGAGGGTCATCGCCACCTACCTGAAATAGAACAAGAACTGAGAGGATTAAATCCTGGGCTTTCCTTATTGATAACCTTTGTGCCTCACCTGGTGCCAATGACCCGAGGGATATTAAGTTCTTGCTATGCCAAATTAAAAGGTGGTAAACTAGCTGAGAGTGTCAAGGCTGAAGAAGAGCTGCAGCAGCTCTATCAGGAATTTTATAAAAATGCCCCCTTTGTTCGGGTAACAGATAAGCCTCCGCAGACCAAACATGCTTGGGGAAATAACTTTTGCCTTATTTACCCTACTATCGATTTAAAGACCGGGAGGCTCATAGTTATTAGCTGCCTTGATAATCTAGTGAAGGGTGGGGCAGGGCAAGCTGTTCAGAATATGAATTTGATGTTTAATTTACCTGAGACAACTGGCCTTGAAGCTCTAGCTATTTGCCCTTAGAATGTTCTTGCCCCCATCGTCTAGTGGACTAGGACGTCAGCCTTTCAAGCTGAAGACAGGGGTTCGAATTCCCTTGGGGGCAGTTTAACCTTTAGCGGTAACTTTCACGAAATACTAGTTCAGAGAGTTCCTTCCTGGGCGGTGTTTTTGCCTCTTTTGCAGGGTAACCTAAGGGAGTCATCTCAACTACGACTATATTATGAGATCGGGTTTATAATGCCGAATGCTACGCCTTGTTTTTATTGCTTCAAGCACCTCCATTAGCCTTTTACCTACTTCCCAAGATTCTCGTAGTGCGACCCTTTAGGGTCGTGCACGAGGCTAAAGCCTCGCACTACATTTTTAAACACCCGCTATTTAAGTCATTCCTTCCAAGCGCCTTCACCGATAAGTGGCACAAAATAACAGGCACCAAGGTTCTCCACTTTGTTTCCTTCCTTGTCTTTGCTAATCTTCATCAGTTCTTGTTGCCAGTGAGAGCCTACCGGAATTATCAATCGGCCACCCCATGATAGTTGTCCCAACAGGATTTGAGGAATGGAAGGAGCACCAGCAGAAACTATAATAGCATCATAGGGCGCATCTTCCAGCCAACCCAGGGGCTTACCAGCGCTGTGAACTTCAACATTGGAGTAGCCAAGTTTTTCCAAAACTCGCTTAGCCGATTCTGCTAGCGCAGGTATAATTTCTACAGTAACTACTTGCTTGGCTAGCTCGGCTAATACAGCCGCTTCGTAGCCACTTCCTGTACCTAGCTCCAAGACCTTTTCGTCACCTTTAAGCTCTAGGGCCTGTATCATCAGAGCTACAATGAAAGGTTGGGAAATGGTTTGCCCAAAACCAATGCTTAACGGCCTATCCTCATAAGCGGCATGATAATACTCTTGAGGCACGAAGGCTTCACGTGGAACACGCTTCATGGCTTCAACCACACGCTTATCGGCAATCTCCCAAGTGAGATGTTTGATTAGCGCGGCTTTGGCTTTCTCTAAGTCCATGCCGGTCATGACAAAAAAATTAGCCAAGGATAAAGGATAGCACTACAAGGACCAGAATTATCGCTCCGGCAAGGATACCGATGCGTCGTAGCTCAGGCATCAAGTATTGATAGTGTTTTGCAGGATCTTTGACCTCAGGAGATACCTTACCGGCTAATTGAACTTGGGCAGTTACTGGCTTGAGTGGTTGGGAATACTTCCTCTGTGTTTCTTGTGCTAACTTGGCACGGTGTTTCGCTTTAGCACGACGCGATTTCTTAGGCATTATTCACTACCTCGGTGAGGACGAGGACTGCTTGTAGATTCTAGTACTGGAAATATAGGCATGGCCTAAAGCTCGCTGGATGGATTGAAGGTCAGCACCACTTTGTAGTTTGCGTGCCGCGAAGCTATGACGCAAGGTCTGCGGCGTAATCTTAGCACTAAGCCCAGCTTTAGAAGCATGGTTTTTAACAATCTGCCAAAATCCCTGCCGGGTAAGCCGACCACCACGCCGATTGAGAAATAGCGCCTTTTCCTTTTCATCATATAATAAATCAAGTCTATCATTCTCAAGGAAATTTCTTAATATCTGGTTTATATGGTGGTCAAAGGGGATCCGCCTTTTGGAGCTACCATGGGCACAGTGTACACAAGAGCGCTCCAAGTCAATATCCTTCACGTTTAGAGATACTAGCTCACTAGCACGTAAACCAGTAGCGTAAAGCAATTCTAGCATCACCACATCTCTCTTGGCTTCTGGAGTGGATAGTTTTTTTGGCTCTGCCAGCAAACAGCGATACTCAGACGAAGACAAAAATTTAGGCGGATGCTTGCTAACTCGGGGAGAAATTAAATTCTGTGTTGGATTCTCTCTTAGCTTGCCTGAATCAACCATAAATTTAAAAAAAGACTTGGCCGAGGCTACCTTGCGAGCTACTGTAGCCGTGGAGTAGCTCCTTTCCCTGAGGTTAAGCAGATAGCTCTTTAAAAGCTCGCCAGTTGACTTAATTATTCCTTTTGCCCTCTCTGCTTCAGTGTAAGCCATTAGCTGGTTCAAATCATTACGATAAGCAGCCAGGGTACTCTGTGAGCATTTTTTCTTCTTAGCTAGATACTCAAGGAAAGCCTTAATATCTTCCTTCATTAAATATTATTTTAGCATAACTGAGACTTTTTTTGTCTGCATCCAAGTCTCCTGTTACAATAAATTTACTGTGAAAATACAATTAGAAGAACAACTAAAGGCTTTACCGACAAGCCCGGGAGTTTACTTATTCAAGGATGACCTGGGTAAGGTTATTTATGTAGGTAAGGCGGCCAATATTAGCAATCGAGTAAAAAGTTATTTTGGTGCCTTTGGTAGCTTGTCATCAAAAATTCAGCAGTTGGTGTTGAAGGTAAATGACCTCGAGTTTATGGTTACGGACTCTGAGCAAGAAGCACTTATCTTAGAATGCAATCTGATAAAGAAATATCACCCGAGGTACAATGTGCGCCTTAAAGACGATAAGACCTTCCCCTACCTTAAGATAGATATTAGTGAAGATTGGCCAAGTGTTTACATCACCCGCCGTTTTAAAAATGATGGAGCCAGGTACTTTGGGCCTTTTGCTAGTGCTGGGTCAGTACGTAAAACCTTGCGGCTGGTAAAGAAAATCTTTCCCTTTCGCTCTTGTACCAGGTCCATCGATGGCACAGATAAGCGACCTTGTCTCGACTATTATATTCACCGCTGCCTTGGGCCATGCATTGGCGCGGTGAATAAACAGGAATACCGGGAGGTAATAAACCAAGTTATTTTATTTTTGCAAGGTAAACAGGAGCTGGTGCTTCATGAACTAAGCAACAAGATGAGAGCATCGGCCCAGCAACTTCAATTTGAAAAGGCGGCTTTGCTCCGTGACCAAATTCTGGCAATAGAGAGAGTCATAGAGGGGCAGAGGATTGCTATCGCATTGAAGGGCGAGCAAGATGTCATTGCTATGGTGCAAAATGGGGGGCAGGCTTACGTGGAAGTCTTTTTTGTTCGCAATAACAAGCTTATTGGCCGTGACTATTTCATCATGGAAGGCATCCATGATGAAATGCCCGGTCAAATAATGGCAAGTTTCGTAAAGCAATATTATGCCTCAGCTTCCTATATACCATCAGTAATATTACTTCAATATCCCGTGGACGAAATGTCAGTACTGGCTGAATGGCTTAAGGAACGAAGGGGAGGAAGCGTGAAACTTCAAGTGCCACAGCGAGGAGCTAAAAAACGGCTAGTAAGTATGGTAGCTGAAAACGCCGATAAAGGTTTGCTATTGGCTAAGGCTAAGCAAATAAATTTAGCGGCTATAACTTCAGGCTTGCAAGAGCTAAAAGATAGGCTTTGCTTGCCAAGAACCCCGCTGAGGATAGAGGGTTATGATATTTCTGATATTCGAGGCACTTTGGCTGTGGGCAGCATGGTTGTTCTGGAAAAGGGCTTACCCAAACCAAGTCTCTATCGTCGTTTTCGAGTGAAAATGGTAGCCGGGGCTGATGATTATGCCATGATTCAAGAGATATTAAGACGACGCTTCAAGAGAGGCATAGCTGGTGAGGGTAGCTGGGCAGTTACGCCTGACCTTATCCTTATTGACGGTGGTAAGGGACACCTCAATGCTGCTTTAGAAGTAAGGCAAGGGTTAGGAGTTGATTCTATTCCCATGGCTAGTCTGGCTAAAGAAAATGAGGATGTCTTCATACCAGGCGAGTCTGACCCAGTTAATATACCTAAAGGTTCTCCTGCTCTTCACATACTGCAAAGGGCAAGGGATGAGGCACATCGCTTCGCTATAAGTTATCATCAAAAATTGCGGAGTAAGAGAGGCACAGCCTCCATCCTAGATGACATTCCTGGTATTGGGCCGAAGCGGAAGAAAGCCTTGCTGAAGAAATTCGGCTCAATCGAAGCTATCAAAAAGGCTTCGGTTGAGGAAATCAGCCAAGTGGAAAGAATACCCCCAGCTCTAGCTCAGAGGATCAAGCAATATTTATAAGTTTTGTTAAAGTCAAAGCATTTTTAACTGCAAAGGCTTCAGCATCGTTATTAAAGTAAATATAAACGGCTTTAACTTTTTCGCCTAATCGAGCAATTTTTTGTGCCCAGTGGGAAAGCTCCTCATCAGAATAGCAGCTTGAATATAAGCTAGCACTGCCATGAAAACGGATGTAGGCGAAGTCGCTAGTAGCTACAAGAGGGCAAGTAAAGCCAGGCATATCAAAGACACACAAGCCAGCATTGTATTGTTGTAAGATGTGAAAGATAGAATCATCAAGCCAGGATTCGTGGCGAAATTCAAATACATGCCGATATTTTTGAGGTAGTGAAGATAGGAAGCTTCCCAATACCTCAGCATTGCGTTTCATGTTAGGTGGTAGTTGGTACAGAAGGGGGCCTAGCTTATCTTGGAGCAAACGAGCCCGTGATAAGAAGTTTTCCACCGCTGAGCCCAAATTTTTCAATCTTTTAATGTGAGTAATGAAGCGGCTTACCTTAACGGCAAAGACGAAGTTTTCAGGTGCAGATTCCCGCCAGGTGGCGAAAGCCTTCTCAGAAGGGAGATGGTAAAAACTGTTGTTAAGCTCTACAGTGTTAAATTGCTTGACATAAAATTGCAGCCATTTCGACTTGGGTAATCCTTCGGGGTAATAAAGGCTACGCCAGTGGTCATAATGCCAGCCGCTGCAGCCAATATGATATTTGAGTGGCGTCTTATTCTTCACTTTCCACTATGGCTTGAATATCCTCCCCGGGTATATTATACTCCTTAATCAGAGGGGCTTCTTGGTGACTAGAGCGGAGTGGAACCACCCGTTCCCATCCCGAATACGGAAGTGAAACGCTCCAGCGCAGACGATACTTAAGGGGCAACCTTTTGGGAAAATAGGCCGTTGCCAGGAAGCCTCTCTTTATTTCAATTGCGCCAAATCGAAGCGCATTCCATCCCGAGCAGCTATAACTGTAATTCCAGTTTCCATGGTTAATTTTTGGGCTAATTCCCAGGGCTTAGCTCGCCATATAGTCATGCCAAAATGAGTAAGTATGGCTGTCTTTGGTTTTATTTCTTCGATTATTCCCTTGGCCTCGGGAAGAGATAAGTGATCAATGGGAGCTCCGGGAGTTAACCTGACAACATTGATAATCAGTAACTCTCCCACATAATAACTAGATAACTCATCAAAGTACCTAGTATCAGTGATCCAGGAGAAGGTATGTCGTGGCGTTCGAAAGATAAAGCCATATGTTTCCACAAGATGCCGATGCCTAATTGGCGTTTCAAAAGAAATGTTAGCTAATTTGTAGGAGCCCCCTCAGTCAAAATTTCTACCCTTTCGGGGTAGGAGCGCAAATAAGATAAGATAACAGGCTCTTGATTTAAAGTATCAGCAGGAGTAAAGACTATGCCCCGCTTTTTTTGCCACCGTTGGTCATAGCTTCGATCATAATATTGATATCCCCACTGTGGTCTAGATGCTTATGAGATAAAATAATAGCTTCTAGCTTAGAGGGGTCAAGTTTTCTCTTAGCAGCTTGAACTAAACTGCCAGGGCCGGGATCGAGAAGTATTTGGGTGTTGCCAAGGCTAAGCCAGGCACCGCCGGAAGCTAGAAATTGGCGGGTAACTACAAATCTAGCGCCGGCAGTGCCAAGAAAAGTTATCACATCAGATAATTCAGCCATTTGTAGGCCAAATTATAGCAGGAAAACTCAGGCTCTATTGTGTAACTGTGTTAAAATAAGCCAAGGTTCTTAAGTAATAGGTGGCATATGAAAAAACCGGAAATAGAGATTGCAGACCTGATAAAAGAATGCCAAGCCAGAACAGGAAAGTTAGTTACCATTGGTACAGCCGAGTCAGCTACTGGTGGCAGGATAGCTGATAGGTTAACCAACGTGCCCGGTAGCTCCGACTATTTTAAAGGCTCTTTGGTAGCATATAGCAATGAGGTAAAAATCAATGTTCTCGGAGTGAGAAAGGAAACTATAGAAAATTATGGGGCGGTTAGTTCGCAAACAGCCATAGAGATGGCTGAAGGTGGTAGAAGGCTATTAGATGTAGATATGTGTGTTTCTAATACTGGGATCGCTGGACCTTCAGGTGGTAGCTCTGAGAAACCTGTGGGGCTATTTCACATTGGCATAGCAGCTAAAGACGGTAGCCTGAGCCAAAAATATATCTTTCAGGGAAATCGAGAGGAAAACAAGAGAGAGGTTGCCGAGGCAGCGTTAAGTATATTGAGGCAATACCTAGTACAATGCATCAGCAAGCTGAAAAAGGGCTAGTTCTAGTTAGGGAGAAGCAAAGTCCGGCTGGTTGCAAACAATAAGGGATAGTATTTATAGTAAAGTGGAGGCCTGAACATGGCAAGGTTTGATTTAAACGAAATAAAGGCGCAAGCAAAAAAGAATTTTACCGAGGCTTGGGTATCAACAGAAAAACTTATTCCAAAGGGTACCAAAATCTCTCTAGAAAGGAAAGGGAAACCTCATCTTGTGCGCCAATTGATTCAACAATCGAGGGAAATCCTGTTAAATCTTGGCTTTGATGAAGTTGAGAATCCTACAATTTTGCCCGATTACGATGTCTCTAAACAGTATGGCCCAGAGGCTCGAGTTATCCTTGACAGAGTTTTTTATTTGGCTGAATTACCTCGCCCTGAGATTGGGTTGAGCGCCCAAAAAATAGCTCAAATAAAGGAGATAGCAGGAGAAATTGAAACTGAGAAATTGAGGTCAATTCTTAGAAGGTATAAGAAGGGGGAAATCGAGGCCGATAACCTCATTGAGGAACTCATTGCTGGACTGGATATCACTGATAACCAAGCTACAGGGCTTCTAGACAAGGTTTTTCCTGAGCTAAGAAAGCTACGACCGTTACCTTCTAATAAGACTCTGAGAAGCCATATGACAGCTACATGGTTTCACACTTTAGCAGCGTTGCAGGACAAAGCTGAATTTCCACTGGCCTTATTTTCGGTAGGGCCTCGATATCGCAATGAGCAAAGGGAAGATGCTCACCATCTACGTGTTCATCATTCAGCATCGGTCGTAGTGATGGCCCCCGAAGTGTCCTTGGATGCCGGAAGGGAAATAACCAAAGACATCATACAGCAATATGGCTTTGTAGATATCAAATTTGAGACAAAGATAGCAACATCTAAGTATTATGCGCCCGGCCAGGAGCAAGAGGTTTTCATTAACTACAAAGGGGATTGGCTTGAAGTTGCCGATATTGGCATGTACTCTCCAATATCCTTGGCGAACTTTGACATTAGGTATCCGGTATTTAATGCTGGCTTGGGAATTGAGCGACTAGCGATGATTCTATACGAAGTAGATGATATGAGGAAACTGGCATATCCTCAATTTTCTGTAGCTGAATATGCGGATGAAGATATAGCCGGGGCCATTACCTATATAACAAGTCCCAAGACTGCCAGAGGGAAAAAGATAGCCAAGGCAATCGAGGAAAGGGCCCAAAAGTGTAAAGATGAGATTGCCCCATGTGAATTTTTGGCCTGGGAGGATGACTCCATACAGGTAAAAGTCGTGGAAAAAGAAGCAGGCAAGAGGCTGATTGGCCCTGCTGGGTTTAACGAGATTTGCGTAGCCAATGGCAACATTTATAGCGATGTTATCCCCTCAGGAACATACACAGGCATAAATTACATGCGTGCTATAGCAATGGGAGCAGCAGCTTTAATAGAAAGCAGCGACGAAAGCTTAACCTACCAGGTGAAAACAATAAAGCATCTCTCTGATCTCAATCTGCAAATTCCAGAAGCTATCCGGGAGTATATCGAAGGGCAGCAGAAGAAGATAGGGGTTAGTGGGGCTGTATTTGTAGCCATAAAATCACAGCCCATAAGAGAGTGTTAGCTTCATTTTGTCACCCTGAGCGAAGCGAAGGGTCTAAAAACCCCGGAGATTCTTCGCTCCGCTCAGAATGACAGAGGGCAAAGAATTTTGAACGAGGGGTGAACTGTTGCAAAAGGAAAAGCTGGCGAAGCAAGCAAAGAACAAACCATTACAGAAACTTGGTGCATTACACAGATTACACAAAGGTCTTATAAATATCATGCCTCTACAAACGGGAGGCATTCTCACTGATGCTGCTAAAGAGGCTTTAATAGAGTTTGGAGATGGATATTCCGTGTGTGATTTTTGCCTCGGCAACCTGTGTAACATAACAAATCCTCCTGTCCAAGACTTTGTGCACGAACTTTTACCCCAATTCTTAGGTTGTGAGGTTGCTACCATAACTCATGGGGCAAGAGAAGCTAAATTCATGGTAATGCATTCTTTGGCCAAGCCAGGTGATTCAATCATTGTTGACGGTAACAGGCATTACACTACAATTGTTGCCGCTGAAAGGGTAGGGTTGAATGTTATCGAGGTACCTCACTCTGGCTATCCAGAATTCAGGATTGACGTTAACGATTATATACCACTTATGGAGAAGCATAATCCGAAGCTAATTTTATTAACCTACCCCGATGGCAATTATGGAAATCTTCCTGATGCCACAAAGCTGGGGAAAATTGCTCAAGAATATGGTATCCCTTATATCCTTAATGGTGCATATGCAGTGGGCAGAATGCCTGTAAAGTTGAGTGATGTTGGTGCTGATTTCATTATTGGCAGTGGTCACAAAAGTATGGCTTCTGCCGGGCCTTGCGGTGTATTGGGAATGAAAAAGAGGTGGGAAGAAATTATATTGAGGAAATCCGAACTATTTGATAACAAAGAAGTTGAGCCTCTCGGTTGTACTTTGAGGGGTGTCCCACTGATTACGCTCATGGCTTCCTTTCCTTATGTAAAAGAAAGGATTAACCATTGGGATGAGCAAGTAGCAAAAGCACAATGGTTTTCCGGTGAACTGGAGAAATTGGGATTCAAGCAATTGGGGGAAAGGCCGCATAGACATGACTTACTGCACTTTGAAGCTCCGATGCTCTATGACATCTCCAAGCGTGTTCGAGAGAGGGGATATTTCCTGTACAAGGAGCTTAAGGGCAGAGGCATTTGGGGGCTGCAGCCAGGTCTGACAAAAGCTTTTAAACTCTCTACCTTTGCCGCTGATAAAGAACAGCTAGTTTTTGTCATAGATTCCTTCAAGGCTATCCTGAGCAAGTATAGTTGACATAAGACGGCTGCGAAGATTCAGATGTCATTAGTAGAGTCGTAAAGCAGGGGAGCAGAATTTAGTAACCTATTTCGATTCAAGCTAATTGAGTTGTGAAGATTTTTTCCCACCTCTGGCTATGAGCTTCTTTCAGTCGCTGGAAGTGAGCTTGGAAGGGGGCCAAAGTAATAGTACCTGTGCTCATAAACACAGCGTCTTCGCCGTTATCTGAATAATACCTTGGGCGATTGCCCGCTACTCGAAATCCATATTTCTTATAAAGTGCTATGGG
>WJOY01000044.1 GCA_009619075.1 Dehalococcoidia bacterium
CGCGGATTTTCAGTCCGCTGCTCTACCACCTGAGCTACCTCGGCCGGCTCAAATATTCTAGGTTTTCTTCCCTTCGCTGTCAAGCAAGCTAGGTTTGTAGGTTTTTACTGTCACTCTGAATAAGGGGAAGGGGTCTCTAGATTCTTCGCGGAGCCTGTCCTGAGTGCTATGAGATTCTTCGCTATGCTCAGAATGACAGGGAGCGAAGGGCTCAGAATGACAGGGAGAAATGCCAAACAATCCATTATTTTAGGGCGCCCGGCTTAATTAAAGGGATATTAGCAGCACAGAGAGGGCATTCTTCAGCGGGATAAACTGTGGTAGGAGAGCGGAGACAGCTAAAAAGGGGCACACCAAAGTCTACCTTTTCTGTGCCCCGGTTGACAAGCACTCCGATACCAATGACGATGCCACCAAGTTTTCTAACAGCGCTCATCGTCTCCTTAATCGAGCCACCTGTGGTCAGGATGTCATCCACAATAAGGATCCTTTCGCCCGGGGTGATGGTAAAGTCACGGCGGAAGACCCTTGTTTCTCCTTCTTTTTCGGCAAAAATGCTTCGCACTCCTAGTTGTCGTGCAGTTTCGAAAGCAAGGATAATGCCTCCGGTGGTTGGTCCGGCAACCAGTTCCACTTTTTGGTCTTTGAAATGTTGTGCCATAAGGCGGCACAGCTTCTCAGTATAATGCGGATATTGCAAGATTCGAAACTTCTCCCAATATACTGGCGAATGCAATCCAGAGGTAAGGAGGAAATGACCCTCCTTTATCGCCTCGGCCATTTTGAATATCTTCAGCACCTCGTCACTCAAGTTGTACCTCCCACTGTGTTGCAGATTGCTGCTCCCAGCGCACCTGCTTCGGTTAACTCCGGGTAGCCGTAATGTTTTACCAGTCCCCATTTGCTCAGTGGCCAGTAGACAAACCAAGCCCTGCCGATAATGTTAGCTTGAGAGGCTGGACCCCAGGAACGGGAATCATTGCTATTGTTGCGATTGTCTCCCAGAACAAAATATTGGTCATCAAACATTTTTTCTGGGCCAAAGTCCTTATAGCGTCGTGACGGTTCTGGAAAGATATAAGGTTCATTTATGGGAATACCATTGATGGAAACCTTGCCATCCTTAATTTCCACGGTATCGCCGGGCTGAGCAATAACTCGCTTGATGAACAGGTATTGTGACCCAACCTCCTCACCTGGATCGAAGACAATTACCTCTCCTCGTTTGGGGTCTGAGAAGAAATAACTTGCTTTGTTCACCATAATCCACTCACCGTCTTCAATGTTTGGCAGCATACAAGAATATTGCACCCAATAGCCTTGCACGGTGGCTTTAATGGTAACAAAGATGGCAGCAGCTATGAGGATGGTTATGCCGATTTCGCGAAGAATTTTCATTAACGAAAGCTTATTCTACCACTTAAAGTAAACCAAAAGTCAATTTAGTCGTTATAGTAAGTAAAAAGATACTTTTGCGAAAGGAGGTTTGAATGAAAACGACTAGGTGGTTAATTCCTTGTTTGGTAGCGGTGCTGGCATTAGGTGCTGCTGGCTGCACTAGTATACCTGGGTGGGAAGGTAGTCCAGATGTTGTTCCTGTAGCGCAGCAGCAAAATACTGGAATATGGGTTACTGGTCAGGGGGAAGCAATGGCAGTTCCCGATATAGCTGAGCTGCGCCTTGGAGTTGAGGCTCGTGCGGATACAGTAGCTGAGGCTCAAACACAGGCAAGCGAAGCCATGGATAAAGTGGTGGCAGTATTGAAAGATAATGGCGTGGCTGAGAAGGATATCCAAACACAGCGATTCAGCATCTATCCCGTGACAAGATGGATTAGAGAGAAAGATGAGGAGGAAATCATTGGCTACCAAGTGACCAATATAGTGGTTGCCAAGATAAGAGAGATGGACAAAGTTGGGGATATTATTGATGCTGTAGCCGAAGCCGGTGGCGACCTCACTCGGATTCAGGGGATAAGCTTTAGTGTGGATGACCCAACTCCATACTATGAAGAGGCGCGAGCTAAAGCGGTGAAGGATGCTAAAGACAAAGCATTACAATTAGCTGATTTAGCCGATGTTAAGCTGGGTAAGCCCACTTATATTTCGGAGGGTGCTGTTTATTTGCCGCCTACCAGGGGCCTTTATGAGGCTGGCGCCCCTGTGCCTGCCCCTGAGACTCCTATAATCCCTGGAGAATTGAAAATCACGCTCAGCATTCAGATAGCCTATGCCATAATTTAACTCGCCGCGAGATTAGCTTTTTGCCTCCTCCTGTCTCAAAGGCAGGAGGAGGTTTGTTTATTCCTAACCTTGTCTTCTATCCTTTTTCAGTGATAATATCTATTTACTTGTGGGCCGCTAGCTCAATTGGAAGAGCAGCTGACTCTTAATCAGCCGGTTCAGGGTTCGAGTCCCTGGCGGCTCACTATCTGGTTAAGCCCCTTTGCCAATATTTTGTTAGCATCTAGCTTCAGTATCTTGTCAAATCTCACGCACTCTAGCACAGATTCAAAGTAACCCTTGCTGGAACGCCTCACCAATTAGTGCTCTCTTATCCACTGGATAAGGTCTTCCTTAAAGAACACTCGGTTTCTCGCTATCTTATGAGAAGGTAATCCCTCCTTCATAAGCTTGTATAAGGTTTGATGGCTTACGTTTAGAAACTGCTGCGCTTCCCTACTTCAATGGGAAGAACATACCACTAGAAAGTCATAAGCGATGAGCTAGAAGTAATGGGTAAGATAGACTTTAGGAAAACTGTCCTATCACTTCGGGTTTTCAAATTTAACTTAAATTAAATGCAGCAACTTAAGTCTGACACATGCTACTGACTCCGGAACATCAAAGATTTCCGCCATCTTGTTTAAACTATTGCTCTCTGCCCACTTTCTCCTCACCATCTCGGCAGGCATCAGGATGCAGGTAGCGAACTGCTCAGCCAAAAGTTCATTAAAGTGACCGGCCTTAAGCTCTCCCTTCCGAAACACGGGGGTGGCTTTACGGTGAGCTAAGATATGGAAAACCTCATGGAATAGCGTAAATCTCCTTGCAGCCGGTGCATCATTTTCATTAAGTTGTATTATCCATCTACCTTTCAGATGCCAGATAGCACCATGATAGGCCGTCAATGGCACTAAGCGGACTTCTATAGGATGCTGTTCGTCAGCCAGCGAAACAAGCTCTGTTGGCACCGGTGGGTAGTAAACCTTCCTCCTCTTAATGTACTTCTGGGCCAACATTTCTACCAGTTCAAAGATTCTGCAGGATGCCATGCGTTCTATAGAATCGTAATCCCTTAAATTAGAATACCTGGTATCCACTAGTCGGCCCACTTGTTCCATACAATCAGAAGGGCACCAGCCTCCCTTTTGTTTTGCTTGGCAGCAGCCACACAAAGGGCATTGCGTGCCATCGCTGCTACTTATGTAACACCATAGTTCAGATTCCCACCTGGAAATTCTTTGTGCCATGTCTTTTCCTCCGCCGCTCAATCAGGTCCTCAATCATAGTAACTAGGTCTTCGTCCAGCTCCTTTGGATACTTGCAGCGAGCATACTCACGAAATTCAGGCCAATCAGGGGATGCCTCTCCCTCCATTTTCGGCATGTGACCAACAATGGAAAGCAGCTTCTGCAAGGGCACGCCGCTATATTCAGCCAGTTTCCGACAGGACCGTGTACTGGGAACATCTTCGCCGGAAAGCCAGCGGCTAACGGTAGTGTGGCTAACATCTATATCGGCTGCCAGTTGGCTCGGCAGGCGTTTACGCCGACGCATTAGTTCCTTCAGAAGTGAAACCAGAGGGGCATCTTCGGTAGACACGGCGTCATCATAGCAGAGCACACCACGTCCGTCAAGGTAAGAAAGCCCAAGAGGACATTAAAAACTATCAAACATCACTCTGGGGTATTGACAAAACAGAAAGGCATTGCTACTATTGCCCGCATAGGGGCATCACGTGACCGTGAAGGTAAGATAGGGGAATAAAGCTGGCAAGCTCTTATCAGGATATTAGTTAAATGAAGTGGCTTAATATCGTTTTTCATTTTTCACCTCCTTTAACATATAGGCTCGTTCTTAACCTGGGCGGGCCTATTTTTAACTTGTAAAGACGTTAATGAGTTTGTTGATAAAGCTGTGACTGAAGCATTAGAGAAAGAACAAAAGGAGAAGAGGAGGTGATGTGTATGAGTGAGCATAAATAAGGGGTGGAAGGGCGGATAAAAAATAATAGAAAGGAGAATTAAATGAGACACAAAATAGTAATGGTGATGTTATCAGTAGCACTTATTGTAGGTTTGGCTCTTACTGGTTGTATTGAGCCAGCGGTAGAGGAGGAAGCCCCAGAGGAAATTGTAATCGGGGTTTTTGAGCCAATGACTGGACCTTATGCTGCTGGTGGCCAGATGACGAAGGAAGGCATAGATATGGCAGTGGAGGAAAACCCCGAAGTTTTAGGAAGGCCAGTAAAAATGGTTCTGGTGGATAATAGAAGCGAGAAAGTAGAAGCGGCTAACGCTGTGGCTCGCCTTATTGACTATGAGGGGGCCGTGGTAGTAGTTGGTACTTATGGCAGTGCCTGCGCTATCCCTGGAAGTGAAGTAGCTAATAACGCACAAATTCCTTATATAGGATGTTCACCTACTAACCCATTGGTTACTGTGGGAAAGCCTTATGCTTTCAGAGTGTGTTTTATTGACCCTTATCAAGGGGGAGCAGCAGCTAAATTTGCCATTGAACAGTTAGGGGCAGAAAATACCGTCATTATTCAAGATATTGCTTCTGATTATTCGGTAGGCCTATCCAAATTTTATCGGGAAGCCTTTATTGAGGTGAAAGGACCTGATGCTATCTTAGAGGTTAGCAACTTTGCTACTGGAGACCAGGATTTCACTGCTCAGTTAACTTCTGCTAAAACCAAGAACCCTGATGTTATCTTTATTCCTTGTGCCGCTTATGGTGAAGCTGCCTTGATGATAAGACAAGGAAGAGAGATGGGGATTGAAGTTCCTTTCCTCGGAGGAGATACCTGGGAAGCTCCAGAATTCCTAGAAGTGGCTGGCGAAGCAGCCGAGGGCACTTACTATACTACCCATTTTGATCCGGCTGCTAAGACTACGGCAAAGGCAGTAGCATTCTGTACCGCGTTTGAAGAAAAATATGGCCGTCCCCCAAGTGCTTTTGCTGCCTTGGGCTACGATGCCTACTGCAGAGCCATTGATGCTATTGAGGAAGCTGGATCAACCGACGGAGAAGCAATTAGAGAAGCCTTAGCTGCCTCTAAGGATTGGGAAGCAGTTACTGGTATGATTACTTTTGATGAGAATGGGGATCCACTTAAGGCTGTGATAGTTAGAACAATTAAAAACGGCGAGGTTCAATATGTAACCAGCATCCGTCCATAAGTAGACATCTTGCTTCTAAAGGTATCAGCCTGAGCCAAACAAGCCTAGCTCAGGCTGATATATAAATGAGGAATTATGCCGTTCAGTTTATTTGTGCAAAATGTGCTCAATGGTGCCGGGTTAGGCCTATTGTATGCCCTGGTGGCAATCGGCTATACCATCGTTTATGGGATATTGAGACTGATTAATTTTGCTCATGGGGATATATTCATGATGGCTATGTTCTTTGTCTATTATGGTGCTTTCTTGACTCCAATCCCTTGGGGAATATGTGCTGTACTTGCCATTGGTTTAACCATTTTATTAGGGGTAACGATAGAGAGAGTAGGCTATAGGCCGTTACGTGGAGCTCCACGAGTTTCCGGTCTATGCGCTGCCATAGGCATGTCCTTCTTTCTGGAAAATTTCGCCATTGTAGTCTTTGGAGGAAGACCAAAACCATTTTTATATCCTGATGTTCTTGATAAGGTGGTGATTATCGCCGGTATTCATATTAGGGCGATTACTTTTATTACTCCCGTAGTTTGTGTAGTTGCCTTATTAGGGTTAAATTACTTAATTCATCGAACTAAGATGGGTTTGGCCATGCGGGCAGCATCTCGAGATTTTGATACTGCTCGAGTGATGGGAGTCGATATTAACAAAACTGTTTCCTTTACCTTCGGCATTGGTTCGGGTTTAGCTGCCATTGGAGCTATCCTTTGGGCGGCTCGCTATCCTCAAATTCACCCTTTTATTGGCGTTTTCCCTGGCTGGAAGGCCTTTACTGCCGCAGTCATTGGTGGCATTGGAAGCATAAACGGAGCAATAGCGGGAGGATTTCTCATTGGCTTCTTCACTATAATGTTGGTTGCTTTTTTCCCCAGCTTGTCGGGATATAAGGATGTTTTTGTTTTTGTCATTTTAATAGTGACGCTTCTGCTCAAGCCAACAGGATTATTTGGGGAGCTGGAATAAAATGAAATTGGATAATCGGAAGAAGCAGAGGTTAAACATTATAGCTGTCGTTGGCTTTATCTTGCTGGTATCTTGGGCACAAATAACCTGGAATCCTTTCTTTACTAGATTAGCTAATGTCTGTGCCATATATGTTATTGCTGCGGTAAGCATTAATTTAATCAATGGTTATTCCGGCCAATTTTCCTTAGGCCATGCCGGTTTTATGGCTATTGGCGCTTATGCCTCCGCCTTGTTATATATGTCCCCTGAATTAAAAGAGGTAAACTACTTTATTACCCCAATTATCTGGCCACTGAGTGTGATTCAAATTCCCTTTTTCCCGGCTTGGATTATCGGGGGCTTAGTTGCTGCTCTGGCTGGTTTTATCATAGGAATCCCATGTTTGCGAGTAAGAGGTGATTATTTAGCCATTGTTACCTATGGATTTTCTGAGATTATTCGGTTTCTGATTTGTAATTTTCAAAGCATCACTAATGGCCCTTTAGGTTTCAAAGGAGTTCCCCAGTATACCAATCTTTGGTGGAGTTGGGGATTTGCTCTATTTACCGTAATTTTTATCAAAAGATTAATAGATAGCAGTTATGGCAGGGCGCTAAGGGCCATTAGTGGGGACGAAGTTTCTGCTGAGGCTATGGGAATTAATCTATTCAAACATAAGATGCTAGCTTTTGTGCTGGGTGCTTTTTTTGCTGGAATAGCGGGCGCTTTACTACCAAGCTTACTTATGGCCATTGACCCTTACTATTTTCAAATCATACTTACCTATCAGTTTATAGCCATCATCATTATGGGGGGACTGGGGAACATAACTGGAAGTGTAATAGTGGGATCAGCATTTGCTATATCATTGGAACTACTGAGGGTTTTGGAGACTCCACACGTTCTATTTACTCTATCTATACCGGGAATCCCTGGCATGAGAATGTTAGTCATTTCTATCCTCATACTAGCTGTAATTTTATTTCGCCATAGGGGCCTCTTTGGCCAGGAAATTTCCTGGGAATGGCTATTTTCATTATTTTCCCGATTTTCTCAGAAGTTGCGGTTTAGGCACAAGTAAGGAGATGAGACATGAGCTTACTGAAAATTGACCATATAACCAAGCAATTTGGTGGCTTAACTGCTGTTTCCGACTTTTATTTGGAATTAGAAAAGGGAGAACTGGTGGGATTAATTGGTCCTAATGGAGCTGGGAAAACTACCATCTTTAATATGATAAATGGAACCTACCCTCCTACTAAAGGAAAGATTTACTTTGATAATAAAGATATAACTCAAAATAAACCCGATAAGATTGCTGCTCTGGGTGTTAGCCGAACTTTTCAGAATATCCGCCTGTATCCTGAGTCATCGGTTGTTGATAATGTGAAAGTGGGGTATCACTTACGTGTAAAATCATCATTTTGGGGCGCAGTGTTCCACTTTCCCAACTATGTGAAGGAAGAGAACTATATATCTCAAGACGCCGATAGCCTGCTTTCTGCTATAGGACTATTGAAAAAAAAGGGTGAATTAGCAGGAGGATTGCCCTATGGAGATCAAAGGAGATTGGAAATTTGTCGTGCCCTGGCCACAAGACCGAAATTATTGCTGTTAGATGAACCAGCGGCGGGAATGAATCCACGAGAGACAGTAGAGTTAATGAGCTTCATTCAAAAAATACGGAGGCAATTTGATCTGACCATCCTATTAATAGAACATGATATGAAAGTGATTATGGGAATATGTGAGAGGATACTGGTGTTGGATTATGGGAAAACCATTGCCGAAGGAACTCCAGGTAAAATTCAGCATAATCCCAAGGTCATTGAAGCCTATTTAGGCACAGAGGTGAGTTATGCTTAAGATAAAGAACTTAAATGTATTTTATGGTGGCATTCATGCGTTACAAGGTATATCACTTGATGTACCCAAAGGTAAAATTGTTACCTTGATCGGAGCTAATGGTGCTGGCAAAAGCACCACTTTACGAACTCTATCTGGCTTGGTTAAAGCCCGTGATGGGCAGATAAAGCTCGATGGTGAAGAGATATTGGGCCTTCCTTCTAATGAAATAGTTGCCAGAGGGGTAGCTATGGTGCCAGAAGGCAGAAAAATTTTCCCAAATTTAACCGTGCGAGAAAATTTAGCAATAGGTGCTTTTCAGAGAAATAATAAGGCAGAAATAAGCAAGGATGAGGAATTAGTGTTTACTTTATTTCCTCGGATAAAAGAAAGAGTATCTCAAAAAGGAGGCACTTTATCTGGTGGAGAGCAACAGATGTTAGCCGTAGGACGAGCGTTAATGTCTCACCCTAAACTATTGACCTTAGATGAGCCTTCTTTAGGATTGGCTCCATTATTAGTGAAAGGAGTTTTTGATATTATCAAGCACATTCACGAAGAGGGGAGAACTGTATTTTTAGTGGAACAAAACGCCTTTGCTGCTTTGAAATTAGCTGATTATGCTTATGTCATGGAAGTAGGAAAAATTACTCTACAAGGAACCGGCCAAGAGTTACTTCAAAATGACCAGGTAAGAAAAGCTTATCTAGGAGGTTAAGCCTTAGAATACAATGTTTAGGAAAAGGATTTTAGTCGCAGGAGCCTGTGGTCAGATTGGCTCGGAGCTCACATTGGCTTTGCGGGAAAGGTACGGGAATGACAATGTGATAGCCACAGGTCATAAAACAAAACCAGGTGAAGAATTGCTTAATTTGGGACCATTCCAATTTATTGATTGTACAGATATCAATACGATTGAAGGAGTTGTGAAAAAGTACGAGGTGGATACCATCTACCACTTAGCAGCTTTACTTTCAGCAGTAGCGGAAGCCAAACCACAACTTGCCTGGAATGTAAATATCAATGGTCTTTATAATGTTTTGGAAGTCGCTCGTAAGTATAAATGTGCTGTCTTTACTCCCAGTTCTATTGGTGTTTTTGGGCCCACCACTCCTAAGGATAATACGCCCCAGGAGACGATTCTGCGTCCTAATACAATGTATGGGGTTACTAAGGTTAGTGGCGAGTTGCTTTGTGATTATTATTACAAAAAATTTGCTGTAGATACCCGTGGTGTTCGCTGGCCAGGCATTGTTTCTTATGTAACTTTACCTGGAGGCGGGACTACAGATTATGCGGTGGAAATTTACTATGAGGCAATCAAACATAGAAGATATACCTGCTTTTTAAGAGCGGGAACTTACCTTCCTATGATGTATATGTCTGATGCGGTGAAAGCAGCCATTGATATTATGGAAGCAGATTCAAGCAAATTGAAATATAGGAATGCTTTTAATGTAACCGCGATGAGTTTTGCCCCAGAAGATATAGCCAATGAAATCAAGAAGCATATTCCTGATTTTGTTATGGAATATGATGTTGACCCAGTCCGCCAGGCGATTGCTGATTCCTGGCCTAACAGTATAGATGATAGTGCTGCTCGTGAAGAATGGGGGTGGAAGCCAGAATATGATCTTGTAGCTATGACTAAAGATATGTTAGAAAAGCTCTCCGATAAGTTGAAAATATAAATTAAGGAGGTAAAAATGTCGTTAAGCAAAATAGAGAAAGTGTTATCCCAAGAGCTGAGTGGACTTAAAGAAAAAGGTTCACTTAAAGGCGAGGAGACAGTAATAACAGGTGTAAAACAGCCCCAAGGAGATAAGGGGCCAAGATATTTTATACAGGGTTATGGAGATAAAGAGTTTCTGAAAATGAATTCGAACAGCTATCTTGGTATGGGGTTGAGGAAGGAAGTAATAGAAGCGGAAGAGGAAGCTACCAAGGAATTTGGAGCTGGTCCTGGAGCTGTGCGTTTTATTAGTGGGACTTATAAGCCACATGTGGAGTTGGAAAGAAGACTAGCAAGGTTTCACAATAAAGAGGCTGGTATGATATTCAGCTCTGCTTACGCCACAGTGATGGGCATATTATCACCATTGATTTCCAAAGATACTATTGTAATAAGCGATGCTCTTAATCACAATTCTATAATCAATGCTATCAGGTTATCGCGGCCAAAAGATAAAAAAATATATGGTCACAACAATATGGATGAACTGGAGTCCGCTATAAAAGAAAGCCTTGGAAATTGCCAGAGAGCCATAATAGTTACCGATGGTATATTTAGTATGAGAGGGGATCATGCATCGCTTTCCGAGATAGCGGATTTAGCAGAAAAATATGACCCGGAATTTGAAGAGGGCATACTTACGATTGTGGATGACTCTCATGGCGTCGGAGCAATTGGGGAGACAGGGAGAGGAGTTACAGAATTTACCCACGAGGATAGGATCGATATATTGGTCTCCACTATGGGCAAAGCACTTGGAATAAATGGCGGATACTTAGTATCCGATGCCAAAGTAATAGAATACTTAAGGGAAACTGCTCCATTTTATATATACTCCAATCCTATTACCGTATCGGAGGCAAGTGCCGCATTAAAAACCTTAGAAATCCTCGATAGTGACACAGGGAGAAAGCTGTTGAAATACTTACGTGAAACGACGGCATACTTTAGGAAAGGCTTAGTTGATTTGGAATATGAAGTGATAAAAGGGGAGCATCCGGTTGTGCCACTTATGGTTAGGGATACTAAAAAAACTATCGCGCTCGTTAAGTATCTAAAAGATAAGGGCATATTATCAACTGGATTATATTATCCGGTAGTTCCTAAAGGAGATGAAGAAATAAGATTCCAGATTTGTGCCGATCACACTAAATACGATGTAGATTATGTGCTTGAAGTTTTAAAAGAGTATAAAGCGTAGCGGGCAACCAGCGGGAAACGGCACATGGCCTTTACCTTCTTCAGCCAATAAGCCTCCTCGTCCCGTGTGGGGTGCCGCTTGTAATCGGGGTTCTGGTTGCCCAGAATTGAAGGAAGGTGGTGATTGATCTAACTCAAACTTTACCACAACGCTTCATAGGAGCTGGTTTTACTCTTTATGAAAAAGGGTCCTGCCTCTACCTTTATCGGAACCAGAACCACCACGGCGGCATCTTTATAGCTAAGTTACCTATTAAGGCAACAGTTTTGAATGTCACTGAGGTGGCAGAGCGATATCTTAAGCCGAAAATAGGTGAAATTAAAAGAGCAGTTGAGATAGGAAGAGATAAAAAACCCTATCAAAAATATATCCTCCATGCTTGTGTTATTTGCGGTAAAATTCGCTGGGTTCAGCTTGCAAAAGGTAAACCAAAACACCTAAAATGCCAATCCTGTGCTCATTGGAAAGGCGGAAAATTTAAAGGAAGTAAAGGATATATTTGGATTAGCCTTCCGCGTAATGACCCTTTCTTCTCAATGACTAATTCCAAGGGTTATATCCGAACGAATAGACTAGCCATGGCACAGCATTTAGGTAGATGCTTATATAGTGGGGAGAGGGTTCAGACAAGAAATCGCGTTAAAACAGATGTGAGAATCGAGAATCTACGGTTAATTTCTAAGCCTAGATAATGACTGTGAAGTATATGAGTCACAAAGAAATTTTTATCTACTTTATGCTCGGACTCGGAATAGGTTTTGCCGGTTACATTCTCCCATTTTTCCTTTTTTTCCTTAACGTTATCTATACCAACATCGTGAGCTACCTCACCTATCCACTTATGTTTGTCGGTCCACTTGTTTTTTGGGTGGTTATCCCATTAGTTGAAGTTTTCAAAAGAAGAAGGCAGCAATGAGAAAGATAATTGTGGAGGAGCTTATAAGAGCTGGGGGCGGGATGATTTTCTGGATGGCTGGCCTTTATGGTCTTGACTATATAGGAGTGCTTGCCATCTCTGCCGGACAGTCTTTGGCTATCAGCGCCGGAATATCGACGGTTATGTTTTCAGTTTTAGTCGTGCTCAGGAGGAGGACCGGAAAGGAATTTATGCTCAAGCGGGTGCGCTATTTGCTGATCTTGCTATTGGTATTCGGTATGCCCGTCTTTATCTGGCGTATGTTGGCGGGAGAAGTAACCCGAGCTGTCCTTTTTGCAGTCGGGATGCTATTCGTATGCCTACTGCTCTTTATCGTCAGGAAAAAAGCTGGAATGAAGTGGTAGTTGAATGATTAATTTTGAATTAGATTGGGGACTGATTATTGTGCTATCTGTAAGTATCGCTTTATTGGTCATAGCGGTTGTTTGGGCTATCTGGTGGTGCAAACAGATGATGCCTGAGCTGAGGAGTATAGTTAAAGCTATCGTCAAGTACTTGAAAAGATAGGATGTCAGGGGTTCTGGTTGCCCAACAACCCTTAAAGGAGGTTAAGTGAGAAAGGTAGTTATCACCACTAATTCTGCCTCCATATCTACAGAAGAAGCAGCAAAGCATGATGTTACCATAATTCCCTTCCATATCATCATGAATGGCGAGGATTACTTGGATCCAGAAATAGATATGGAAAAATTCTATACTAGGCTAAGTGAAAAGAAAAGATTACCTACAACCTCTACTCCCACCGTGGAGGAATTTCTACAAACTTTCACAGAGCTAAGCCAAAATGCCGAGACTATCTTGCATATCTCCATGACCAAAGCTTTTACCGTGGCCTATAAATTAGCCTTGCAGGCCAAAGAGGAAGCTAAGGAAAAATTGCCCAAGACAACCATTGAAGTCATTGATTCGTGCACCGTCGCAGGAGGATTGGCACTTATTTGCCTTGAGGCAGCCAAGGCAGCCAGACAGGGTAAAAGTCTCAGTGAGATTATCGAGCTGGTTAATCACATCATACCACGAACAACTGAGCTTTCAGCGAGAGATACCCTTTTCTATCTCGATAAGATAGGAAGGATATTCGAAGCCAAATCCTGGGTCAAAGCGGAATCAAAGACCAGATTCAGAGCTATTGTAGAGATCGATGCCTCAACAGGGGGAGTGACAAAGCCTATAGCCAGGGCTAAAACTAGAACTCAGATAATGCAGAAAATGGTTGATATAGCCAAGGAAAGAGCAGTAGATAAAACGGTGCACGCTGCTATACTTCACACAAGGGCCCCCGACCAAGCTGAGCAATTGAAGAAAATGCTCTTATCCCAGCTTCAAGGCGAGAAAACTATATGCGAAGAGCTTCATATCGGCCAAGGCTCAGCCACAGTAGCCGTTGCGAACGGCAAGGGGCTTATTGACCTTTCATTCTACAGTGTTGATGAGAAAGCCATGAGCCTGAGGAGGTGATGCTTATAATTCTACTTTTTCGGGGGGCAGCAAGCAAATAAGGAAAAAGTAAGGAGGCTTATTAAATGAAAAGAGCTAAGTGGTATCTAGGATTACTGTTGGTAGGTATACTACTATTTGTAGGTGGTTGTGCTGAGGAACCTTCACTGCCGGTGCCACCATCAGAACCAGTGACGCCAACTGGGTATTCTGACATATGTATTCCTATTGGGGAATTCTCATACCACTCGCACATTGATGTAGTGATGCACGCTGTAGTAGGAGGGGAGCTTACAGTAACTCTGGGTTCTAATCCAACAACAGGCTTTCAGTGGTCAGAGTTTGCAGGGATTAGTGATGAGACTATAATCAGACAGGTAGACCACAAGTTTGTGGGACCAGGGATTGATAAACCACCAGGTACTCCTGGTGAAGAAGTTTGGATTTTTGAGGCACTCAAAAAAGGTACTGTTACCACCTTCTTGGAATACAGTCGCCCTTGGGAGAGTGCGGATACTGGACTTTGGACAGTTACTATAACTACTACTATTGAATAGAGGAACAGTGTCTACTTTTTCGGGGAGTGTAAAGTTTCCCTCAATGGGGCTTATGAATAACGAGTATTTTCATGCTAAAGAGCTAGAGAAAGTAGAGGGAGGAAGTGAAAAAGATTAGGACTGCTGTTGGGCAACTTGATAAGGACACACCAATAAGGCTAAAGTTGAGCTCTGATGCTCTTGGTTTTTTCTGTGTCAAGGTTGAGTCAGAAGAGACAGGAGATATACTGTCTAGCAAAGACTTTTATATTTATAAGGAAGCCAATGATTTTTTTGAAAAACTGGTGAAGAAACACAGATTGGTGGAAGAATGAAGAAATCATCTTAGCCAAAAAGCGGAGTAAGCTGCCAAAGGAGTAACACATGCTAGAAGCAAGATGTCCCAAATGCGGTGCTCTCTTTTATGGCTGGGCATTAACTGAGCCAGAGCACCAAACTTGCCTGGAATGTGGCACTGAGTTAGAAATTTACCAGGCTGACCTATCAACCCAAAGGGAGAAAATATCACCCAGTGGGCCAGAGGAGCAGCAAGCCAGCATAATTGAGAAACCCAGGGGGAGGGAGCCAGGCTCTGAGGAAACCAGCCAGAGTCCCCGAGCTCCTAAGTTTTGCTAACATTTTGCTAACAAACTTCTGAGCATGCCCCAGTACCAGAAGCCACCCCAGATACAAAACAGGTCTAATCCTCAGACCATATAGCACGTCTTGCTACTTGGGGAGATTTGGTGGCATAATTCCCTTGCGACTCTTAATCAGCCGGTTACAGGTTCGAGTCCCTGGCGGCTCACATTAAATATGAAATCAAGCGCAACTATGGTTTGGGTTATATCTAGAGAACGGGATGTGGAGGGTGGTGCTATAACGATGGTCTATGTTTAAAAGGGAAACCCTTGGCTCTTGTCCTAACTAGCGGACTGATAAGTGGCAACCAGGATAATACGAAATAAAGGGATTAGGGAGACACAATTATGAAAAAGACCATTGTAATTTCTGTTTTGGGAGCTTTGCTGGTGGTAGGAGGTGTATTTGGTGGTATCCAGTATACCGATGTTAAGCAGGAGTTACAGCAAATCCAGGCTTCATACACTGAATTAAGCTACAAATATGAGCAATTGAATTCAAAATATGATTACTTGGGCCAACAATGTGATTACCTAAGCCGTCAGTACGAAGATTTGGAGCATCAATATGTGGCCTTGGAGTATCAGTATCAAGTCATGAGTAAAAGGGGAGCGGAAGAGGAGGATGCTATAGCAGATCTCCAATGGCAAATAGTGTATTGGAAAGATGCTTACAAAACAAAACCCGGACCAGGGTGGCCCCTCAGAGAATTCCGAAGCGAAGAAGAGTTGGTACTTTGGCTTTCGCAGGATGATACCGATAGTAATAGGTATATTCCTAATCAGTTTGATTGCGAGGATTTTGCGCACGTTGCAGTCACATGCTTATGATGACGGCTATGTCATGTCCGTAACTCTAGTTGCCAGGGATGACGAGTATCATTTTAAGAACGGTTGCTTTATCGGTAATAAGTTTTGTTATATCGATCCTCAAACTGACAGATTTTGGTTCTGGGGCTATTTTGATTGAATTATCACTAAGACAATCAAAGCTCTGAGAATGCAGATAAAGCTGTAAGTTTGGATGGTAGATGTGGCTGCGCTGATTAAACAAAACATTCAAAGGATATTGGCTGAGTTGCCAAACGGTATCGAATTGGTAACAGCAGCGAAAACAAGAACCCCTGAGGAGATTCTGGAGGCGGTTGAAGCTGGGGTAAAAATCGTTGGAGAAAATTACGTCCAGGAAGCAAAAAAGGCGTATGAAGTGGTAGGGAAGAGAGCAAGATGGCATTTCATTGGGACCCTTCAGAAGCATAATGTAAGAAGGAAAATGGTGGAAATGTTCGATATGATAGAAACTGTTGATTCTTTGGAAATAGCAAAGGAAATTGATAGGAGATGTGCTCAAATTGGCAAAGTAATGCCAGTATTAATTGAGATAAATAGCGGTCGCGAAGAACAAAAATCAGGGGTATTCCCGGAGGACGCGGAGCAATTAGTAAGAGATGTCTCAAACCTCAGGAACATCAAAGTAATGGGACTTATGACTATGGGACCTCGTTTTGGAAACCCTGAAGATGCCAGACCTTATTTTGTGGAGACAAGAAAGATATTTGAAAGGATTAAGGGGCTTGATTTACCTAATGTAGAGATGAAATATCTTTCCATGGGGATGACAAACTCCTATAAAATTGCCATAGAGGAAGGTGCCAATATAGTCAGAATAGGAACTAAGATATTTGGAGAAAGAGATTACGGAAGCTCATAAGCTACAATTGGATTACCAATCCGGCTCCACATTCTAAAGCTTTATCCTTAAATAGCTCTCTTATCTCCCTTTTATATTGAGTGCAATGACAGGGGTAAATTAGCGATAGTTCATCTAAAGCCTTAAAGTCACGAAATCCATGAAACCCGCCGGCGATTCCATAGAGCTTTCCAAACTTTGAGGCAGTCTTCAGGATATTCCCCACTCCCGGGTGAGAGCAACCTGTTACCACAAATATTCCTTTGCCCGTCTTGAGGGCCAAGGACTGCTCTACGCCTCCGAGTTCGCCAGTGGAACAGACATCTTGGCAAATTTGAATAGCCTCTTTAACCATGGTTACTTTTCTCCCCGGGATACTTATGTGAAATGAGCTCGGGATGTAAAGCTCTGCTGTTTCATTTTGCTTGAGAATCTCAGAAAGCCCGCCAGTGTGGTCCCAATGAGCATGTGAGATCACTATTATCCCTATATTTTTGGGGTCAATGTTTAGTTCTTTCATATTGTGTAGCAGAATGGGACCATTGGCACCGGTGTCAAACAGAATTGGCGACGCCTTTTCATTTTCTATAAGAGCGGAAAATCCCCAATCTGCCTTTAGCCCCTCTTTCTTTACTTCGTTGTCGTAAACAATTGTAATCTTCATTCTTTTATCCTCTCTTTAATATGGTTTGTTGGTTTATCTACGGAGAGAGCTCTCACCAAACATGTGCATGACAGTGGTTAATTGGACTAGGGAATTCAAGGTTGATGGTGGTTGAAATACTGCCGATGTCTCCTTCCCAGGAGAGCACTCTTTGAGATTTCTTAAAATCATTGCTGATGAAGTCTAATCCTAGAGGATTCAAAAACCATTCGAATCGAGCTCGGCAATTGTTTCCGCTCTTGGAAATGGCACCATAAATTTTACATTTAGCCACAGTTGAATGGCTTGTTTGGTCAAAAGAAAATTCGAAATTTTGGGCCTCTAAATTGTGTTTGGCGAGGTTTTTATTGAATTTTGCTATGAAATCATTCTTGAATCCAGCCTTATCAGCCAAAAGCTCCGAGAATTCCTCCTCTGCCCAGAAAGCTTGATAGTGATGATTCAATATTTGGTCAACAGCTTTTATCTCTATGATTTGCCTGGTTTCTCCGCTAAGTGGTGATGGCTCTGTAACTTGTTGAGCACAACCAAACAAAATCACCAAGCTTACAATTATGGGGATGAAATATCTCCATCTCTCCGCAGTCCTCTTTTTTATCAGCTTAAATTCAGCTTGATCGTAGTGAGACTATTGTATCATAGCCAGGCAACTTAAAGACACTGTAGTCGTTCATATCACTTTAGTGATATGTAATTTCCTTCCTTGCTAGCTGCAAGGTACAAAGCGCTCCTTTCCTGTCATTGCGAGCCGAAGGCGTGGCAATCTCACTTCGTTGTGGCGGTGTTCATCCCCGCCACAACCTCGCCAGATAAAGGGACGGGGGCCGAGGGCACACTTTCGGTTTGGGATGAGCCCCAACTCTACAAGATTGCTTTGTCTCCCCTTCCCCACGTTCAGGACTTTGGCTCACCGCAATGATACAAAGAACTGTCAGGGCTTGTCCCAAAGCTAGGCGAGAAACGACAAAGACTATGGTATAGTTTGGGCAAGATGAGCATTGCTTCTAAAGTTCAGTTCCTTCGGGAGAAAGTTGTAACCCCAAAGTCTTTCCAAATAGCAGCTTTTATTTTGGTCTTTGCTTTATCCGCAGCGATTTTTTTCCTTGCCCGCTCTTATCTGGATTTGGAGAAATTTCTGGCTTATGGCTATCTCGGAATCTTTTTGGTATCTCTTAGTTGCGTCACTATTCTTTTCCCCCTTCCCTGGGAAGCAGTCATAATAGGGGCAGGAGCAGCTTTAGATCCCTTAACTTTAGAACCGTTATTCGATCCCTTATTGCTTGGAGTGGTAGCTACAGTAGGTGCTACTTTAGGGGAACTGAGCAGCTATGTTGTTGGCTATTTGGGGAGAAAGATAATCCTCGATAAATATTCAGAAAAATACAACAAGGCTGAATTCTGGATGAAGAGGTATGGGAGCTTTGCCATCTTCCTTTTTGCCTTGTTGCCGGTACTTATTTTTGACCTCATCGGGATTGTTGCCGGCTCAGCTAAGTTTCCTTTGTGGAAGTTTATCCTTGCCTGTTTTGCCGGCCGGCTAATTAGGTGCCTTGCTGAGGCTTACTTGGGATATGGGGCATTTAGGTTCTTGCCCCAGCTATGGTGATTCAGGGTTTTGGTTTAAGTTACACCCTATCTATGTAATCCCCTTGGGGTGAGCGAAAAGTCGTTTGCCATATGCTGGAGTATCTTTCAATAATCCCCAAAGTGAGCGAGCGCTATAAGACCTTATGGCTACATAACAGCCACCACATTGGTTAGTTCGTGAGAAGTTTTCTATCATTTCTTTTTGACTGGAATATTTGTTGCGATGCAATGAGCATGGGACGAAGCTTCCATCAGGCATTATGACAAAGAATCTTATACCAGCCTTACAATTTGGCCGGTAGCCTCGTTCAAAGAACTTCAGGGTATTTAAAAGTACAGCTTTAGAGTTGGTTATATGATTGCTTTGGTTCTTTAATTCTATCAGCGCATAAATAGTTTTACGCAAAAGCTCTAAATCCTTCTCATCATTGACGGAGTAAGCCTTGTCACCTGTTCGCTGTGAAGTATAGGCACTCTACAATATGAATACATCCCAATTCATGGCTTTTTGGGCTAAAGGCAATATATCTTTCAGTTTGGCTTTCGTTATGGCGGTGTTCAAAATAATGTCCCGGTGGCTAAAGCTTGTTAACTTCGGAATTGTTCGCTCCAGATGTTTATACAGACCTGGTCGCCGTCGGAATTCATCATGTCGTTCATCAGGGAAATCAAACGATACTGAAAGCTGGTTTACCCCAGCTTCATGCAGTTGTAGATAGACATCCTCATTTAGTAGTGTCCCATTGGTGACAAATATTAAGTAGGGTACTCCTTTAGATTGTTTGATAGCCTTGACTACATCTACTATATCTTTGCGTAGAAGTGGTTCACCGCCGGAGATTTGCACCACGGGTGGATTTAGGAGTCTGCTTAACCTAGCATAATCATCTGGTTTAAGCTGCTTTTCGTCTTTTATTATGCCGCCAAGGTCACAGTGTCGGCAGTTGCAATTACAGGAAAGTGTCACCTCGAAAGAGACAACTAAGGGGCGATTAATTATATAATTGCGTATTCCCCTCTGGATAAGCTTGACTGCATCTAATAGGGAAAGATTTGTCAATCCAAATTGCTTAATGACTTGTTGGGATATTTATACCAGATTGCAAGGAAGTTTGTCTATATTCCGTACTTGCCTTCCTCTAAAGGTGTTAAAATAGGTGTATGCCAGCGAACTTACCGCCACAATACTTTGAAGCCGAGAAAAAGTATAGATTAGCTAAGGACCCAGAGGAAAAAATTGAGGCTTTGCAACTTATGCTTGCCATTATGCCCAAACATAAGGGCACTGATAAGCTCCACGCAGAGCTAAGGCGGAAGATTGCCAGGTTATCACAGGAAGCGGAAAAGAAATATGCCACAGCCAGAAGAGCAGGGTTCTATATTCGAAGGGAAGGAGCTGAGCAAGTAATACTAGTTGGTCCAACCAACGTGGGTAAATCACAGCTATTGGCCGCAGTTACCGAGGCGTCTCCTGAGATAGCGGCATATCCTTTTACCACCCAAACTCTCATCCCAGGAATGATGGGTTTTGAGAATATCCAGATTCAACTGGTTGATACGCCACCTATAGGGCATAGAGATGCGCGAACATTGCTAGCTAACACACTTAGGGGAGCTGACCTTATTGCTATTGTGGTAGACCTCAGTATTGAGTCGGTAAGCCAAGTGGAGAATACTCTTCAGGAGTTAAAAGAGGCCAGAATAGAGCCCATGACGGATAATGCTAAGGAAGCAACTCTAGGGAGCTATCAAAAGAAAATTTTGCTCATTGGCAATAAGAATGACTTGGAAAGTTCGACTAGCAACTGGAAAAGGTTAGATTCGCAATATGGCACATTATTTCCTATGATTTCGGTCTCTGCCAGGGAAGGAATTGGCTTAGAGGAATTGAAGGAAACAATTTACCAAGCTCTGGGCATTTTCCGAGTTTATACCAAAACCCCGGGAAGCAAGGCTGAGTTAACCGAGCCTGTGATTCTGAAAATGGACAGCACTGTGAAGGACGCTGCTGAATCTATCCATAAAGATTTTAAAGACAAATTGAAATATGCTGTTGTTTGGGGCTCGGGGAAGTATGATGGGCAGAGAGTCAGCAGGGAACATATGCTTCAGGATGGTGACATAGTTGAGTTTCATGTATAGCCCCGGCCCTTTTATCCTTGGTACCACGGCGAGGCAAAATTCACGTTGCAGTTTGCCACAACTTTTCCGCTAAATCTTCGATATAAGCCTTGTTTTCGAGTTTTAGTCTCCACTCTTGTGGAATAGCCTCTATACCAAGGTAGGCTCCTGAGATGGCCCCAGCCATAGAAGCTATGGTATCAGTATCGCCGCCCAAGCTTATGGCATAGATCACCGAATCCTTATAGGACTTCGGCTGCTTTAGGAAGCAATAGATGGCAGTTGGCACCGACCTTGGTGCTTCTATACCATTTCCAAGCACGGCGACCACCTTTGCCTTATCTTGCTCACCCAGTAGCTCTTTCGTGTTGGCTATCTTTTCCTTATATAACTGGGTTTGGGCAAAATTCTGGAGTTTTAGAAGAAAAGCTTCCCGATCAATTTCTTCATCCGAGGGAGTATTCAGGGCTAAAGCTACAGCATGAGCTTGGAGGGCTGCTCCTTCCTTGCCTAATTCGTGAGAATGGGTAATAGAACTTGATTTGTAAGCAATCTCCCTCAACTTGGCTGGGTTATTAGAATATAGGAGTCCTATTGGTGCCACTCTCATCGCTGACCCGTTTCCAAATGAGCCACCCCTATAAATTTTGTTTGCGGCACTGTCCCATGGCTCACCACTCTTTATCATCCTAAAAACCCTGAGTGGCCCTGGTCCATAGCCACGCCATGGCTCAGCTTCATAGTTTTTGATAAAAGTTTGGGCCATGTGCTCTCCATCAAAGCCTCTGCTTTGTATCATCGATTCCACCACACCGATTGTCATGTGAGTGTCATCGGTATAAGCTAGCTCTTCCACCCTCTCAGCTAAGGATGCAATATCTTCTTTGTTAGCTATCTTCCTTCCTTCTCGCCAAGCGCCAAGCCCATCACCTATGGCTGCCCCTATCAAGCATCCCAAGAATTTCGACTTTAGTTTTCCTTTATGCATCTCCCTAAATCGTAGTGTTCCGCATAATATCTTATAAAATCCCTCTCATGTAATGAATTTTTTCTTCCTTACAAAAGAGGGTAGGTAAAGGTAAACTCTCCCTCCCGCTAGGGGAGGGAGAACCACAAGGTGGTTTTGCAGTTAAAACTTTAGTTCCTGCATCGGGTAAGTTTGATTAATTTGCAAATTTTACCATTAACATATATACTTATCACAGTGGTTATAAGTTCAGGTTACCGATTCTCTGGAAAAAATTCCTTTAGTTCCATTTACAGACGTTGGATGACCGAGACTCTAGCCAAATATTATTAAGAAAGGAGGTCATCCAATGGGGTTTACAGACAAAACGCTCCAATGTTCTGACTGTGGCGCTACATTTACCTTTACTGTTGAGGAGCAGGAGTTCTATGCGGCTAAGGGATATACTAATGAGCCCAAGCGTTGCACTGCCTGCCGTGAGGCAAGGAGAAACCAGCGCAGAAGCTTTGGTGACGATAGACTGAGGCGGCAAATGTATCCGGCAGTATGCGCTGAGTGTGGTAAGGAATGTGAGGTACCCTTCGAGCCTCGAGAAGGCAGGCCAGTATATTGTAGTGAGTGTTACAACAAAGTTAAATTGGGCAGTAGGCAATAGTTTGATTGTAACTGGATTCAAAGGGGCTGGAACTAAACCCAGCCCCCGAAGGTTCAGAAGTGGAAAGATTCAGCGTATTTTAACCCCTCGCCTAGCCTTTCCCTTGAAGGGAGGCGAGGCTAGTCCTGAGCAAAGCGAAGGAACTAAGGTGAGTGTGATAAAATAAAAATGCAAAGGGAGGTAATATTATGAATATATATGTAGGTAATTTGTCACCCGAGGTTACTGAAGAGGAGTTGCGCCAGGCATTTGAGGCTTTTGGGCAAGTTACATCGGTAAACATTATCAAAGATAGGTATACTGGCCAACCCAGGGGATTTGGATTTGTTGAGATGCCAGTAGATACCGAGGCTCAGGCAGCGATTGACGGCCTCAGCGAGACGCCATTAAGGGAGCAGAAGCTTACTGTTAGCAAGGCGCGTCCTCGCACTGAACGCGGAGGCGGCGGTGGCGGTGGGTTTTATGGTGGAGGCGGGCGTCGAAGATATTGAGTCTTGTTTATTCGGCAAGCTAGCCTAATATCCTACTGATCACAGTCTTGGCAATAGTGGTCTGGAATTCCAGGCTGAGGAAGGGAATTTTGTTTTTCTCTGCTGCCTCAGCGGCAAGGTTTTGTGCTATTTTGTCTAGGTTACCTGTTTTTTGGTATTGCTCCATAATGTAGTCCTTAAACTTTTCTGTCTGTTCTGGGCCTTACTGGAGGATACTTTTTGCTTGGTCAGCGATAAAAACACCATGATGGGCAAAGGCACATATCTCCACCTCATAAGCCGCCAGCTTCCTTAGCGATTCCATATATAGAGAAAAGTCATGTAATCACAGTCTCTTTGCCTTTAAGCGGATATAGGCAGTTTTTTGTGTTCCTGGAAAATCTATCTTGTCAGTGATTTTGCCAGGCTCTCGAATCCGCATAGTAAATTCCTCGTGGCATAGTCAACCTACAACATGTCTCTTCAAGCGAGATTTTAGCACGTGAATGGGAAATACATAATGAGAGCCTTCTATTTGAGGTTCATCAAGGGTATCATTGGATAAGGGGAAGGTACAACGGAGGGTGGAGGAATGAGCAGAAACAAATATTTCGTCCTTCTAGTCTTGGGGCTAGTCCTTATGCTAACTACCTCGTTTGTGGCATGAGAATCGCCTTACAAGAGGTTCCTTTTGAAGATGGACCCTCGCAACATAGCCGCTTCGTGAGCGGAATTGTCCAGGTTAACGAACGCAACCCAGACTATAAGATGCTAGGTTCGCAAGAGGTAAAGCTCGCCTATGCTACTCTCATGATTGGTAAAGAGACGGTAGCCTATAGTGACAAGTCGAAGGCGGTAAACGACTTTCTCGAGAAACTTCTCTCATTCATGTTCCAAGTGAAGCGAAAGACCAGGCTTTAGACGAGGCCTCAAGCCCACGATAAAGCCTCAAGTTATCCTCAAACTTTACTAACCTTGTATATCTGACAACCACATCAAGGCTCTCCCATCCACCAGGTCTCATGATGTGCTCAACATCCAAGCCAGCACGGCGCAGGTTAGAGGCAAATGCCCTTCTAAAGGTATGAGGGTTGCATTTTTGAGTCCCGATTGTTTGAGGCAAGTCTGATAAAATGCTATTGTATTAAGTGATTTTGTATCTGGGGAAGTGTCGGAATTGGCAGACGAGCATGACTTAGGATCATGTGCTGCAAGGCGTGGGGGTTCGAGTCCCCCCTTCCCCACCAACCCATTAGCGCCAAAATGTTGAGTCCCTAAAGGATGAGAAAGGGTAGGCAATGCGTATCGTCATAATAGGGCAAGCAGCCTTTGGCAAGAAAGTTCTCGAGGCATTGACCGAAAGGGGAGAGGAGATTGTCGGGGTTTATACCTCTCCTGATATTCCTAGAAAGACAAACCCGCTTAAGGAATTAGCCGTTCAATTAGGTATACCAACCTTTCAGCCAAGAGAAATGCGAGCCCCAGAGGTTTATACCGAGTATATTAAGCTTAAGCCGGACCTGAATGTTATGGCTTATGTAACCAGTATCATACCTGAGAATATCTTAAACTACCCTAAGTTGGGGACAATTCAATACCATCCCGCGTTACTTCCGAAGCATCGAGGTGGTAGTGCCATTAACTGGGCTATCATCAATGGAGAGACTAAGACAGGCATTACCATTTTTTGGCCTGACAGAGGGATAGATACCGGCCCTATCCTGTTGCAGAGGGAGGTAGAGATTTCTCCTGATGATACTGTGGGCTCGCTCTACTTTGATAAACTCTTCCCATTGGGGATAGAGGCATTAGTGGAGAGCAGCGAGTTGATTAAAAAGGGAATAGCTCCACGAATCCCCCAAGATGAATCACAAGCTACTTACGAAGGGCTATGCACTGAAAAAGATGCTGTTATTAACTGGCTTCAGCCGGTAACCAGAGTCTATAATCTGATTCGGGGCACTAATCCTCAGCCAGGGGCAATAACCCAATTTCGGGGTAAGCAGCTCGAACTTTTTGATGCAGAACTACTTGTGGGTGGTGTGGGTAGATCGCCTGGCGAGGTTATTAATATTACTAAAGAGGGATTTACAGTGGCTGCCATGAATGGGGCTATCCTTGTTAAACGGGTGCAAGTAGAAAACACTCCCAAGATAGCAGCTGCAGAATTTGCCGAGCAAGTGGATTTGAAAGTAGGAGACAGACTTGGTGAGTAAGACACTTCAATAGCTACCAGCGAAGGAGATGGCATATCCTTCAGGAAAGTATATAAAGCAAAGGAATTTCTCGAGGGTAGATAGTGAATCTAACGGCATTTCTACGCCAAAACAAAGTTGAATTTGAGTTTGTGGAGAAAAAGTCTACTCATCATGCCTTGGAAGCGTCCAAGGCTACTGACATACCTCTAGGTAAGATTGTAAAAACTCTTGTTTTTGTTAACCAAGATTCAAAGCCGCTAATAGCTATAGTGAGGGCCGATTGCAGTGTGAGCCGGCACAAGCTTGAATTTTGCTCTCAGTCAAAATCAGTGAAAATTGCTTCAGATGAAATTGCAGAAAAGGTTACTGGCTATCCCACAGGGGGCATACCTCCGGTGGGACATAAGAAGAGGCTGCCCGTATATCTCGATCAACAGGTCTTGAGCAACGAGTGCGTCTGGAGTGGTGGCGGGACGAGAACAAGGTTAGTCAAGCTGAAGGTGCAGGACATCACAAAATTGGTTGCCCCACAGATATGTGATATATCAACACAGCCTATGGAGTGCTGACCTGCTCAGTCGCCACCGTAGAATCCAAAGTGAATAAGCCCTCGTCCGTTTTTTGCTGCTGTTGCTCCCAAGGCTTCGGTAACATAAAATTCATCACACTGGAATTGGGATAGAATCATTTTTCTTAGCTGTTCGGCTTGGTCGAGGACATTAGTGTGCACTATGGAAGCATGCAATTTTTTGCCTCTGACTTTTTCCTTGGCTATGTCAACCATCTTGTTCATTATTTGTGTTTTGGTTTTAGCTCTGGCTTCCGGTTTTGTTATCCCCTGGGTAGAGGCATCGACCTTCAAAATTGCTCTGAAAGTGCTTTTTAATTCAGCTTTAGCCCATGAACCAGCCTCATATACTAGCCCTCCCTTATCCAGGTAGAAAAGGGTATCTCGCGTTGACAGATCATTTACTCGGAGTATCATGTCGTTAGCGACCTTGGTTACCTCTTGAAAACTTTTGCCTTGTGCGGCTGTCTTGGCTGCCTGAAGAACAATAAGTAGCTGAGCGGCAGCGACGGTGCGGGAGTCAATCACTTCAATAGTGGTGTTGGGCAGCTTTTCACGAGCCATTTCTCTAGCCTGTACGGCTGCCCCATATGTTGTGCTATAAGCTGAAGTCAGAGTGATAACCAGGATAGCCTCTGCCCTCTGGCTCATCTCCTGGTAGCCTTGCAAGAATTGCCCTATGGTAGCACCTGAAGTTGTCGGCAGGTTTTCTTTTTCTTCGAGCCGGGCATAGAGCATTCCCATATCTATTTCTGTGTCAGGATAATCCTTACCATCCATGATGACGTGGGCTGGCACTATTCCGATGCCATATTCTTGTGCCATTTCCGGCGGTATAGCGGCAATGGAGTCAGTCATAATAGCTACTTTATTCACATTGACCTCCTTAGTAGTGACAATGATACCTGATTAAGCGATGTGTTGCACCATAGTGTGCTGACTGACCACAT
>WJOY01000026.1 GCA_009619075.1 Dehalococcoidia bacterium
CGCCTTGAGTAGTTTAAAATCTCGATTTATATGGGCGTCCAGGGTAATGGAATCAGCGCCTAGCGATTCAAACAATTGGGCCCTAGCCACACTATTCACCTTGGCTATAGTTGACACTCTCACATTTAGATGAGGGAACTGCTTTTTTATCAGCTCTAGCAGGTATGGGATAGCTACCGTAACGTTATCTACTCCAGCGCTACTGAACCACTCCAGATGTTTTAACAATTCTCGATGGGTATTCTCATCCCATTCCATGTTGTTCATACATGGGGCGTTCAGGAGGTAATCAAAGGTTAAACCTGCAGAATGAGCTACCTTGATATACTCTTCCGCTTGCTCTCTTGTCATTTTAGGGATATTGGGTCCCGCTCCACCACTACCTACCATTGTTGTGGGCAAAACACCATATATCTGGATATCTGCCCCCATCTTGCTTAATGGCGCTATCAGGGCCTCATCCCAATTCGTTGGTGCTAATAAACGCATATTATTTCACTTGGTTGTCGATATTAGCACGAGTTATAGGAGATTTACAATAGTTCCCTTTCCTGCTGTTGGAGAATAATATATTGTCTTGCGATATATTATATACTTGGAAACAGCGTGTCAATACTGCCTGTCAAGTATTGACACGAGTGGTATACTTTTGGCAAATATCTCTTGGAGGTAGCGTGAGGCTCTACTCTCGTGCAAATAGAAGGATGAATATTAAACAGATGTTAGAGAAAACTGCTAGTGAAGTGTCGCAAAAGGAAGTTATTGTCCTTGGTTCTCAAAGGATTACTTATGGGGAGTTGAATGAAGTTTCTAACAAGACAGCCAACGCTCTTGTAGAGCTAGGGGTGGAGAAGGGTGACCATGTGGCTATTTTAATGTCTCATAGCCCTGAATGGGTCATCAATTATTTCGGGGTTATTAAGGCTGGTGGCGTAGCCATACTTCTGAGTTCTATGCTCAAAGCACCTGAGCTTAACTCTTTATTGCGTGACTCCGATGCCAAAATCCTCCTAACTGAGAACAAATTCTCCCAGATGCTCTCTGCTGTTTTGCCTGGCATCCCCTTGCTAAGGCAGGTTCTAGAAGTTGAGGGAGACTCTTATAAAATAATGGTAGCTGGTAGTTCTGCTGCATCGCCTGATGTTGATATAGACGATGAGGATGAGGCTACTATCATATATACCTCTGGTGTGTTAGGGAAGCAAAAGGGTGTGGTGCATACCCATGCTTCCCTTTTGGGGACTCCTGACATAGTTTCTGCGGGTATAAGGCGAGGCAGAGAAGATGTGGTCATAGATCCGGTTTCTTTCTTCTATCTTCTTGGATTGAGCGAGGTTCTTTTTGGTTCCATTATAAAGGGATCCACTGTGGTAATCATCCCTCATTTCACCCCTAGAGCTGTTTTGGAAGCTATAGAGAGGGAGAGAGGAAGCATACTTTTTGGGGTTCCGGCAATGCATAATGCCTTGGCTATGTTGCGGGATGAGGTCGTTAAGAGCTATGACCTTAGTTCCTTGAGGGTGGTCTCTACCGCTGGGGCGAAGTCTTCTCCTCGCCTTATGAGGATGCTGGAGGATAAGTTCAATTTAACTCTCTGTGAGACATATGGTCTTTCGGAACTCTCGGTTGTTTCTATGAGCACTCTTGATAATCACAAACTGGGGACAGTTGGCAAGTCTATTTGTGACCTCAAGGTAATAGATGATGGTGGTAAGGAAGTTACGCAAGGCGAAATAGGGGAGGCTGTCTTCAAAGTCCCTTGGGTGATGAAAGAATACTATAAGGCGACTGAGCTCACCGCGCAGGTTCTTAAAGATGGCTGGTTTCACACCGGTGATTTGGTCAGGATGGATGAAGATGGTTACCTTGAGTATGTGGAAAAGAAATCTTTCATAATAGTGACCTCATCGGGACTTAAAATTTCTCCCTGGGAGGTTGAGGAGGTGCTTTTGAGGCATCCCGGTGTAGCTGAGGCAGCCTATGTAGGAGTTAAAGATGCACAGGGTGGGCAGATTCCTACAGCTTTTATAGTACTTAAAGAAGGGCAAAGTGTCACCGCAGAGGAATTAGCCAGTTTTTGTTGTCAGAACTTAGCTGACTTTAAGTTGCCCAAGAAATTTGAGTTTGTGGGTAGCATACCCAAGACTGGCTCAGGGAAAATTGATAGACAGCGACTCAAAGGGGGGATGCAAATCTAGAATTGGCTTGAACTAGAGCGTTGAGACTAGTAACGTCTGACTTTGGTTATCTGACTTCCGAGCAGATATTGACAATAGTGAACCCATTTGCTAATGTTGCTTGCTTAGCTTTATACATCCGGTTCTCAATCATGAAGGAAGCATAATTTGAAAATACTTCTTGTTTATCCACAATATCCAGATGCCTTCTGGAGTTTTAAGTACGCTTTAAGATTCATTTCAAAAAAGGCGGCTCTTCCTCCTTTGGGATTGCTAACGGTAGCTGCCATGCTTCCTAATGAGTGGCAGAAAAAGCTTGTAGATATGAACACAACAACCTTAACCGAGGAAAACATTAAATGGGCTGATTATGTATTTATCAGTGCTATGGTTGTGCAAAAAGAATCGGTGAAGGAAGTTATTGCCAGATGTAAGAAATTCAATACAAGAGTAGTTGCCGGTGGTCCTCTTTTTACCACGGCATATAAACAATTTGCGCTATATGAACAGTTTGAGCTTAGTGATGTAGACCATTTTGTGCTTGGTGAGGCCGAAGCTACTCTTCCGCTATTCTTAGAAGACTTACAGAAGGGACGTGCTCAACATATTTACACCTCTAACGGGCACCCTGATATAACAAAAACACCTATCCCACTTTGGGAGCTTATTGACATGAAAAAATATGCTTCAATGAGTGTCCAGTATTCTCGAGGCTGTCCGTTCAATTGTGAATTTTGTGACATTATCATCTTAGACGGGCACAGACCACGGACAAAGGATAAGCACCAGATAGTAGCTGAATTTGAGGCATTATATCGTCAAGGCTGGCGGGATGGCGTATTTATTGTTGATGACAATTTTATAGGAAATAAGAGGAAGTTAAAGGCAGAAACGCTACCAGCGCTGATTAGATGGTCTCAGGGGAGAAAATACCCCTTTTGGTTTTCTACGGAGGCATCTATAAATCTTGCTGACGATGAAGAGCTAATGCAATTGATGACCAAAGCAGGGTTTGACACAGTATTTGTTGGCATTGAAACTCCAAATGAGGAGAGCCTAGCCGAATGTAGCAAGTTTCAAAATGTGAATCGTGATTTGATAGCTTCAGTTAAGAAGATTCAAAACTATGGGATACAGGTACAAGGGGGGTTTATTGTGGGCTTTGACAGCGATCCACCTTCAATTTTTAAAAGTCAAATCAATTTCATTCAGAGGAGTGGAATCGTTACTGCAATGGTTGGTTTGCTAAATGCTCCGCCTGGCACAAGACTATACCAACGACTGAAAAAGGAAAAGCGTTTATTGCCGGGCGGTTCTGGCGACAATACAGATGGTACAATCAACTTCATCCCTAAGATGGACTATGAAACTCTCATCAATGGCTATAAGAATATCGTAAAGACAATCTATTCATCCAGGCAGCATTACGAGCGGATTAAAACATTTCTAAGAGAATATAAACCTCGAAGAGTGAGGAAGGGCAAACTCCACTTTTACCAGATTAGAGCGGTTGTTAAATCCATGTGGTTTTTGGGTGTCAAAGAAAAAGGAAGGAGATATTACTGGAGGCTTTTTGGTTCAACCTTGTTCAAAAAACCCCGGTTTTTCCCTTTATTCATAACTCTTACCGTCTATGGATTCCACTTCCGTAAGGTTGCTAAGAAAATATAGTAGCACCCAATTTTAGCTCTGTATTAGTGGATTAACCTCGTGTTATACCTTTCTATTTAGGAGCGGGCGTTTTGTGCCATGGGGTGGGTGGGGCAGCGACTTAATCAATCACTACTGTAGAATCCAAACTCGATAAGCCCCTCTCCGTTATGCACTGCGGTTGGTGTTGAGGCTTCATTAACATAAAGTTCATCACATTGAAGTGGGATAAGACCATCTGAAAGATTCAATAAATCCGTCTAAGGCTTGGTTAGCAATATAGGTTTTGGGTGGCTAGGCTTGCAGAAGGGAGCGAAATCTTAGTTGTCTCATGCTTTAGTCCTCACCATACCATGCGAGCCAGATACACCCCGGCCCGTTGTGAATTGCTAGCAGTGGCAAGACTGGAGTGACGTAAAGCTCGGCACAATCGAAGCGGGATAAAAGTCTTTTCTTTAGTTCCTCTGCCTCATGGGGTACATTAGCGTGATTTATTATAGCGTGCAGCTTTTTATTTCCGCTTCTCTCCTTCACTATCCCCAGCATCTTTTCCATCAGCTTGGTTTTAGTTTTAGCTCTTGTCAACGGCACTATCACTCCTCCGGTGGAAGCATCTAGTCCTAAGAGCGACTTCGTGGAGATTGTGGAACTAGCCCATTGGCGAGCTTTACCTATTCTGCCTCCCTTTGCCAGGTAATAAAGGTCTTCGACTATAAAGATCTGGATTACTTGCGTTACCATGTTATTAGCCATCTCGGTTATTTCGGCAAGGCTTTTCCCCTTGGCAGCAGTTTTTGCCGCTTCCAGAGCAATGAGCATTTGGGCTCCACAGCAGGTGCCACTATTAATTATTTCAATGGTGACTTTATCCAACTCACCTCGGGCCATCTCTTTAGCTTGCGCTGCTGCATTATACGCCATGCCTAATCTTGGGCTATAAGTTACACACAAAATGGACTTTACCTTCTTGGCTAGCTCTCGATAAATCTCCAGATAGTCTGATATAGAGGGAGATGAGGTTGTGGGGAATTTTTCTGCCTCCCCTAATTGAGGTAATTGAGCATAAAACTCACTTAGGTTCATATCTGTGTCCAGATAATCTTTGCCATCCATCGTAATATGGGTTGATACTACTGTAATACCATAAGTTTCTGCTATTTCTGGTGTCAAAAGGGAAACTGAATCAGTTATTATGGCTACCTTGTTCATATTAACCTCCTTATAGCATTATAGTATTAGTCGGGAATCTAACCTAATTAATCACTGACATAGAATCCAAACTCGATAAGCCCCTCTCCATTATGAACCGCTGCTACTGGCGGAACATCAACAACATAAAGATCATCACACTGGAGTTGGGATAAAATCATCTGGCTTAGTTGCTCTGCCTCCTTAGGGGCATTAGCGTGAGCTATAGCGGCATGCAACTTCTTGCCCCCTGCTCTTTCTCTAGCTATGTCAACCATCTTTTTCATTATTTGACCTTTAGTTTTGGCTCTAGCTACGGGTTTTGTCACCCCTCCTGTAGAAGCATCAATCTCTACAATAGCTCTGAAGCCGGTCTTTGATTCCGCTTCCGCCCAGGATTTAGCCTCGAATATTCTACCCAACCTGTCCAAATAGAAAAAGGTGTCTCGCGCTGAAAGCTAATTCATTCGAGGTATCATGTTGTTAACGATTTGAATTATCTCATTGAAGTTCTTGCCCTGTCTTGTTGCCCTTGCTGCCTCAAGGACGATCAATAGCTCAGAACTCTCAACAGTTTTGGAATCGACGACTTCAATTGCTGTTTGAGGTAGCCTTTCCCAAGCTATCTCTTTAGCCTCTATCGCTGCCCCATATGCCATGGTAAAACTTGAGGTCATAGAGATATGCAAAATAGCTTCTGCTCTTCGGCTTAACTCTTGGTAAGCTTCCAGGAATTCTCCTACGGAAGGGGCTGAGGTTGTAGGCAGGTTTTCCTTTTGCTTAAGCCGAGTATAAAACTGGTTTTTATCTATTGTTGTTTCAAGATAACTTTTGCCATCCATGACGACATGGAACGGAATTACTTTGATGCCATACTCCTTAGCTTTTTCTTGTGGAGCTGAAGCGATAGTGTCAGTCATAACAGCCACTTTGCTCATATTGGCCTCCTTAGCCTTATTGCTCAAGGCATCGCAGTCCGATGTATAATACCAAATAAAGTATTCCTGGCAAGTCCTAATTAGGCGATTGTTGAGCAACACTTGCCTGTCATTTCCGAGCAAAGCGAAGGGTCTAGACTCCTCCCCCTTCACTTCACTTGAGAGTTTAAAGACTCAGGGAGACAAAACAAACGGTGTCACTTTGTGGGAATTTTGGGCAGCAAATCCTGATGAGGCATTATTTCAAGCTGTGGCTGGAATTTGGCAGCTTTGGCTTCTATCCTCTTTGGGATTAGTTTCTCTACCACTGAACAAACATGGGCATGATCACATGGACATAGTTGTCCACACCTATGGGGCGGATGACCCCGGGGCTTGATGGGGTGGTGACTTCCAGGGCAACTTGAGCTTGATGAAGAACACTTAGTACATCGGAGAGATATTTAACGTTGAAGGCGATTTTAGCCTCTTCTCCATCGGCAAGGGCATCAATTTCACCAACGTTGCCACCGATTTCTTCAGCCTGAGCAGAAACGGTTATTTTACCCGGGGTGAGCTCAGCACCTGGGGTGATGACCAAACGGACAATGCCGCTGGCATCGCGGGCGAATATGGAAGACATTTTGATAACCCGTAGAAATTCGTTGATGTCTACTACCGCCCTCGTGCTATAGCTCTGAGGAATAACCTGAGAATAATTTGGGAAGGAACCTTGAATAAGCTGGGAGACTAATTCGGCGTTTTTGAGGCGGAAGAGAATCTGGCTTTTTTGCTGATTTGTGATGATTTCCACTGGTTCTTCTTGGTCACCAAGAAGGCGATTTAATTCGTTGAGGCTTCTTGCTGGAATGATTACCGTGGTTTTCTGGTCGACTGGTGAGACAAGAGTCATTTTGTGGACAGCTAACCTAAAGCCATCAGCAGCTGCCAGATCAAGCTGTTCACCTTCAAATTCAGCGTTAATCCCGGTTAACACCGGGCGAGATTCTTCGGTTGCGGCAGCAAAGACAACCTGTGTGGTTCCTTCTCTCAGAGCGGCTGCTTCAATATTGGTGGTCATACCATCGCTTATCTTTGGGATAGGAGGGAAATCCTCGGCATCAATACCATTGATATGGGCTTGAAAGCGACCGCTTTTAAGCTCCAAAGTGTGGCTGTTAGTGGGCAGGGTGATTTCAATTAAATCGTTGGGTAAGGAATTAACGAAGTCAATGAGCAGTCGAGCCGGAATGGTTATGGCCCCGTCCTGTTCTACTTTAGCGCCAATCCAGCATGTAGTAGCCATTTCCAGGTTAGTGGCTGCTAGCTTAAGACGTGATTGCTCAGTAGCTAAAAGGATATTTTGAGTGATAGGCAAAGTGGATCTGGTAGCTACAGCTCTGCCGACTATGCCTAGCCCGCGGCTTAGGTTTTCTTGAAGACAAGATAATTTCATAGAATACCTCCAAAAAAATTATAAGTAGCTCACAGTATACTATCAGTGGTTTTTATGGTCAAATAGTTTGGGCGTGAAGTCGCATTAATGTTTGCCTTGCTTTCTGGCTGGCTTGACCTCGGTGGCTGATTTGGTTTTTTATCTCCAGAGGGAGCTCAGCCATGGTTTTGCCCATCTCTGGGAGATAAAAAATGGGGTCATAGCCGAAGCCATTTTCTCCTTTGGCTTCAAAGGCAATCATGCCGTGACACTCACCATGCATTACCCATAGTTGACCTTTTGGTGTAGCTATGGTGATAACGCATTTGAAGTGAGCAGTTCTTTTTTCCCAAGGAACGCTGTCAAGTCTAGCCAGGAGAGCTTTTACCTTATCTGCATCTGTGGCCTCCTTGCCGGCAAAGCGGGCTGAATGAATTCCTGGCTCGCCGCTCAAGGCATCCACCTCAAGCCCTGAGTCATCGGCAAGGGTAATAAGTTGGCTTAATTTAGCATAAGCGACGGCTTTCAATTGAGCATTTTGTTCATAGCTATTTCCCGACTCAGTGGCAATTTTACTTATTCCTTGCTCAGCAAGTGTGGTTATTTGATAGCCAAGGTTACCAAGGAGAAAGCGATATTCCTTAATTTTTCCCCGGTTGGTGCTAGCTAGAAGGAGGTTAGGCATTTTATTGTGGTTAGATGTTCTGGAATCTGGAAGCTAATTTTTTACTCACTTCAGGCATGGTAGTATATTCCATTTCCTCTAGTGGCAGGCGATGAGGCTCGAACGGCCCCATACGGCGTAAGAAGTCAGCCATAGCAAGGGCTTGCTGGCGAGCTAAATCAAAGGAAGGGTCATCGAAGAGATCGGCGGCTCCGATAAGCTTGCCATTTGCCAGTTGAAAACCAGCAGCTATCGCTCTTGGTGGGCCATCGAAACGAATAGCTCTAGCTTCACGGAAGGAAACTGGTATCAGGGGGCCATGGTGAGAGCCCCTCATCCAACCTTTCACTATATTGGGTGAGGCAAAAGGCTCAAGTATCTCACCCACCGCAGGAAACTTACCTTGGGATCTGACAATACACACGGGATCATCCTTACCTACATATCTGCCGGCAATTAGAGCCAGCCTCTGAGTAGAGGAAGAAGCAGCAATCTCGCCGCTTTCTTTGTGGTATACGGCCTTAAGAGCGTAGCGACTTGGTGATCCCAGAAAGATGAGCAGGTCATAAGTTTCCTCGGGAGCATTGAAGGTGATTTTTTTGGATTTCAGAACATCATGAACTTCGAAGGTAAAGCCAGAATGCATATTGGAGGCAATCACCAGTCCGATGGTATTAAAGGGATCAGCGAAGATCTTGTATAGTGGCAGATTCCAGGCGCCGGAGGCTGTCTTGTCTGCCATGAATATGACAATGGTTTCAGCTGTGCGCTCGGTAAACTGCATCTCAGCTACACCGGGTCCTAGTCCTTTAATAGTGCCAGAAAAGGCATCAGATAAAAGGTCTTGGCCAGCGCCATGAAGCTTTAGCCTTTTAGCTACATCGGTGCATCCCACGAATGTATCCCAGGCTAATTTGTGGATTTGCTCACTATCTTCACCTTGCTGGTGAGTCATTATTAATTGAAGGTCATCGCCACAGGCAGTGACATAATAGTCAATGAGCAATCCTTGCTCTTTAGCACGTTCTAGGCTTTCCTTGGCTTTTTGTATTACATCTGGGTGGGAGCTGGAATGCCCTACGTAGCCACCAACATCTGCCTTAATAACGCTTAAAGTTATATCCATCATGCCCTCCTTTGCTTAGTAGTCAATGCCCTTACGGGCTGATATTCCCTTGTCGTAGGGATGCTTTACCTTGGTCATATCAGTAACTAAGTCAGCTAGGTCAATGAGCTTATCATCGGCGTAGCGTCCGGTGAGGATAAGTTCTACCTTTTCCGGTCTTTCCTGTATTAGCTTTATTACTTCATTAATGTCAATGAGCTTCCAGGCTGCAGCCACATTAATTTCATCGAGGATTACTATGTCATAATCATTGCTAAGAATTGCTTTTCTAGCTGCATTCAAAGCCTTTTTTGCTTCTTCTTTGTCTGCTTTGGTTATGTTATTGGCATCAACAAAGGTCTCCAATCCAAATCTGACAAAAGTGACGTTTGGCAATTGAGATAAAGTTTTTTGTTCTCCGCAAGGGAAGCTGCCTTTCATGAAGAACACAATGAAGATTTTTAAGTCATGTCCTAAAGCCCTAAGCGCTACTCCTAAAGCAGCTGATGTTTTTCCTTTGCCATCACCGGTGAAAACTTCCACCAAACCCCTGTCAGGGGACCCTTGAAAGCTGCCTGTTAGATTGCCTGATAACACCTACTCAGTTTAGCAAGGGAAGGATTGGAGGTCAAGGTAATTCTTCTAGCTTAGGTTCAGTGGTGACTCAGCTGCTCGAGTGGGATAAAAATTAATCCTTCTTCCTCATTGCCTACAGCATCCACCATATTTTGGCAATAGAGGAAAGCGGTGTAAGCTGCTATAGCGGCATCGCAGAGGTCATGGTTGAAAATGTCCAAATATGGTTTAAGAGCCGGTAAAAGGGTTGTTAGATGTTCTTTGAGGAAGGCTATCCCTAGGGGTGTGTTTTTCCTTGGTATGGGTTTGCCAAACAAACGAACTTTGCTGGCATAAGGATAAACTTCAATAACCTTAAATCCCATTTGGTAGAGCTTATTTTTAAGCGCAATACCGCGATAAATCAAAGGTTTAATAAAAGTCTTTTTTGTCGTGGGATAACAGGAAATACCCCCTTTCCTCAATTCTTGGTCGCACTGCCTGTTTTTCCTCTTTGACCGTGGTTGGCAACTACAGCTCTCTTCAAGGCAACATAGCCCCACTGGCAGACTCAAAGGAGCATCAATGGCTGTTATCTTCGGAGAATAGAGATTTATGATGTCAATAATATCGCTATCCCTAGCTAGTAAGCCGAGGTAAACGACTTGTAACTTGTCATCTAAACCAAAGCAAGCAGTAGGTTTATTTTCAGTTGAGGTTAAATCGATGCCAAAAACTGTGAGGCCCTTCATGGAGTTTACCCTGAGCGAGATTCTTTCCCTTTACTTCGTTCCAGATTCTTCGTCGCTCCACTCCTCAGAATGACAGAAAGCGAAAGGTTCAGGACAATTTTTTACCCAGCCGCTTTAATATTTCTCTAGCTGCTACTACTCCCGAAGCTGAGGCTTGGACTAAGCCTCGGCTTATACCGGCACCATCGCCAGCAGCGAACATATTACTAATCTCAGTCTCCAAGCACGGGGTCAACTTCAGTTGACTGGAATAAAACTTAACCTCTGTTCCGTAAAGCAAAGTGTGAGGAGAAGCAACTCCCGGGGCTAATTTATCCATAGCTTGGAGCATCTCGACTATACTTTTGAGATAACGGTAGGGCAGAGCGAAGCTTAAATCTCCCGGGGTTGCCGCCTTTAAGCTTGGCTCTACAAGGCTATGTTTGAGGCGAGCTTCTGTGGAACGGCGGCCATCCATTAAATCCCCCAGCCGTTGCACTAAGACACCGCCACTAATGAGATTGGTTAACCGCGCCAGATATTTACCATAGGCGATGGGTTCATGGAAGGGCTCGGTGAAAGCTGTGCTTACCAAAATGGCAAAATTAGTATTCTTTGTTCTATGCTTGGCGTAGCCAACCCCGTTGATTGTAACTACTGGGTCAGAGCCTCCGGTGGATTCCATAATTACCTCGCCACCTGGGCACATGCAGAATGTCCTGACCCGGTCATCGAAGGTCTTGGAATAGAACTCGAGTTTTGATTCATATAATACTGAAGTTAGTTCTTCCATGATTGCTGATGGTACTTCGATTCTGCAACCAACATCGATGGGGTTAGAGTTGAGGCTGAGTTTGAGTTTTTTGGCTTCGCTGGTTAGCCACTCTGATCCTTCTCTTCCCGGAGCCAATATTAGGTAGGAGCAACTCAATCTTTCACCATTAGCTAGTTCGATAGCTTTGACTGTGCCATTTTCAACTACGATGCTCTTAACCTCTGTTCTTAGCTTTATGTCTATTTTAGAGGATAGTTGCCTCTGCATAGCCTTTAATACTTGGCGGCAGCGCTCTGTCCCTAGGTGGCGTAATTTGACCGGGATTAGTCTGAGCCCGGCTAAGGTAGCTTGGTGCTCTAGCTCAGCTACCTTTTCTCCCATTCCATAAACTTTGTGTCGAGCGCCAAATTTGAGATAAGTAGTGTCAATGTAATCAACAAGCATTTCGGCTTGGTCAGTGCCAATTAGCTCTTTGAGTCGGCCGCCCACTTCGGTAGACAAAGTCAGCTTGCCATCGCTAAAAGCTCCAGCGCCTCCGAAACCACTTACTAGATGGCAAGGTGAGCAGAGTATACAGCGGTCGCTTCCTTTTTGAATTGGGCAACTACGAGCATTGATTTCCCTCCCTTTGTCTAGGAGCAAAACATCAATGCCGGCATCAGATAGCTCTAAGCTAGCAAAGATACCTGCCGGACCGCCACCGACTATGACAACAGCGTATTTCTTAGCCATTGAGCATCATTCGACAATCTACCAACAGCTAATTATATGCCTTCAGAGTTGATATAGCTAGTTTTTACCGCTAATATTTCCAATTAGGTTATGGAAACACCTCCAGTTAAAGCCTTGCTTCAGCAGTTTGGCCTTAAGGCCAAAAAAAGATTGGGACAGCATTTCCTTGTTGATGAAGATATGTTGGAGTGTATTCTATCTGCTGCTGAACTTAGTCGCAAGGACATTGTAGTTGAGGTAGGGCCAGGCTTAGGCATACTGACTAAAAGGCTAGCTGAGGTAGCAGGTAAAGTTATCGCTGTGGAACTCGATTTCAAATTAGTTAGAATGTTAAGGGAAAGTTTAGCTTCTTTCTCCAATATCAAAATTATCCACGCTGATATACTCAAGATTGCTCCACAGCAGCTTTTGGGAGATTATTTGACTATTCCTGAGTTGGCACAAGGTTATAAAGTAGTAGCTAATCTTCCTTATTATATTACTTCACCAATTCTGCGTCATTTTTTAGAGGCTTGGGCTAAGCCTTCGTTAATGGTGGTAATGGTGCAGAAGGAAGTTGGTGAGGCTATAGCTGCTAATCCTGGTAAGATGAGCCTGCTTAGTGTTAGCACTCAATTTTATAGTAAACCGACTATCATAGCCTTTGTGTCAGCGGGAAGCTTCTATCCACCGCCGAAGGTGGATTCTCTTATTTTACGCCTTGATGTTTACTCCAAACCGCCTATTGAGGTCTGCGATGTTGACAGTTTTTTTGATATAGTTAGCTGTGGTTTTAGGTCACCACGCAAACAGCTCCGCAATTCCTTGGCTCAAGCTCTGGGAATGCCGCCCAGCCAGGTCGCTTTGTTGCTGGGAAAGGCTGGAATAGAAGCTAAACGACGGGCTGAAACGCTTAATCTGGGAGAGTGGAAAGAGCTAGGGGAGGTTTTTGCCCCCTTTAGGAAATAATCGCTATGCTAACTATTTATGCGCCAGCCAAAATAAACCTTGTTCTCGAAGTGCTAGGAAAGTATGACGGTTATCACCAAATCTCCAGTATTTTTCAGACAATAAATTTGTGTGACACCCTTAGATTTCAGCTAGCTGAGGAAATCTCTTTTAAGTGCAGTGAGCCAAGCTTGGAGCGCAATAATTTGGTAACGGAGGCTGCTACGCTTCTTAAGAAAGCTACAAGATATAATAACGGGGTGCGAATTGAGCTTGGCAAGAATATACCCTGGGGAGTGGGATTAGGTGGGGGCAGCAGCGATGCCGCTAGCACCCTTTTAACCCTAAATAAACTTTGGGAGCTAAAGCTACCAGTTTCTGAGTTAGTTTATTTAGCCGCTAAGCTGGGTTCAGACGTTCCCTTCTTTATTTATGGCGGCACAGCATTAGTAGAAGGGAAAGGAGAAAAAGTAACCCCCTTGCCATCCTTACCTCCAACTTGGTTTGTTTTACTAGTGCCACCATTAGCTAAAATTCAGGATAAAGCAAAGCAACTCTATAGTAGATTGGATGCTAGCCACTTCACTAAGGGGCAATTTGTTCAGGCTGCTTTGCCATCTTTAAGGCAGGGGAAAAAGTTTGCCCCATTTCTTATGTTCAATGTTTTTGAAAAAGTGGCTTTTGATTTTCTGCCCAACTTAGCCAAATATAAGAAGAGTTTTGAGGAAGCTGGAGCCGCAAGTGTTTATCTAGCTGGCTCTGGGCCGTGCCTTTTTACTTTTGTCTCTGAGGAGGGGAAAGCTAATGAGCTATGTTTACGCCTGAGAAGGCAAGGGCTAGAATGCTATGTAGCATCTTCCTCCCCCAAAGGTGGGTAGGTAGCTAATTCAGTTACAATTCTCTTCAGCCTGTTTTGCCGTTTGACATCGCAGGATTAATCGTCGGAGCGTCAAAAATACCATTGTGGAGGTTCTTATTACCTTGCTGGGGGGGAGATTCCCTAAGTATATTTTGTTTTGTTACTTTGGTCAGAGAATATTCCGTCTCTTGCCCTTATGGTTTTAGTAGTAGGGCTAGTTTTTCTTCTTCTGCCTTATTCTTGACCTCTCCATCCAATTTCGCCTTATGTAGTATTTGGAGGATTTTCCCTAACTCTGGCCCAGCGGAAATACCTAGCCTTTTTAGCTCCTCTCCGTTGAGGGAGGTCTTTACGTACCTCAATTTAGTTAAAAACAGCTCGAGATTGGAACACACAACTGAAGATTCTGAAGCTATGGCGTTGGTTTGGATAGCTAATAGGTCATACTCATGAAGTAAGTAATAAATTTCACTATATTTCAGGAAAGATTTGTCTAGGAGGTGAAGTTGACTCTTTAAGCGAAGTGTATCACGCAATGCGCAGGCTAATTTTTTGGGTATATTAAGACGGTGGATGAACTGCTCATTTCCCTTTTCATCAAGAGGGTAAACAAGAAGACATAGATAAAGTAAGGGGAGTTGGCTAGGTTTATTAAGTGACCGTGCTTTATCAAATTTCTTGGCAATCCAGCCATCATAGTTGAGAGACGGATTTATCCTCTGCAGCACTCCTAGCTCGCCAAGTCGTTTAATGGCATATTCGGGATATCTCTCCCTGAGTATTAGCTCCAGTTCGTGTCTTACGCGGTCACCGCTTATGGCATTTAGCATAGGAATATCCCGTTTAAGCAGTTGTGCAGTTTGTGGTTCGAGCTCAAATTCCAGTCGTTGCTCGTAGCGGATAGCTCGTAAAATTCTAGTGGCATCGTCGCTGAAACTCCTTGGGTGCAGAATGCGGATAAGATGGTGCTCTAGATCGTTTTTACCCTGATAGGGGTCGATCAATTCTCCGTAATTGTTTTGGTTGAGGGATATAGCCATGGCATTAATGGAGAAATCCCGGCGAAAGAGATCGCCGTTGAGGGAACCTGGGGTAACTGTTGGTAATGCGCCTGGCCTGGCATAAGTTTCACCTCGCGCAGTAGCCATGTCTAAAGTGAAATTGCTGTAGCTAAGCTTAGCAGTGCCAAAGCGAGGATGTATAATCAACTTTGTGTCACTAATTTCAGCTATCCGCCGTGCTAACTCTACGGCATCACCTTCGATTACCAAATCTAGGTCGAAATTAGGATAACCTAGAAGCAGGTCTCGTACCACACCGCCAACAAGATATATCTTTTGCCCCAGTCGCTCAGCCTCCAAGCTAATATTTCTAGCCAACTCTAGGAGTTGTTGAGGCAGATAGTGCTCAATTTGTAAAGCAAGGTTCATTAGTTAGCTCATTTCAAGTTGATTCAAAATCCATTATAACTGATATCATTATATCATCACTCTTGCTTGTCATTGCTGCCTCCCTCCTCGCAAATCGTTATATCGCTTAAAGAGAGTGTTTATTAACAGCAAATTGTCACTCTGAGTCCTTCGCTTCTTGTCATTCTGAGGAAGAGCCGAAGTCCTGAGCATAGCGAAAGGGTCAGCGACTGAAGAATCTCCCTCAGGACAAGCTCCGCGAAGAGTCTATTAAGAGATTCCTCGCCTATAGGGCTCAGAATGACAAAAACGAGGTTACTAAAACAATCTCGCCTAAGAATGCTTGACATAGTTAGGCTGTGATGGATAAAATATAGTGTTTTGTATGAAGACGGATATGCTGTAATATGGCTGATGTAAGACTTGGTTCAGGTGAGAGTTTTGAAAGTTTGCTGCGTAGGTTTAACAGGCAAGTGCAGCACGACAATATTTTAGCTGAGTTTCGCCATCGCAGGTTTTATGAGAAACCCAGCGAGGAGCGCAAGAGAAAAGAAGCGATAAAGAGGCAAAAAAGTTCTAAGTAGCCAAGGTGAAGTGCGAGAAAAAGATAAGGGAAGACCTCAAAGAAGCGCTAAAGCAACATGATGGAGCCCGGGTTTCTATATTGAGGTTGCTTTTATCCGAAATAAAGAAGGCTGAAATTGCTCAACGGACCCCCCTTGATGATAATGAAATTCTTGATGTTATTGGTAAGGAAGTAAAGCGACATCGGGAGAGCATTGAAGCTTTCAAACGAGGGAATCGCAGCGATCTTGTAGCTCAGGAAGAAGCAGAATTGTCCATCCTTATGGGATATCTTCCCAAGCAGATGAGCCGTGAGGCGATTGTAGCTGTGGCACAGCAAGCAATTGGCGCAATTGGAGCTAAAGGGATAAGTGACAAGGGTAAAGTTATGTCTCAGCTTATGCCAAAGCTTAAGGGTAAAGCTGGTGGTAAAGAAGTTAGCGATGTAGTTTCAGAGTTGCTTGCTAACCTCTGAATTTACAGCAATATTTAGGGGTCCCCCCGTGGAACATTTATTCCACGGGGTAAAGGCTCTAGCAATTAAATGGTGCATGGCGGTAAAATAATGCCGTCATTGTTTTTATTTGTAGTAAAGAGGGCAATGTTTTAGGCGTGATGCCCTATCCTGAGCGAGCTTGCGAGCCGCTTCTTGGCAATATAGATGGCAATCTAATTTGGGAGTCGATTATTGACTATCTCTAAAGAAGCTCTGGATAAAGTTGCTTTAAGCGAAAAGGAATATAACCTTATTGTGCAGCAATTGGGGCGAGAGCCAAATGAGGTAGAGTTGGGGATGTTCGGCTCTTTATGGAGCGAGCATTGTGGTTATAAACATTCTAAACCTTTGCTTAAGCTTTTGCCTTCGCGGGGCAAGCGTGTCTTAATCGGTCCAGGGGAGGAAAATGCTGGGGCGGTGGATATTGGTGATGGGCAGGTGGTGGTAATGAAAATAGAGTCCCACAATCACCCCTCAGCGATTGACCCATATCAAGGTGCAGCCACAGCGATAGGTGGAGTTGTACGCGATATCTTTACTATGGGCGCTCGCCCTATAGCTTTGCTTAACTCGCTTCGTTTTGGTCCTTTAACCGAATCCAGTAATCGCTACTTATTTAATGGAGTTGTCGGTGGCCTTGCCGACTATGGTAATTGTCTGGGAGTACCTAGTGTAGGCGGTGAAGTATTTTTTGCTGATGGGTATACTGGCAATCCGTTAGTTAATGGCTTATGTTTGGGCATTTGTGAGAAAGATAGACTAGTCAAAGCCAAGGCTAGTGGTGAAGGTAACTTGTTAATGCTAGTGGGAGCTGACACTGGTCGTGACGGGATTCATGGTGCTTCTGGTCTAGCCTCGCGTGCTTTTGAGGGTGAGCCAGAGACGAAGTCAGTGGTTCCGGTAGGCAATCCCTCTCTGGAGAAACTGCTCATTGAAGCGTGCCTTGAATTAGCGCAGACCGATTGGATTGTAGGCATGCAGGATTTGGGGGCTGCTGGGTTGGCTGCTGCTACGGCAGAGTCTGCGGCTAGAGGCGGAGGCGGAGTGGAAATAGATGTGCTTAAAGTGCCTCGTCGCGAGGAAAACATGACTCCTTATGAAGTAATGCTTTCAGAATCACAAGAGAGAATGTTGCTAATAAGCAGAAAGGGTTGTGAAGGTAAGGTAAAAGTCTTGTTCGACCACTGGGGACTACGCTCTAATATCATTGGTCAGGTTACCGATAACGGCCTTGCTGTAGTTAGAGAAGGAGAGAAGGTTGTTGCTGAAGTTCCGGTGGGTCTTCTGGTTTCCCCGCCGATGTATCGGCTGCGAAGCAAAAAGCCAAGTTGGCTTGCTGGATTTCAATCTTTGGACATGAGCACTGTCCCTGATCTTAAGCCGAGGCAATGCAATTCTACCCTGCTTCGTTTACTGGCTTCGCCTAATATTGCCAGCAAGGAGTGTATTTATCGCCAATATGACCATCAAGCGATGGGTAATACTGTGGTTCCTCCCGGTAGCGATGCTGCTGTTTTGCGCATCAAGGGCACTAAGAAAGGTATTTCTTTGACTACCGATGGTAATGGACGGTATTGCTATCTTGACCCTTACTTGGGTGGTGTGATTGCTGTAGCTGAGGCGGCTCGAAATTTAGTTTGCAGTGGTGCTGAACCTTTAGCTATCACCGATTGCCTTAATTTTGGTAATCCAGAAAAGGGTGATGTCTATTATCAACTGAAAAATTGTATCAAGGGCATGGCGAGGGCATGTCGCGAGCTGCGAATTCCAGTTATTAGCGGTAATGTTAGTCTTTACAACGAGACTAAAGGTCAAGCTATCTATCCTACCCCGATAGTGGGTATGGTGGGGTTGCTCAGCGACATAAATAGACATTGCACTATGTCTTTTAAAGACGAGGGTGATTTGGTATTTCTGCTTGGTGGTGGTGTAGAAGATGGTCTTGGGGGCAGTGAGTATCTGGAATTGGTACATGGCTTGGTGAAAGGAAAACCTTCTATCGATTTAGATTTGGAAACGAGAGTGCAGCGTTGTTGTCTGGAAGCCGTAGAGCATGGGGTTGTCAAGTCAGCTCATGATTGCTCTGAGGGTGGGTTAGCAGTAGCTATTGCGGAAAGTTGCGTTGTTGGTGGCATTGGCTTTAAGGGGCGAAGCTGGAAGGTGATGGGAAGGCTGGATTCTGTTTTCTTTGGTGAACTTCAATCGCGTGTTGTGGTATCGGTAGCGCCTGGTTCGTTGGCAAAGTTAGACCGGATAGCTACCAAGTGGCATGTGCCGTTAACTTTGCTGGGGATGGTCGGCGGTAAGCGCCTATCAGTGAAAGGTTATATCGATTTACCTTTGGCTGAGATAGGAAAGGCATGGCGGAATGGATTAAAGCAGTTATTAAATGTGGCTCCTTAGGGGATAAAATCATGAGTGTTTTTCTTCCCAGAACTGAAGCCAAAATATGGGGTATTGACAGCATACCGAGGGTGCTTTCCTTGAAGCACTGTCAAAACTTGCTCAGCGATGTCTTTGGCGACATTAGCCTGAGCTTCGATTGTGGAGGCACCAAGATGGGGGGTAACAACTATTTTGTCACTCTTAAACCGGGAGCTGTCGGTTATTGGCTCGGTGTTGAAAACGTCGAAAGCAGCGCCGGCTATTTTCCCATCTTCAATTGCTTTAACTACTGCCTCTTCGTCAACCAACCCACCTCGGGCGCAATTAATAATCCGAACTGTTGGTTTTACCTTCGATAGTTCTTCAGCACCTATTAACCCCTTGGTAGTTGCTGTTAGTGGCACATGAAGGGTGATAAAATCAGATTGTTCCAGAAGTTGGTCGAGGGGAACTAAGTCCACTTTGAGTTTGCGGGCATAATTTGTAGAGACAAAGGGATCGTGTGCGATAACACACATTTCAAATGCTTGAGCCCGTTTAGCTACCTCTGAGCCTACGTTACCTAAACCGATTATGCCCAAAGTTTTATTTCTAAGTTCAGTGCCTACTAGTTCTTTTCTTTGCCATCTGCCTGATTTAAGTTGACTATTAGCTTTAGGTATATTACGTGACAGGGCGAGCATAAGAGCAATAGTATGTTCAGCGGCGGAAACAGTGTTAGCAGTAGGAGCGTTAACTACCACTATGCCTTTTTTAGTAGCAGCAGCAACGTCAATATTATCTAGGCCCACTCCCGCTCGGCCAATTACCTTAAGTTTCTCCCCAGCGTCAATAATTTCGGCGGGAACTTGAGTTTGACTGCGCACAATTAGAGCATCGTAATTGCCAATTATGGCTTTAAGCTCTTCAGGCTTCAATTTGGGTTTGATGTCAACTTGAGCATAATGGCGAAGGATTTCTAGTCCTTCTTCAGCGATTGGGTCAGCAACTAAAATTTGCATCTTCTGAGCTTCAATCCCGAGATTCTTCGCGGAGTTTACCCTGAGCGAGATTCTTCGGTCGCTTTGCTTCCTCAGAATGACAAGGAGCGAAGGACTCAGAATGACGGTAAGCAGAGGGCAAAGCCTTGGCTAATGCTTCTAATACTGTTTTAATGTCATTCTCTTCAACCAAGCCAAGATGACCAATGCGAAAGATTTTGCCTGATAGTTTTTTCTGCCCTCCAGCAATAACTACATCATATTTGTCTCTGAGAACCTGAATTAATTTAGACACATCAAGCTTATCACTGGCTCTCACCGCTGTCACGGTATTGGAGGCATGGCTGTCTGGTGGGAAAAGAGACAATCCCAATGACCTTACCCCCTTTCTGGTCAGCTGGGCTACTCTAGCATGCCGGGCGAATATGTTAGGCAATCCCTCGCTTAGCATTAAATCTAGGTTGGCGTTTAGAGCATAACAAATGGAAATGGCTGGAGTCCATGGCGTTTGCCCCCTTTGTAAGTAATCTCTAGCTTTGCTAAAATCCCAGTAATAGCGTGGCATTTTAGCAGTGGCGTGTGCTTGCCAACCCTTTTCGCTTACACTAATCATGGATAGTCCTGGGGGAGACATCCATCCCTTTTGAGAGCAGGTGATGACAGCATCGCAATGCCACTCATCTGTAGGCAAGTCAATGCAGCCAAGGCTTGAGACGGCATCCACCAGAAGAAGCTTGTCAAATTCCTTGACTACAGAGCTTATTTTACCAATGTCGTTAGTTACTCCTGTGGATGTCTCATTATGAGTTACCAGCACTGCTTTAATATCACTTTCTGCTCTTAAAGCCTTGCCTATTGCTTCGGGGTCGGCTGGTTTTCCCCATTCAAAATTGAGGCACTTCACATTAGCCCCATATTGCTTGGCAATATCGGCGAAACGGTCACCAAAGACGCCACAAGATACTGCCAAAATCTTGTCACCTGGCGACAAGGTATTGACAATGGCTGCTTCCAGGCCACCGGTACCTGCACACGTAAGGGTAAGAACATCTCCCTTGGTTTGGAATACTTGTTTTAGTTTTTCTGTTATTGAGTTAAGGATGTTGCCAAATTCCTTACCTCGGTGACTTATCATCTGTTTGCCCATAGCTTGAAGGGCTTGTGGTGGGCAAGGTGTCGGTCCTGGTATACGCAGCTGCATCTATATTTACCTCCAATTCACTCCAGAGAATAAATTTCTAAATTCTAATCTTGAAATCCTAAACAAATCCAAAACTCTAAAATTAAATGTTCTAAACCTCTGCCTTTTTGTTTTGAATTTTGACATTTGATATTGTTTAAAATTTAGGGTTTAGAATTTAGGATTTGCGTGTATGGCTATCTTGACAAAACGGCGCCTCCCTATTCTAAGGATGCTGCCACTATGAGCGGCAATGAGACTACTGCTTATCTTTTCACCGTCTAGCTCAATTGCTCCTTGAGTCAGTAAGCGCTTCAATTCACTATTGCTTTTAACTAGTCCCTCTTGAAGTAGAGTTGGAGCGATATCAATATGGTATAGCCTGTCCTCGGTATAGCTAGCTGCAAAAACATATTCGGGGATCTCCTCTGGTATTTCTCTTTTCTGAAATACTTTAGTAAAGTACTCTTCTGCCTCGCTTGCTGCCTTATGACCATGGAATTGTGTTGCAATTTCATAGGCCAACCGTTTTTTAAGCTTTATGGGGTTAACTGAGTGGGTATTCAACTGCTTCTTAAATTCAGCGATTTCTTCATCTGGGACATCAGTTACTAATTCAAAATAATCGATGATAAGATGGTCAGGAATAGACATTACCTTGCTATACATTTCCCGGGGTGGTTCAACGATACCTATATGGTTACCCAAGCTCTTGCTCATCTTCTGGCTGCCATCAGTGCCAATGAGAAGGGGAACGAGGAAAACTTGTTGAGGAGACTGGCCCATGGACTGCTGTAGTTCTCTACCTAGGAGGCAATTAAATTTCTGGTCAGTACCGCCAAATTCGACATCAGCTTTGATAACTACTGAGTCATAGCCTTGGAGTAAGGGATAGAGCATCTCGGTTAGAGAAATAGGATTGCCAGAGCTATATCTTTTATTGAAATCTTCCCTAGCTAAAAGTTGCGCTATAGTAAATCTGCTCGTGAGTTTAATTACCTCGTTTAGAGTGAATTTGTCGTACCACTCGCTTTGCCATCTTACTTCCGTTTTATCCTTATCTACCACTTTGAAGAATTGTCTCAAATAAGTTTGGGCATTAGCCGCTACTTCTTTTTGAGAAAGCATGGGGCGAGTAGCTGATTGACCGCTTGGATCTCCAATTCGTGCTGTCCAGTCACCAACTATGAGAATGACTTTATGTCCTAGCTCTTGAAACTGGCGCAACTTCCTCAAACCAGCCACATGTCCTAGGTGGATATCTGTGGTGCTGGGGTCAAAACCTTGTTTTAACCTTAGGCGTTTCCCTGATTCTAGTAGCTGTATCAGCTCCTGTTCGACGATGACTTCAGCTACCCCTCGCTTTAGGAGGGAGCTAAATTTGAAGCCTGTCCTGAAGGATGAAGGATCGGTCATTTTAATTCTCTAGTTATTATTTTTACCTTTTCGACATCTTTTTTAATCTGAGCCTCTAGTTCTTTAGACGAAGCAAAGCGTTGCTCATCTCTCAATTTGTGTATAAATTTAACCTGGAGTTCTTTGCCGTATAAATTACCTTCGTAATCGAGGAGGTGAGTTTCCACGGTCTTTTTACCACTTTCAAAAGTGGGGCGTATGCCAATATTGGTGGCTGAAGCAAATTGCTTCCCCTCTACTTGAGTAATAGTGGCATAAACACCGTTGCCGGGTAATGCTTGTCCTGGCCTTATATCTAAGTTAGCAGTAGGAAATCCTAACCTTTGGCCGCGTTTGTCTGCGGAGATAACTTTGGCACTAAGCTTGAAATAGCGCCCCATCAAACTTTCCACCTTCGTCATATCACCTTGAGCCAGCGCTCGACGAATAAGAGTGCTACGCACTATTTCACCATTGATTGTAAATAGAGGCATGACTTCCACGCTAAACGTCATTTCTTGTCCCAATGTGCGCAGTAAATTAGCATCGCCCTCGCGTCCTCTGCCTAAAGCGAAGTCAGGGCCGATTATGAGGCCACGCATCTTGAGATACTTCTTAAGCAAGGCGACAAACTCTCTGGTGCTGAGTTGAGCTAGCTCTGGAGTGAAAGATAGCACTGCAATTAAAGCTACGCCCAGTTCTTGAAGTTCCTTACCTCGGTCTTCTAGGCTGCTTAGCCACAGTAATTGATTACGGGGGTGCAATATAGATTGTGGATGGGGGTTGAAGGTGACTACGCCGCTAAGCAAATTTTCCTCCCCGGCTCGCTGGTTCAGTCTTTTAATCAGGTAGCGATGCCCTGCATGAACGCCGTCAAAGACGCCGATGGTGATAAGTGTTTCCTTTTCGGGAACTATGCTGATTAATTCTTGCTCAATCCTCATTTGAAGCTTAGGACTTAATCTTTATGCTAGAAGTAGCCAATTTTCTCCCGCTGGCTTGGACTATAGGTATTAATTGAGACGTAAATTGTCGGAAATGTTCAAAGGTAAGCGATTGAGCACCGTCTTTAAGCGCCAGATCAGGGTTAGGGTGGACTTCTATTATCAATCCATCAGCCCCAGCAGCTATCGCTGCTAGTGCCAGTGGAGTTACCAAATACCATTTGCCTGTGGCATGACTGGGGTCAGCAATGATGGGCAGATGGCTAACTCTTTTAATGGTGGGAATAGCGCTGATATCCATAGTATAACGAGTGGAAGTTTCAAAGGTTCTAATGCCACGTTCGCAGAGGATAAGTTGTTCATTTCCTTTGGCTAGAATATATTCGGCAGCTAGTAGCCATTCTTGAATTGTAGCTGATAAACCTCGCTTGAGCATCACCGGTTTCCTCGTTTTCCCCACTTCATCCAGCAGAATGAAATTCTGCATGTTTCGTGCCCCAATCTGGAGGATGTCAGCATAGCTAGCTACGAGCTCAACGTCATTTGGTGCCATTACTTCAGTAATGATAGGCATCCCAGTTTCCTCTCGGGCTTTTGCTAGCATTTTGAGCCCCACTTCACCTAATCCACGAAAGTGATAAGGTGAGGTACTTGGTTTAAAGGCGCCACCGCGCAAGATGCTAGCGCCATTTGCTTTGACTTCCCGAGCGGTAGCTAGAAGTTGCTCTTCGCTTTCTACCGCGCAGGGTCCAGCCATAATAACTATTTCATCACCACCAATGGCAATGTCATTTATCTTGACTATGGTATTTTGAGGGTGGAACTCCCGACTGGCAAGCTTATAAGGCTTACTAACGGGGATAATCTCTTCCACCCCGGGCAATAGCAGCAATGTATCTTGAAGATTGGTAAGAACTTGGCCTAATATCCCTATAATTGTACGCTCGACACCTTGTGATACATGCGTCTTTAATCCTAGTTGTTGGATGCGCTCCACAACCCTATCAATTTCACCTTGGCTGCAGCTAGTTTTCATGACTACAATCATTTTTTGCCTCCGGGTATTATGGCTTCGCCTCTTTTCAGCTTTCTTGCTTCCCTTAAGTAAATATGCTTAATTTCTGCGGCTCCTTTTCCTGTATTTACTAGCATTAAAACCCTCAAGCAGTGAGGTAGACTATGGGGAACATTCATCTCGTGTCCGCAAAGTAGGGCAAGGTGCTGTGGCCATCCTAGCTCCCGTGTTGCCGCTGCTGGGAACTCAGCATTTAAGTCTGACGTGGTAGTGAAAAAGATGGCAGCTACCTCGTCAATCTCAATTCCATTGGCCTGTACCATTTCCTCGAGTAGCTCCTTGCTGGCAGCTATAATGCGCTCTTTATTATTTGCCGTAACTGTAATAGCACCTCTAATGCCGCGACACCACAATTTGGTATTTTCCCTCCTAGCTTTGAGCAAATAGCCTATCCTATTTATTAGCTCTCGTCAAGAAAATCTGGTTGAAAAAGGGAAAAAGCAAGATACGTGGTAGAATAATGCCGGTGAGTGGATTTAGTGATATGCCAGAGGAGAGATTTGAGTCTCTTGTGGCCAGGGCAATTGAGGATTTGCCCCCAGAGTTTCAAAGCAAACTGAAAAATGTTGATGTGGTTGTAGAGGACTGGCCAACATCGAGGCAACTAAGGCAGGTTAAACTCAAACACCCCAG